>JBPPMF010000092.1:0-2578 GCA_051305915.1 Thiobacillus sp. | reverse complement strand
CAGTGAAGCAGTAAATGCCGGGCGCCGCTGTTTTTAACGGCGCCCATTAAAACCGGGCGCGCCGCTGTTTTTTTACGGCGCCCTTTAAAACCGGGCGCCATCTGGCGCCCGGTTTTTTTCCCCGATTCAATAACAGCAAGGCATGCAGGGTTGTTCAGCATCCAGCCGAAAGCGCGTACCCTACGCACTCCCGACTGTGTGTTATCGATTTTTGAAGTGAGGGGCCACGCCCCACGAGGTTGAACCATGAACGAAGCTGAATTCAAAGACATGATCGAAGACTCCCCCTTTGCGGGCAGCCCGGTCAAACCCATCATGCTGACGGAAGATGCGACGCTGCAGTTCCGCTGCCATCGCAACGTCAAGTGCTGGAACGCATGCTGCAGCAACATCGACATTCCACTTACCCCCTATGACATCCTGCGCCTGAAGAAACGCCTGGACATGTCGTCCGGCGAGCTTCTCAATCAGTATTCGGTGCCGTTCGAGATGGACAAGGACGGCATGCCTGGCGTCAAGCTGAAGCCGGTTGAAGGCGGCACCGCCTGCCAATTCATGACCCCCGAAGGCTGCGGTGTCTACGAAGACCGCCCAACCGCCTGCCGTTACTACCCGGTGGCGCTGCTGACCATGCGCCGCTCGGACGAATACGTCGACCGCAGCGCGTATGCCATGGTGAAAGAGCCGCACTGCCTCGGTCATTTCGAGGACAAGACGCAGACCATCGAGCAATACCGCGCCGAACAGGGCGTCGCCGAATACGACGAAAAGGCCCATGCCTGGCGGCAACTGGTGGTCAAACGCAAGTCGGCCGGCCCCGCCATCGGCAAGCCCTCACCGATTTCCAACCAGCTGTTTTTCATGGCGAGCTACGACGTCGACCGTTTCCGTGCGTTCGTCATGAGCCCGAGCTTTAACGACACCTACAACATTCCGGTCGAGATCATGGCAACTTTGATCGCCGACGACGAAGCCCTGCTCGACTTTGGCATGAACTTCCTGCGCCACGCGCTGTTCGGCGAAGACTTTGTCGAGCAGCACCCGGGGGCGTATGAGAAACGTCTGGCACGCAAGCGCGCCATGGCTGAGCAGAATCAGGAAGCCGGATTCCAGAAAAAGATGGAACTGGAAGACGACAAATATTCAGGCGAACACTGAAACGCCATGCGCCAGATTGCACTTGCCCTGTTCGTGTTGACGTCATTGCACCCCGCAGGGGCACTGGCGCAGGCCGCGCTCAATAAGTGCATCGACGCCCAAGGCAAGGTCACGTATTCCAACCTGCCTTGCCGCAATGCACGGGAAACCCGCAAAGTCGAAATCGATCCTGCGCCCACGCCTGATCCGGTGAAGGCTGCGCCCGTCCGAGTAGAGCCGGCCAAGGCTCGCGCACCCAAGACAACGGCCAGCCCCAAAGAAACGGCCACCCTTCGGCTTGAAACCCAGCACACCACCGGCAAACCCGTTGTCCGCGTCTCGGCGCGTCAATGCGATACGCTGACCGACAAACTGGGGCGTGTGTTCGACAAAATGGACAAGGCGCGGCGCAACGGCTACTCGCAGGCACAGATGAGCGCCTGGAACGAGGAAGTCAAAGAACTCGAACGCAAGAAACAACAATCCGGCTGCTTCTGACAGCCCCCGACCATGACCGCCCGCACGCTCGACCCCGCCCATCATCTGATCGAAGAAGAGCCGTATTACGAAGCGGTCGGCGACGAAATCCAGTTGTTCGAGGCCGCCTACCGTCAGCAGATCCCGGTGCTGCTGAAAGGTCCCACCGGCTGCGGCAAGACGCGCTTCATGGAACACATGGCATGGCGGTTGAAGCGGCCGTTGATTACCGTATCGTGCCACGACGACCTCACCGCCTCCGACCTGGTCGGCCGCTATCTGGTGAAAGGCGGCGAAACCGTGTGGGTCGACGGTCCGCTCACCCGCGCGGTGCGCTGCGGCGGCATCTGCTATCTGGATGAAGTGGTCGAGGCACGCAAGGACACCATGGTGGTGATCCATCCGCTGGCCGACGACCGCCGTACCTTGCCGATGGAGAAGCTTGGCCAGGAGGTTGAGGCTCCGCCCGAATTTTGCTTGGCGATTTCCTATAACCCCGGCTATCAGAGCGTCCTCAAGGACTTGAAACAATCCACCCGGCAACGCTTTGTCGCACTGGAATTCGACTACCCGTCAGCCGCACTCGAACGCCGCATCGTCGCCACCGAATCCGGCGTCGGTGACGCCGTCGCCGACAATCTGGTGCGCTTCGCCCAGATGACCCGCAATCTCAAAGGCAGCGGACTGGAAGAAGGCGCCTCCACACGGCTGCTGGTGCATGCCGGCAAGCTGATTGCCGACGGCGTCAGTCCGGTGACCGCATGCAAATCGGCGGTCGCGCAGGCGGTGACAGACGACGCCGACATGCTGAAAGCGATCCAGGAACTCTCCTCCTCGATCTTCTAATGGCGCAGCCGCCGCTTTCTGCCACCGAGATGGAGGCCAGCCTCCACGTCTGGCTGGAAACCGAATTCACCTATTTCAAGGTCGAGCAACTCGCCGCTGAACTCACCGCGCTGACGCG
>JBPPMF010000033.1:0-4254 GCA_051305915.1 Thiobacillus sp. | reverse complement strand
GCTGATGCGCGGGACATCACGCAATACGGCGGCTGGCGGGCGTGGTTGGCAGAGCGGGGGAATCCGCAGTGATGCCGTTCGCCCCGCGGTCGCTTATCGTGCCGTGCCCGGGGCGCCTATCTTCAGTGCCCCCTCCTTAAACGCCTTGAATGCGGTCTGGTAGTAGGCCACGGCCTCGTCGCGCAGACGCGTGTCCGGCGCAGTCGGGCTGGCGTCGCCGTTGGCATCGATCAGGAAGGTGTTGACCCGTTGCTTGGGGCCGAGCACGACCAGTTTGCCCCCCTTCAGATACCCCAGTTCCTGATAGTTGCTGATGAAGGCACGCCGATTTTCCGGGCGCTGCTCGAACAGCGACTGGCCAAAGAAATGGTCGTCGCCCGGCAAGCCCATCACGTCCAGCAGGGTCGGCGGAATATCGATCTGGCTTGCGACGCGCTCATCGCGCCCCGGCTTTAGCATGGCCGGTGCGTAGAGAATCAACGGGATGTGATAGCCGGCTACCGGCAGCTTGGTCTTGCCGGCGGCGGAGGCGCAGTGGTCGGCGACGATGACGAACAGGGTTTCGTTGAACCAGGGCTTGTTGCGTGCCTGGTCGATGAAGTGGCCGATCGCGTAATCGGTATATTTCACTGCACCCTCGCGTTTGCCCGGCGAGGGGATGTCGATGCGGCCATCCGGGTAGGTATAGGGCCGATGGTTGGAGGTGGTCATGATGTGCGCCATGAACGGCTTGCCGGCGGCATGGGCGCGGTCGAGCTGCACCAGGCTGTTGTCGTAGAGGAACTCGTCGGCGACGCCCCAGACGTTCGCGAAGCCGATGGAGGCTTTCGGGAAATCGGTGCGGTCGACGACGCGATAGTCGTTGCCGGCGAAATAGCCATTCATGTTGTCGAAATAGCCGTAGCCGCCGTACAGGAACAGTGTTTCATAGCCCAGGCGACGCAGAATCTCGCCGACCGTTGCCAGATGTTCGTTGCCGGGCCGGCGCACGATCGCCTGGCCGGGGATCGGTGGCGTGCCGAGCGACAAGGCCTCAAGCCCGCGCACCGTGCGCGTGCCTGTGGCATACAGTTGAGTGAACAGCAGGCCGTCCCTTGCCAGCGCATCCAGCCGCGGGGTTAAGCCGGCCGGATTGCCGAAGCTGCCGAGAAACTTGGCGGACAGGCTTTCCACCGAAATCAGCACCACGTTGCGTGGCGGGCGCTTGAACGGCACACGCTGCGGATTGAAAGCCTCGCTCTCGTCCGGCCCGGGCCTCAGTGCCTTCGAGAGCGGCTGCCGCTCGACGCCGAGTTCGGCCAGGATGCGATCTGCCTGCTCGGCAGGCAGCGTCGCATAAAAACGCTCGTAATCCAGTTCGTTGCGCCGGAAGGCAGCGAAGAAGGTCATCAGGCCGTTGCCGGCCAGCTCGTTGGCGTAGGCGTTGCTGGAAAACTGCATCTGGTCGATATCGGCCAGGTGCGCGGCGCCCCAGGGCAGGGCGAACGCCAGCGCAGCGTACGCTACGCGCCAGCCTGCCCGCGTCGCGGGAACACCCGCGGCGCGGATATGCGCGCGGAACAGCCAGGTCGGCAAGGCCGCCAGCGCCGCCACGCCGGCGAGCAGGGGCGCTACCGGATACGACTCGACGATGTTGCCGATCACTTCATGCGTATAGACCAGGTAGTCGACGGCAATAAAGTTGAAGCGCGTTTCGAATTCCTCCCAGAACACCCATTCCGACAGCGCACCGAACAGGAGGATCGACGCCATCAGGAAGAAGATCGCCAGGCGCAAACCGCCCTGCCAACGCGTATTGCGCCAGCGCACCGGCCACAGCGCGGCCCAGAGCAGCATGGGCACGAGCAGCCAGGTCAGCACCGCGAGGTCGAATCCGATGCCGCGCAGCAACAGGCCGGGCCAGAGTGAGAGCGGCGTCTTGTCGAGACCGGTTTGCAAGGCTAGCGCTAGACGTGTCAGGCTGGCGATGGCCAGAAACAAGATGGCGTAAGGTAGAAAAGGCAGGGCGATGAAACGGGATGAGCGAGATTTCATGGAGTGGAATGAAAAGAGAGGGCGCGGCGGGAGGAGGAGTCTTTCCCACGAATCAGGGGAATTGACCATTATAAAGAGATGGTCAAGTCACCTGTGACTTCCGGTTCCAGGCCTTGAGTCAGCGCCGACAAATGGGAACCACTGAGGTTTTACGACCTTTCGCTGAAGGCCTGCAGAACGGATTTAGGGGCGGTTTAGTCGGACTTGGCCTCAAGTCAGTCAGCCGATACCCCGAGTTCTGCGCACAGCTTGCCCACCAAGCCTTTCAGCGCGTCGACCTCAGTCTCCAGTCGCGCCACGTTGGCCTTGAGCGCGGCGATCTCACCGACGGTGACGTCGGCAGCGGAAACACCTGCCGAGGAAGCCGCCGGGGTTTCCTCGATGGCGGGAACGCCGGAAAGCAGGTGGGCCCAGCGGTTCTCGCGCGCGCCGGGCTGGCGCGGCAGTTCCACCACCATTGCGCCTTCCTGGCGTTCGGCCAGCTCCTGCAGAAACCCTTCCACCGCCGAGATGTCGGCGAAGCGGTGCAGGCGTTCGCTGTTGATGCGAAGTTCGCCCGCGGTCTGCGGCCCGCGCAGCATCAGCGCGGTGAGCAGGGCGATGGACTGCGAGGGCAGGTGCAGACCGCGCTCCATGTTGTGAGCGTAGCGGGTGACGCGGCCGCCGCTGGTTTCGATCGCCAGCGCGGGGCCCTTCAGGCTGTCGATGGCGGACAGCACGTCGGCTTCGCTGGCCTCGATGATCGGATGGCGGCTGGTTTTCTGGTTGCAGCCGGCTACCAGGGCGTTGAGCGACAGCGGATAGGTGTCGGGCACGGTGTGCTGCTTCTCGCACAGCACGCCGAGGACGCGGGTTTCGAGCAGCGACAGGATGGGCAGGCGGGGCTGGATCATGGGGACGCCTTCGGCGATCGAAAGCGCTGATTATGCCCCGCCGCGACGGCCGCTTACACCGGGCGCGTGAACGCCACCGTGCGTGCGCGGCCATCGGGGCCGCCGTGCCCGTACCTGGTGCGGCCTGTTCAGGAATGCTCAGGAATGGTGCGTAGCCAAAGGCCACATGGCGCGGCATGGCCGCTTGGCTTTTGATAAACCAATCAAAAACAATGGCTTGGTCAGTTACCCGCAAGCTGGAACATCGCTTGCTTGATGGGTTCTGGGCTACCGATCGAACCGCACCGCTTGTTGGGAGAAAACCATGTCCGGCCAGGACCGCGCGACCAGGCACACAGGCCGCCGTTCTGGCTGTCGGCGCGCGTGCATGTTCCCGGCGCGGGCTCGCTGACGGATGGAACAGACCGAACAGATCGATCCGCCGAATGCACGCCAGCGCGTGGTCAAGGTCCGCCGCGACTACAACACCTGGGTCGCCAACGAGACCCTGGAGGACTACGCGCTGCGCTTTACGCCGCGCAGCTATCGCAAGTGGACGGAGTCGCGGGTGGCCAACACCGCTTTCGGGGCGGCAGCATTCCTGGTGCTGGAGGCGGTGGGCGCGACGCTGCTGGTGAACTACGGCTTTCTCAACGCCGCGCTGGCCATCCTCGCCACCGGCCTGATCATCTTCATGGTGGGCCTGCCGGTGAGCATCTCCGCTGCCCGCTACGGGCTGGACATGGACCTGCTGACGCGCGGCGCGGGCTTCGGCTACCTCGGCTCCACCATCACTTCGCTGATCTACGCCTCCGTCACCTTCATCTTCTTCGCCCTGGCAGCGGCCATCATGGCCTATGCCCTGGAACTGGCGTTCGGCATTCCGCCTGCGTGGGGCTATCTGATCTGCGCGCTGGTGGTGATTCCGCTGGTCACCCATGGCGTCACCGTCATCAGCACGCTGCAGACAATCACCCAGCCGATCTGGCTGGTGATGCTGGTGCTGCCGTTTGTGTTTTTGCTGGCCAAGGAGCCGGGGGCGTTTGCCGGCATCGTCGGCTATGCCGGCAACGGCACCGCCGGCTTCGACATCCACCTGTTCGGCGCCGCCATGGCGGTGGGGCTGGCGCTGATCACCCAGATGGGCGAGCAGGTGGACTACCTGCGTTTCATGCCGGAATACACCCCCGCCAATCGTCGCCGCTGGTGGGCCAGCGTGCTGGTGGGCGGGCCCGGCTGGGTGCTGCCGGGGGTGATCAAGATGCTGGGCGGTGCGCTGCTGGCCTGGCTCGCCATCAGCCATCTGGTGCCGGTGGAACAGGCGGTGGACCCGAACCAGATGTATCTC
>JBPPMF010000336.1:0-15441 GCA_051305915.1 Thiobacillus sp. | reverse complement strand
CACTAGCACCACTGCCACAGCGATGGCAGCAACAAGCATATAGGCGCGCGGAACACTCATGCGTCCGATTGTAGCCGTGGAACTGTGCGCGAGGACAGGATCGGGCGCTGCACTGTGCTGGGGGCCATTAGCGGCACGGCACGCTCTGGCCTATCATGCTGCCCATGAATACTTCCAAGCTTGCACAAGACCCTGGCTGGAACCTGGTTTTTATGGGCTGGCTGGTCGCCACGGTGTCGACGCTGGCCGCCCTGTTTCTTGGCGAGGTGATGGGTTACACCCCCTGCGTCCTCTGCTGGTATCAACGGATCTGCATGTTTCCGCTGGTGCTGATCCTGGGGGCGGGGCTGTTTCCGTTCGACCGCAAGGTCGTGCGTTACGCGCTGCCGCTGGCGCTGGCCGGCTGGCTGCTGGCGGCTTTCCACTGGGCGGTCGCCAGCGGACTGGTTCCGGAAAGCGCTACGCCTTGCAGCCAGGGCGTGCCATGCTCGGTTGAACAGATCAGCTGGGTCGGATTTGTGACGCTGCCGATGCTTTCCGTCCTGGCCTTTTCCATCATCATCGCGTCGCTTGTGCTGACGCATTTCAAGGTGCCCAAATGAAAAAACCGCTGTTTATCGCCGTCGTCGTCGTGCTGTTGCTGGCTTTTGCCGCCGGTACGTTTTATTACCGTGCCGACAAAACCGAACAGACCGGACAGCTGGTCGCACAGAACCAGTCGGTATTGGTCCGTGAGCATTCACCGGTGCTTGGGCCGGTCGACGCCAAAGTGCAGATCGTCGAGTTCATCGATCCGGCGTGCGAGACCTGCCGCCGCTTCTATCCCTTCGTCAAGGAGATGCTGGCCGCTCATCCCGAACGGATCCGCCTGGTGATGCGCTTCGCGCCGTTTCACCAGAACGCAGACTATGTGGTGACGCTGCTCGAAGCGGCGCGGAAACAGGATAAGTTCTGGGAAACGCTGGAAGCCCTGCTGGCCGTGCAGGACGACTGGGTCGAGCATCACGCCGTGCAGCCCGAACGCGTTTGGAAGCATGTCGAAGGGATGGATCTCAACCTGGAGCAATTGCAGCACGACATGCAGTCGCCGGAAATTGCCCGGCTGATCGCGCAGGACCTGGAAGACGCGCGCACCCTGAATGTCACCAAGACCCCGGAGTTCTTCGTCAACGGCAAACCCTTGCCGAGCTTCGGCTACGAACCCCTGAAGCAGTTGGTTGACGAGACGCTGGCTACCGCTTATCCCTGAGGTTAAAAGGCTGGCGGTAGTCGATACCACCACCACGGCATCGGGCCGAGGCGACCCTCCTGGCATGCCGAGGCCTGCGGCACACCTCTGTGGGAGCGGCGCCTTTATGCCCTCTGGGTATCGCCGCGATTTTCGCACCCTCGCAACACCACGGCATCGGCCTGGGGCAGGCCTCACAATTGATCCTGGATCATCTCCGCAAGCTTGAAAGCTTGGCGAATCGCCGGTCTGGCAGCCGACTTGATTCAAGCCCGACGGCTCCTTCTTCATCTAGCTTTTGCGTTCCAGCGCAATACCGGCCAACTCGATCAGCACGCCCAGCGCAAGTAAAAGCAATCCAATCCACATCTCGGGCGCCAGCGCCATCAGCACGCCGCCCACGACCACCAGCACGATCGCCAGAACACGCCTTGAGCGCCGTTTCTTCAACATGTTGTGCCCCTTGAATTCTGGATTGACCTAGCTGGTGCATTCAGGATGATTGGTCCGGCTTCTGAACAGCGCCAACAGGCGCGGACTCACGTGACCGGGACATCAATGGGATTCTGCGCCATGCTTTTCCACATGCTTGATGTCTTATGGGCATGGGTGAGCTCGTCTGCCTCAAGGTATAGCAGATGGTCGGGATTGGCGGGTGCCGCGCGTCCGCTGCAACTGGCATCGCTTTAATAATATGCCAGACTCAAACGGGGCCAGAACCATGGAACCCAAGGAATGTTTTACCGGGAGCAGTTCGGCTATTGCTGGCTGGGAGATGGCCAATGGCGCATGGCTGGCGGCAAGGGATCGATTCCAACTTTATGGATAACCTGACGAAAGGAAAAGCATATGAACACGCCCCTGCAAATCACGTTTCGCGATATGGAACGCTCCGACGCTCTGGAATCGCACATTCGTGAAAAGGCCGACAAACTGGAGACCTTTTTCGAGCCCATCATGTCCTGCCGGGTGGTGGTGGAAATGCCTCACCAGCACAAGCATCAGGGCAAGTTTTTCAACGTCCGCCTCGACATTGGGGTGCCCGGGAGCGAAATCGTGGTGAACCGCGACCAGCACGAGGACGTGTATGTCGCCCTGCGCGATGCCTTCGATGCGGCCGGGCGGAAACTCAAGGACTATGCCAGGCGCCTGCATGGCGAGACCAAGGTCCACGCGCAGGAATTCACCGGCCTGGTGGCGCGGCTGGTGCCGGAGGAAGGCTACGGTTTCATCCGGCGAGCTGACGCAACGAGTTGTATTTCAATTCCGACAATCTGGTGAACAGCCGTTTCGATCAGCTTCAGGAGGGCGTCGAGGTGAAATTCATAGAGGAAATGGCCGCCGAGGGGCCGCAGGCCAAGCGTGTGAGTGTCGGGCATCACGGCATTCCGCTGTAATCCAGCCTGTTAATGCGGTTGCGCGGGGTTGTCGGCATCCCAGGCTTTTTTGTTACTATTCCTGAACCCAAGTTTTGATGTTCCCGCTGTTTAATCGACTGCTCCCTGAACATGCCTGCCAAAAAAGGCTCACCTGACGTCAAGCCCGGCCCCGCGACGCCTGACCGGGCCAAAAAAACGCCGGCTCCGCGCAGAAAGGCGGTTGCGTCGGAGACGCCCATTCAAGCCGAACCGCAGTCGGTCCTGACCGTGGTGGGGATGGTCGCTTCGGCGGGCGGGCTGGAGGCATTCAAACAATTCTTCCTGGCCATGCCGCCCGACAGCGGCATGGCCTTTGTGCTAATTCCGCACCTGGACCCCAAGCACGAAAGCCTGATGGCGCAGCTGCTGGGCAAGTACACCGCCATGCCGGTGACCGAAGCGCAGGAAGGCCAGATCCTTGAAGCCAACAATGTCTACGTCATCCCGCCCAACCGCTACCTGCGCCTGCACGAAGGCGTCATCCAGCTGAGCCCGCCGCCGCCTGAGCGGGGCGCCGGCGAGATCGCCATCGACCCCTTTCTGCGTTCGCTGGCGCTAGACCAAGAGGAACAGGCCGTCTGCATCATATTGTCCGGTACCGGCGCCCACGGCTCGCTGGGACTCAAGGCGGTCAAGGCCGCAGGCGGCATGGCCATGGTGCAGGAACCCGCCAGCGCCGAATACGATCGCATGCCGCTCTCCGCTATCGATACCGGGCTGGCCGACTACGTGCTGCCACCCGGCAAAATGCCGGAAGAACTGATCAAATATGTGCAGCATTTCGTGGCTGGAGTTGTCGCGCAGCCCGAGCCGACCGGTTTTCAGAATGACCTGAAACAAGTGCTGGCACTGTTGCGGGCGCGCACCAAGTTCGATTTCCGCCCCTACCGCAAGCGCATGCTGCTGCGCCGCATTCAGCGGCGCATGGGCCTCATCCACCTGGATCAAGTCGCTGACTACCTGGCGCACTTGCGCGAACGGCCGGAAGAACTCACCCATCTGTACAGGGATTTTCTGATCAGCGTCACCTCTTTTTTCCGCGACCCTGAAATGTTCCAGGTGCTGGAAACCCAGGTGATCCCCGACCTGATCGACGCGCGCGATACCGACGCCCCCATCCGGGTGTGGGTGCCCGGCTGCGCCACGGGGGAGGAAGCCTATTCGATCGCCATCCAGCTCATCGAGCGCATCGCCGCGACCGGCAAGGCCTGCCCGATCCAGATATTCGCCACTGATGTGGACGAAGGCGCACTCGAGGTGGGGCGTCGCGGGATCTATCCCGAAGGGATGCTGGCCGAGCTTGGCCGCAAACGGCAGGAGCGTTTCTTCACCCGGGTCGATGCCCACAACTGGCAGGTGAACAAACAAGTGCGCGAAAGCATGCTGTTCGCGCCGCAGAATATCCTGGCCGACGCGCCGTTTTCCAAACTGGATCTGGTGAGTTGCCGCAACCTGCTGATTTACCTGGAGCCGGATGCCCAGCAGAAGCTGCTGAAGCTGTTTCACTTTTCCCTCAAAGAAGGCGGCTATCTCATCCTGGGGTCTTCAGAGACTATCGGCCGGCAGAACGACCTCTATCAGCCCGTCTCCAAAAAGTGGCGCATCTTTCGCCGGCTGCATACGGCGCGGCCTTCCCGGGCGGGCATTCCGGTCCAGAGCGATGACCGCATGAGCGAGTTTCAGTTGCCTCCCCCTGCCATTCCGGTCCAGTCCGGCAACCTGAGCGACCTGATCCGCAAAGTGCTGCTGGAGGACTACGCGCCTGCTGCGGTCGTGATCAATCGGCATTACGAAGTGCTGCATTACTCGGGGCCGACCCAGCAATATCTGCAGCAGCCCGGCGGGCAGCCCTCCCAGGACCTGCTGACCCTGAGCCTGGCGGCTTTGCGGCCGCGCATCCGCACCGCGGTGCTCAAGGCCATGAATGAGGACGCGCGGATCGACGTGGCCGGCATCCGCATCAAGCGGGCAGGGCAGTCCGTTCTGGTTCATCTCGCCATCCAGCCGTTGCCCAGAAAACCGGGGGCGGAAGGGCTGTTGCTGGTGACCTTCCAGGATGAACAGGAGGTTCAGCTGGCAGCGAGCAAGGAGCAGGCCCTCACCGACGAGCATCTGGTGCGCCAGCTGGAATACGAACTGAAGACCTCGGGCGAGGAGCTGCAGAACACCATCGAGGAGCTGGAAAGCAGCAACGAGGAACTCAAGACTTCCAACGAGGAAGTCATGTCGATGAACGAGGAGTTGCAGGCCACCAACGAGGAACTGGAAACCTCCAAGGAAGAGCTGCAGTCGCTCAACGAGGAGTTGAGCACGGTCAATGCCCAGTTGCGCGACAAGGTGGACGAACTTGAGGCGTCCAACAACGACATGATCAGTCTGATGGCCAGTGTCGACAATGCCACCCTGTTTCTCGGGGTCGACCACACCATCCAGCGTTTCAACCCCCCCGCCACGCGCCTGTTCAACCTGATCCCCACCGATGTCGGCCGTCCCATCGACCACATCACCGCCCGTGTCGACGACCCCGAGTTGTTGCGGGATATCGATCGGGTGTTGCAGGACCTGGCACCCTGCGAACGGGAAGTGTCGTGCGACGAGGAACAATGGTTTCTGCGCCGCATCACACCTTACCGGACTGCGGACAACCGCATCGGCGGCGTGGCGCTGACGCTGACCGACATCACCGCACTGAAGCGGGCCGAACTCGATTTACGCAACCTGACGGCGAATCTCGAGCAGCGCGTGAGCGAGAGCAGCGCGCAATTGCAGCACGAGCGCAATTTCATCGACGCCATCCTGAATACCGTGGGTGCCTTGATTCTGGTGGTCGACACTGAAGAGCGGGTGGTGCGGTTCAACACCGCCTGCAACACCGCGACCGGTTATGACTTTGCCGAATTCCAGGGCAACACGAAGTGGCATGACCTGGTTCCGGCCGATGAACGAGACGGGGTGCGTGAGGTCTATGACAGGTTGCGTGCGGGCGAGGACCCGATTCCGAATGAAAACAACTGGCGTCACCGCGACGGCTCCCTGCGCCTGATCCGCTGGTGCAATTCAGTGCTGCGGGACGAGGCGGGGAAGGTGCAGTACATCATCGGCACCGGCATCGATATCACCGAGCAGCGCCGTGCCGACAACACGGAGCAGGAAACGCTGGAAGAGGCCTCGCGTTTGCAACGCATGCAGACCGCCAACGAACTGGCGACGCTGCTGGCCCACGAGATCAACCAGCCGCTCGCCGCCATCGCAACCTATGCCACGGCCGGCATCAAGCTGCTGCTGCAGCAGCCGCTAAACCCAGACAAGCTAACCCGGAACCTCGAGCAGATCAGCCAGCAATCCTTGCGCGCAGGGGAAATCCTCCGCCATTTGCGTGCGTACGTGAACCGGGGCCGGGTCGACCCGGTGCCGCTGGATGTGAATGCTTTGGTGCGCAATGTCGGTACCCTGATGAAACCGAAGGCGCGTAGCCGCGGGATCACACTTGTATTCAAACTGGACAACACCTTGCCGCAGGTGATGGGGGTGGGCGTGCACATCGAGCAGGTGTTGTTCAATCTGATGCGCAATGCCGTCGATGCCATACGCGACGCCGGGATGAAAAGTGGCAGAATCACCCTGAAGACGCTACAGCAGGATGGCATGGCCAGGATCAGCGTTTGCGACACCGGCCCGGGACTGGATGCCGAGCAAGCCGAAAAGGCGTTTGAGCCGCTGACCAGCCAAAAGAAATATGGGCTGGGCGTCGGATTGCGCATCAGCCGCAGCCTGATCGAGGCCCATAACGGCCGGCTGTGGGTTGAACCCTGCACTGGCAGCGGTATCTTCCATTTCGTTTTGCCCTTCGTCCCATGACCCAGACTGTTTTTATCGTAGATGACGACGATGCGATGCGGGACGCCCTGACCCAGTTGCTGGAGACGGTTGGCCTGCAAGTGGAAACCTATGCCGGCGGCCCCGCCTTTCTGGCGGACTATGGGAAGGACCGCCCCGGCTGCCTGTTGCTGGATATAGCCATGCCAGGGATGACCGGGCTGGAAGTTCAGGCGGAACTGAAAGTGCGCGGCCTGATGATCCCGATCATTTTCCTAACAGGGCACGGCGACATTCCGCTCGCCGTACGGGCGCTGCAGGCTGGCGCAGTGGATTTTCTGGAAAAGCCCATTCTCGGTGACTCCCTGCTTGAACGCGTGCAGCGTGCCCTGAAACTGGATAAGGAACGGGGCCAGGAACAGAGCCGCATTCAGCTTCTGAAGGCGTGCTATGCCCGTCTGAGTCCACGGGAACGCGAGATCATGGCGCTCACGGTGACCGGCCTCACCAGCAAGGAAATTGCCCAGCAACTGGGCATCAGTCCGCGCACGGTGGAAGTCCACCGTACCCACGTCACACACAAAATGGGTGCCGCCAACCTGGCGGAACTAGTCAACATGGCCACCTGGTGCAAACCCTGATCCATTATCCTAAAAACCGCAGTTGACCGCTCCTCACCTTAATGGAGGTCGCGTGAATACAGGGTTTTCTCCCTTCGTTCACATTCACCCTTTGGGTGACACCGCTACGCACCCGGTGGCATTTATGCCCTTCGGGTACGCCTGGTCGCGCGCCTGCCTTTGCACCCGCAAGGGGTAGGCCGGATTCGTAAAGCCGCTGACGCGGCAACAACTCCGCTCTCGCTCATCCTTGCAGGCCTCGGCCTTCGGCGTCGTCGCTTCGCGGCAGACACGTGCCCAGACGCACCACCGGGCGCGTCCAACTGCGGTTTCTAGGATTATTTTCCCCGCTTGCCTCTGCTGTTTTCTACGTAGCTTCACTTAGCGTCCGCACGAATGATGTTCTGAGGCTTTGCTCTGTAGTCTCTTCCTCCTATAGAGCGTGCTTTTCGTCGGCGTGTTGTGTGCCGTCGGCTCTATCGAATATGACAGGTCTGACGACCTGTGGATTGAGGAGAAAAATAAGCATGGAAAAACGTTCCACCCCACTGGCTTCACACGTACTGGCGAACACTTTTCAACCCGCCGCGGAGGCTGTTGCACGTCAACAGCAGATCGCCGTGGCTGCTTATCTGCGAGCAGAAGCCAGAGGCTTCGCGCCTGGCGGCGAACTCGAAGACTGGCTGGAAGCAGAGCGGAAGGTGACGATCGATGGCCGGCATGAATATTAACCCGAGCGCCGGCGCCCGCCGGGTGGGGGCTGCCCCGGTGCCAGGCTTGAGTGTCCGGCAGAAATTGACCCAGAGTGATTACGCAGCGTGGATGACGCGCTTCCTCGGGGTGTCGCGTGCCTATCTGGCGCACCAGCGTACGGCGGATACCGTGCCTGTGCTTCGGTATCGCGCAGGCGAGAAGGGCAGCTGGCCATCGCCCATTTTTTATCCCTTTGAACTGTAAAGCCAGACAGGAGGCAAGTATGTGGACTGATGATTTCCATGAACCGGAAACACCCCACCGCGAGCGCGAGCAACAAAATGCCGAGGTCAATGAAACAGTCACTGAGGCCCATCCAGAAGATATTTACGCCCAGGACATCACGCAGCGTTATTTTGAAGATATCAGCCGACTGCGGGTGCTGAAAGCCCCCGAGGAACGGGACTACGTCCGGCGCATGAATGATGGAGACGAAAAGGCGCGTGACGTGTTGATCACGCACAACCTCCGTCTGGTGGTCTACGTTGCCAAGCGCTACCTGGGGCGCGGCCTGCCGCTGCTAGACTTGGTGGAGGAGGGCAACCTGGGGCTGATGCACGCGCTGGAGAAGTTCGATCTGGAACGCGGCTTTCGTCTTTCCACCTACGCGCTGTGGTGGATCCGGCAGTCCATCGAGCGCGCCCTGATGAATCAGTCGCGCACCGTCCGCCTGCCGGTGCATGTAGTCAAGGAACTCAACGGTTGCCTGCGCGCGCGCAGCAAGCTGGAGTCCGAAGGCCACTGCGATCCAACGCATGAAGCCATCGCGAGCCAGGCCGGCAAGTCTGTCGAGACCGTGCGCCAGATGTTGTTGTTGAACAGACCGCCCGTCCTGCTGGATGCGCCCCTGGACATCGATCCCGACCTTACACTGGGAGACTCCATTGCCGACGAGCGTTGTATTCCCCCCGAAGATCGCCTGTATCAATCCGAGCTTGAACAATACGTGGCGGAATGGCTGGGGAAATTGTCGGACAAGCATCGCTGGGTCATCGAGCGGCGTTTCGGGCTGAACAACCACGATCTGGCCACGCTGGACGAACTGGCGAAGGACCTTCATGTTTCCCGCGAACGGGTGCGCCAGATTCAGGTGGAAGCTCAACACGAGCTGGCCGCTGGCCTTGGGAAACGGGGCGTGTGCAAGGAAAACTGGCTGCCTTGAGGTGCCTGCTGGCATCAAACGTGTTCGCCATGGGCATACGGACCGCCTGATCGAACACGGTTGTCCGGCAAAACCTTCTGGCATTCATGGGGCAAGGGGGTTCTTTTGGACTCGATCATAGACTGGAATACCTTGGCGTTGGGCCAATCCTTGCCGGATGTGCTCGAGCATCTGCCCGATGCGCTTGTCCTGGCCGATAGGGAATCCTGTGTCAGTTATATGAATCCGGCCGCGGTACGCCTGCTTGGTGTACCGCTGGAAAAAGTACACGGCCATGAACTGGCCAAGGTGCTGATCCTGCTGGACGGCGTCACGCGGCAACCCGTCCAGCTATGCAATCTTTCCAGCCGGCACACCCCGTTCGACGGTGCCTTCAACCTGCTGGCGCGCAGCGGAGGCGGCATGATTCCGGTGCAATGCAGTGTCGCGCAGACCCCGGCCGGCCACATCGTCTCCCTGCGAAATGTAAGCTGTCTGCAGCTATACATCGACAAGCTGGTCACGCAGCGCATGCACGATGAACATACGCGTCTGCTGCGGCGCGGCGAACTGGTCAAGCGTTTGTGGCGTCTGCTGCAGGAATCCGATTCCGGCGAATCCCATGCACTTTTGTACCTGGACCTGGATAACTTCAAGGAACTCAACGATACGGCCGGGCACGCGGCGGGCGATCTGGCGATACGGCAGATCGCTGCACGCTTCAAGAGTGTGGTGCGTGACCGCGACACCTTGGCAAGACTGGGCGGCGATGAATTCGGTCTGCTGCTGGAACGTTGTCCGGCGGAACATGCGCGCCAGCGTGCGGAGCAACTGCATCGGGTCGTCGACGCTTATACAATGGAATGGAATGGCGAAACCTACCGGCTGGGCGTCAGCATCGGCCTCGCACTTTTCAAAAGCCATCACCACAGCCTCAACACCATTCTGGCCGCGGGTGATACCGCGTGTTATCAGGCCAAGCGCACTGTCGGCGACAAACCCCATATCCAGGAAATCTTGCTCGACTGAATCAGTATGTCCAGAGCGGTGGTCGCAGCAGGCAATTCTTTCCACCTTCTCTGCACGACTTCGCATAATGTATATTATGTTAAATAGTAAATATAGGTTTGCGCTCATAGAGCGCAGCAGCAGCGTTGTCTATATTGAAAAGCCCTATTCTCATTTTTACAGGAGTGATGTCATGAAGCTGACCAAACTGATGCTGGCCCTTGTCGCGATTGTTTCCATGCCGGGAATGGCCCAACAAACCACACCGGAGTCGGTGGTCGAGAAAATCACCGATCCGAGCAAGACGCCTGAGCTGATGAAGGATCCCAAGACCTTCGTGCCCGCAATGCTTACAACCATGGATCCGGCTTTTTACACCGCCATGGCCCAGGCTTCGATGGATCCCGCGACTTACACCCGCATGATGGCTGGCATGATGAATCCGGCAATGTACGCAAACTGGATGAGCATGATGGCTGATCCCAATGTGTACATGAAGTGGATGGCGGCGGGCATGGATCCCAACCTCTACACGGCGATGATGACGCCCTTCCTCAACCCCAACCAGTACATGCGGTGGCTGACGGCACCGATGGATCCGCGCAACCTCAACCTGGCGATGCAGCCGCTGAATCCCAACATGTACATGAAGTGGATGACAGCACCGATGGATCCACGCAACCTCAATCTGATGATGCAGCCGATGAACCCCAACCTGTATACCGGCTGGATGGGCGCCACCATGGATCCCAGGTCATATGGCAGCATGGGTGCGTTCATGAACCCAGCTACTTATGGGGCGATGGTTCCCCAGATGGCTCCTCAGCAAATGGCTCCTCAGGGCGTTGCACCCATGCCCTTCTTCAATCCGTTTGATCCCAATGTATGGGGCCAGATGATGAACCCAGCTGCTGCCGTAGCACCCCCTGCCCCCGCGCCTACTGCACCGGCCCCTACTGCACCAGAGACGGAGTAATCGATTCGCGCATTACAAGAACGGGACACTGTGTAGGCAGTGTCCCGTTTTTATTGGCCTGGACGGATCAAATGGACTCGCGTGTCTAGCTGGAAAGAATTTTTCTTAACAGCATGAGCAACTGTGCCGGCTGGATCGGCTTATAGAGTAGAGGGCTGGGTGGCCTAAGAATCCGGACTGTGCCGGCGCGCGTGTCGCCGGTCGGCCTATGTGGCCGTTTCCAGAATGCTGACGAAAATAATCCTGCCCTTAGAGGGTAAAAATCGGGGGTGAGGTTATTTAGCGACCTGTGCGGCGCTGTGACAGCAGAATAGGCGTGCCCTCCTGGCAGAGGCAGGCTTCCGCACGCTGGATGAGGAGCGCGGTATGCCACTCCTGCAATTCCAGTTCGGCCATGCGGTCTGAGCGGGCACGGACTTCCTTGAGTTGATCGAGATAGCGCTGACACTCCTCCGGCGTCATCAACAGCATGCTATAGCCTCCGCGGCAGGTGGCCGTATCTTCTGCCTGCGCGCTGGTCCCTGCGGTCATGGCCGCGCATCCCAGGGTGACGATTGCGATGATTCGATGGACAGGTTTCATTGATTTTGCTTCCTTGAGGGCGCCAAATAGTGAAAATAATTACCAGGCCAGCTGGATGCCGCTACGGTTGTTGTCGACCACCGTGGTGCTCAGGCGGGATGAAGCGGCATGCGGAATCAATCGCTGGAAATCCACCACATCCAGTGATGTGCCGACTGGGAAGGAAATGGCGCCATGCTTGAGCATGATGGCGCGTTCCTCAATCTTGTTGACGCGGTAGAGGCCGATGCTGTGGCCTCCATACCAGATGTTCACGATGGGCACGCCTGCCACTTCCGCGGGGACGTCGCCGGTCTGGATCGATCTTGTGTGGGTGTGCATGTCTCTCGCTCCTTGTGGTCTTGTTCCACACTGTTCTCCACGGACAATCCGGGTGAAAAGTTGGCCTACGAAGACTAACGTAGGCGCGCGACCGGTAATATGCCGAATCTATTTAGCCAATCTAAAGAAATATTTAGATGGCTGGGCGCGGCAGGACGCCAGGCAGGATCCGGAGTCTGTGCTAAAAAACGTTCAGGATGACACCGGCGGTTGGGCGATGGACCAGAGGCGCAGCAGTTCGGCCAGGGTGCGAACCTCCACCTTGCGCATGATGTTGAAGCGGTGGACGTCTACGGTCCGGTCCTGGATGTCGAGTTGCGCTGCGATCTTCTTGGAATGGTTGCCCGCTGCAATCAGTTCCATCACCGCGCGTTCGCGCGGCGTCAATGTGTCGAAACGTGCCATCGCATCACCCTGCGCCTGCCGGGTGTGCCACAGGTGATCGTCGTTTTTCAGGCAGGCCTGTATACGGTCCAGCAAATCCTGCTCGTTGAACGGTTTCTCGATGAAATCCGAGGCGCCGGCTTTCAGCGCGCGCACCGCCATCGGCACATCGCCATGCCCGGTGATGATGACAACTTGCAGGGTAACGCCCTCTTCCTGCAGGATGCGCTGCAGCTCCAGGCCGCCGACACCGGGCATGCGCACGTCGAGCAACAAGCAGCCCCGCATTTGCTGATTCGCCACTGCCAGAAAGTCTTCTGCCGAGGCGAAGCCCCGGTAGTTCAGGCAAACCGATCCCAGCAACGCGCCCAGGGCCTCGCGCACTGCATCATCGTCATCGACGATATAGACCGTTGGCGCATGCGGTTTCATCATTGTGCTTCTCGCGCAAGGCTGAACATGAAGGTGGTCCCGCCAGCCGGATTCGGGATATGGCGCAAATTGCCGGCATGCGCCTCAATAATGGAACGGCTGATCGTCAAACCCATACCCAAGCCCTCCTGCTTGCTGGTCACGAACGAATCGAAGATGTGATCGCTCAGTGCCGGGTCCACCCCTACCCCGCTATCGCTTACTTCAAAATACACCAGATGCGCATCGAATGTAGTTTTCAGCACAACTCTGCGTTCGCCGGATTGTGCCAGCACTGCATCCATGGCATTGCGCACCAGATTGAACACCACCTGTTCCAGCAGGATGCGCTCTCCTTGCAGCGAGGGCAGTTCTTCAGCCAGTTCCAGGACGATCTCCACTAGCTGCGATCGGGTCTCGTGGCCGATCAGGGCGGTCACCTCGCGGGCGATCAGGTTCAGGTCTACCGGGCCGAGCTGCGGTTCGCCCTTTTTCACGAAACCCCGCACTCGCCGCACGATTTCGCTGGCCCGCTTGGCCTGGGTGTTGATGGCTTCGAGCCAGGTTTTGATCTGGATCGGGTCAGGCTCTCCCCGCAGGGTGCGTAGTCCTGCCGCGCTATACATGGAGATGGCCGCCAGCGGTTGATTGATCTCATGGGCGATCTCGGTAGCCATTTCCCCCATGTTAGCCAGGCGCGACACATGGGCCAGCTCGACCATGTGCTGACGTTCCCTGCGTTCGGACTCCTTGATCGGGCTGATGTCGTTGACCATGACATAAAAGCCGCGCACGTCACCCTTGGGCGTCGTGTCTGGCAGGTAGGAAACCATTACATCGTGCATGCCTGCTTCCGCGTAGGGCAGTTGACGTTCGAATGAAACCGCTTTGCCGGCGAGTGCCTGCTCGATGTAAGGGCGAACCTGCCGATAGGCATCCTCGCCCAGCAGTTCACGCATGGTCTTGCCGTACATCGACTTGAGTTTTAGACCAAAAAACCGTTCGTAGGCCATGTTGTTGAAACGGTAACGTTGTTCCACATCGACATAGGAAACCAGCAGCGGCAGATCGTCCACCACCTTTTCCACGATCTGGGCAAGTGCCCGGTTGCGGTTGATGGCGACGGCCAGTGCCCCGGCGACCAGAAAGGCAAACAGCGCCAAGGCGCCATAAATCGCCCACAGCCTTTTCAGCTGGTCGAGATTGATGGCCTGCAGGGCTGAGTGCGGGAGCTCGATGGCGATCGTCAAATAGTAATCATCCGGATTAACCGGCTTGGCGAAATCTGCCACGCCCGCCGGGGCGCTCCCACCCAGCAGCGGGTAAACCCGTTCGAAGCGGACCCAGGAGCTTGCGGTTTGATGGATCCCGGACTTCTCTGCTTGCATCTGGTGCCAGAGGCGGGGGAACAACTGGGCAAGACTGCGCTGCGAACGTTCCGGGAGCGCGAATCCCCATTCGTTTTGCGGCGTGGGGCCTATCAACCAGTATCCATCGGAGTCGAGCAGCCATAGCTTGCCCGCTTGCCCCTCCAGCGCATTCAACTTGTCGAGCAAGCGCCGTCCCAGATAGTTGAGCACCAGCATGCCATGGGGCCGGCCGTGGTCGTCGGCCACCGGGACGGCAAAGCGGACGACCGGTTTGGGCGGCTGCTCGACGGCGCCGTGCTCGATGTTCAGGTCCATCGGCGAGACATAAATCTGCCTGGGAGACAAGCGCAGGGCTTCCTCGAAATAGGTGCGCTCGCGTTTGTCCTGCAGGTCGGCGTCCGCAACGATTTCCGGCCGGCCATCGTTGAAGTTGACGCGCACTGCCTCGCGGCCGTCCAGGCCGATCAAGCGAATCTGGTCGTAGATGCGCTTCTGACTGGACAAAACCAGATACTCCCTGGCCAGGTCAAGCCGATGGTCGCGGCTGGCTTGTGCCAGGTAGCGCCTGAGTTCGTTGTGCTGCGACAGATAGCGCAGGTCGGACAGGACCGCCTTGAGTTCTTGATGAATGACCCCGGCGGCAAGTTTGGTATCCCGCTCCTGTTCGGCTTGCAGCAGGCTCAGGTGGTTGTCGGATTCGGCCCGGTGATAAAAGATAAACGGAATGGTCAGCAGCGCGGAAAATGCCAGGCCCAACAGCAGGGTCAGCAGGATGATCTGACGGAGATTGACCTGCACCACCCGATGGATGGTGTGGGCCTGGGTCATCCAGGGCCCTGGCAGCATCCAGGATGACTTACCCACCTGGCGTCCGCGCGGCCTGACTGCGACCAATCTCCGCCAGCAGGTCGCACAGGGTATCGGGAGACACCGGCTTCACCAGATGGCGGTCAAACCCAGCGGCAGCGGAGCGGGTCCGGGCGTCCTCGTGGCCATAACCTGTCACCGCCATCAGACAGAGGGTTTCCCCCATGATCTGATCCTCCCGCAACTGTCGGGCCACCTCGTAACCGTCCATGCCTTGCAGGCCGATGTCGAGCAGGACGACCTGGGGCCGAAAACTGCGGGCAAGTTCAAGCGCTTCCTCACCGCTGGCGGCCGACCTGACATCGTGCCCCACAATCTGCAACAACACGACCATGCTTTCGGCTACGGCGAGATCATCATCCACAACCAGCACCCGACAGTGCGTCGGGCCGGGGCTTGTTTTCTGCACGTCAGCGCCAGGCTTGGCCGATGTCTTCGAGTGGGCGGGCAGCCAGACCGTGAACACCGATCCCTCCCCTGCCCCTGCGCTGTGTGCTTCCAGCTGGCCGCCATGCATTTCCACCAGACCTTTTGCCAGAGTCAGAC
>JBPPMF010000335.1:0-3066 GCA_051305915.1 Thiobacillus sp. | reverse complement strand
AGCCTTGCCGCCACCGACTTTGTGAAGAAGCCCAAGCAGACTCGGCGCGAGAGGTTTCTTCTTGAGATGGAGTCCGTTGTTCCCTGGTCTCGTTTGCTGGCGGTTATCGAACCGCATTACCCTAAAGCCGGTAACGGCCGGCGCCCTTACGAATTGCCGGCCATGCTGCGCATCCACTTCATGCAGCAATGGTTTGGCTACGCCGACCCCGCCATGGAAGAAGCGCTGCACGACATCCCGCTGTTGCGTCGCTTCGCCGGGCTCGATGCAGGCACCGACACGATGCCAGACGATGACCACCATCCTCAACTTCCGCCACCTGCTCGAAACCCATGGGCTGTCGGCACGGCTGTTTGCCGAAGTGAATGGCCTGCTCACCGAGAAAGGCCTCTTGCTGCGCGAAGGCACCACCGTTGACGCCACCCTGATCGCCGCCCCGCCCTCGACCAAGAACCGGGAAGGCAAGCGCGACTCTGCGATGACCCAGACCAAGAAGGGCAACCAGTGGTACTTCGGCATGAAGGCGCATATCGGCGTCGATAACCGGAGTGGTCTGGTGCATACCGTGGTGGGCACCACGGCCAAGACATCGGACATGTCGCAGTTCGGCGAACTGCTGCACGGCGACGAGGAACGCGTCAGCGCCGACCGGGGCTACGACTATCCGCAGATTCACGTGCATCTTGAACAGAACCTGATCGAGGACTGGGTGGCCAGGAAGGCGAAGCCGGGCAAACCGCTGGATGCCTGGACGCGCGGACTGAACCATGCGATTGCCCAGCTGCGTGCGATCGGCGAACACCCGTTCCGGATACTCAAGCGGCAGTTCGGTTACACGAAGGTGCGGTATCGCGGACTGGAGAAGAATACGGCGCAACTCGTCACGCTGTTTGCCTTGGGGAATCTGTATCAGGCCAGACGCACGCTATTGGCCATGGGATGAATCCGTCCTGAGGACAGAAAATCGCCCGGAGAACGGGCGATTCGAGAAGGAATTCACTGCCGGAGACGTTCGCAACCCGGGAATTCGCCTCGACGGCAGCGCTTCGTGCCGGCAAGTGTCGATTTGCGGGACTTGTTCAGTGCTTCCTTAGATGAAGCTGTCGGCGAACATGCTGTCTGCCCAGGCGAACATGTCCTCGTAGCTGTCCCCATCAACCATGTCTGCTGCCGCTTCGCCAAAGTCCACGCGATGCATGCCTTTACCCTTCACGTTGCCGCTGGCGTCGAAGATGTCACCGTAGATGAAATTGGCGGAGAGCCAGGAAGCCTTTTTGTTGGTGATCGGGCTGAAGCACGCGGAACTGGTGGCGATGTCCTCATCCGGCGCCTCGCCGGCAAAAGAGCGGACGATCGCGTCTGCGCAGATCTTGGCTTCCGAGTTGGCCATGTGCCCGGACTTGGGCACCGCCTTGCCGTCGGAGGCGGGAACGGCGCAGGAATCTCCGATGACATGGATGTTGGGATAGCTTGCGATGCCATAGGTCAACGGATCCACAGGGACGAACCCTGTGCTATTGAGGGGCAAACCTGCAACGATGGCGCCGGCGCGCTGATTGGGAATGTAGTTCAGCACCTTGGCATTGTTGACGGTCCTGGCGCTGGTCACGATCGAGCGCGTGCTGGAATGCACCGATAGCACCGTCGCGTTGGGAACGTACTCAATGACGCCGGCATAGGTCACATTGAAGGCATGGCCGAAGGATTCGGGCTCGGCGGTGATGCCGGCGTTTGCGTCCAGCACGATGACCTTGGCACCGGTGCGGCCCTTACGTTTCAGGTAATCTGCCACCACGCAGGCCCGTTCGTAGGGTCCGGGCGGGCAGCGATAGGGCGCTTTCGGCACCGTCATGACAAAGGTTTCTTTGTTGCGCATCGCAGCCAGCTGGTTCTTGAGCAGGGTGGTCTGGGGGCCGGCCTGCCAGGCATGCGGAGTCAGGTTCGGGTTCCAATGGCCCGCTGCCGGCGCGAAATCGATGCCCGGTGACAGCACCAGATGGTCGTAGGGCAGGGCCTTGTTGCCGCTGCTGGTGGTGACCGTCAGCGTGTTGCCGGAAGCATCGATGGCGATCGCCCGGCCGTGCATCACAGTCACGCCGTGGTTGCCCTTCAGTGAATCGAAGCCCAGGGTGATGAGGCTCATCGGTAGCGCGCCAGTGACCACCAGGTTGGAGAGAATGCAGGAAACGTGGTTGGGGTTGGCGTCGACCAGGGTGACCTGTACGTTGCCGCCCCACATACGCACATACTTGGCCAGCGTGGCGCCGCCAAAGCCGCCGCCGACCACGATCACTCGGGGGGCAGTGGTTGCCGCGCCGACGGCACGGGGGACTGCGGCCAGGGCCGTCATGACACTGGCCAGCTTGAGAAATTGCCTTCTGTTCAGGGTATTCATTGTATTTTCCTCCCGGAATTAGTCGTCGCCGGTGCCGGGCTGGGTGGACAGGTAATCGGCAATCAGCCGCAACTGCTCATCTGTATAGCCGCGAGCCTGACGATCCATGATGCCTTCGATGGGGCGGTACTTCATGTCCATCAGGTCATTGAAGATGTCCTTGCCAGCGATTTGTTCGAAGCCCGGCCCGGCCCCGTTGGTGCCGTGGCACTGGGCGCACTGGGACGCCAGCAGGCGGCCCGGTTCGGCGCTGGCCGGCACAGCGGCGAGCAGAAGCGCAGCGCCAGCCAGCGCAGCGCGTGTAAGAACGGAAATATTCATATGATTATTCCTTGAGAATTGACGACGACAGCAGGGCATCTGCCATGCATGCCCTTGAGGCACAGCTCACAACGGCAAGCGGAAAAATACCTTTATAGCGTCATGGAGTAATGTTGCCGCCTATGACGATTTCCCACCCCTGTCATTGTGGCGGTGTGGATGTGTCGAGCATACTCGTGAAACCATTATGCGTACATGGTCTAATTATAAATTGCTTGGTTAACAGGCTGCTGAAATACCCGCAGCCGGCGCACGTCACCAGTCCGGCAGAAGTTAAACTGACAGCCATTCACCGATCCCAGCCAGAGCCCCCTTCATGCGCGGACCCGACACCTTCACCGAGAGCCTGT
>JBPPMF010000302.1:0-11178 GCA_051305915.1 Thiobacillus sp. | reverse complement strand
GTGCGGAGCGCGTATAGGCCTGTGCTTCCGGCAATCCGACAAACTCGCCCGATGCGCAGGTCCCCTTGATGTGATTGCGGCGTTCTCCCGGATGGACGCCGAAAGTGTTCTCCATCGCCGACACCACCTGCTCGGCTGTCACCTCTTGTTCCGCCGCCATGGAAGCTGGCGCGGTGAGGATCAGCATTCCGCCCAATAGCCATGTCGGAAGATTGCTTCTCTTGACGACCATATCGCCTCCTTGAGCATTGAAGAACCAATTCTAGCGGAGCGGGGAAGATCGAAATGCTTTCTTGGAAACCAGTGGACCACATACCAAAGGACGGCCACAATAAAAAACGGGTAAATCCTAGAAGATACCGAGTCTGACCCTGATTCCAGCCTTGATCGACCATGAGCTGGCAGTGGAAAGGCCGATCGGACCGGTTGGGCTTGGGTAACGGTGGGACATCAGAACGGGATCACCCCGCCATCAGGAACCGACAACAACAAATTCAGATGGATAAGTTCGCCGATGACGCTCAGGGTCACAGCCGATGAAGGGTTGCGTTATCGTAGATGACTTTTTCTACAGGCTCGCTACCCCGACGACAGAAATGCGCTTGCGCCCTCAGGACTCGTCGCCAGCGGGCATCAAGTTGGCTCGACGCAGGTGGCTTGCCTGCACCCCCAAGAATGCAAGGAAGACAACTGACCAATGGACCAGGCCACCCACAACAAGATCGTCTCCTTCATCTGGGGCATCGCCGACGACGTTCTGCGCGACCTGTTCAAACGCGGCAAGTACCCGGACGTGATCCTACCCATGTGCGTCATCCGGCGCCTGGACGCGGTGCTCGAACCGACCAAGCAGGCGGTGCGCGACCAGAAAACCCTGCTCGACAGCGCCGGCATCACCGAGCAGCGCGCCGCCCTGTGCGCTGCCTCCGGCCAGGCCTTCTACAACACCTCGAAGTTCAGGCTGCGCGACCTCAGGTCGCGCGGCAGCCAGCAGCAGTTGCTCGCCGACTTCGTGGACTACCTCGACGGCTTCTCGCCCAACGTCCAGGACATCCTCGACAACTTCAAATTCCGCAACCAGCTCCAGACGCTGTCCAAGGCCGATGCCCTCGGCACGCTGATCAACAAGTTTCTTGATCCCGACATTGACCTGTCGCCGGCGGGCATCGACAACCACGCCATGGGCACGGTGTTCGAGGAGCTGGTGCGCAAGTTCAACGAGGACAACAACGAGGAAGCCGGCGAGCACTGGACCCCGCGCGACGCCGTGCGCCTGATGGCGAACCTCGTGTTTCTACCCATCGAAGATCAGATCAAGTCCGGCACCTACCTGCTCTACGACTGCGCCTGCGGCACCGGCGGCATGCTCACCGTGGCCGAGGAAACGCTCGCTGCCATCGCGCAGAAGCGTGGCCAGCAGGTCAGGTGTTTGCTCTACGGTCAGGAGATCAACCCCGAGACCTACGCCGTCTGCAAGGCCGACATGCTGCTCAAGGGCGAGGGCGAGAACGCCGACCATATCGTCGGCGGTGCGGAGTGGTCCACCCTGGCGCACGACGCGTTCCCGGCCCAAGAGTTCGACTTCATGCTCGCCAACCCGCCTTACGGCAAGAGCTGGAAGAAGGACCTGGAGGCGATGGGCGGCAAGGACGGCATGCGCGACCCGCGCTTCAGGGTCATGCACAAGGGCGAGGAGCTGTCGCTGGTCACCCGCTCCAGCGACGGGCAGATGCTGTTCCTGGCCAACATGGCCTCGAAGATGAACGACAAGTCACCGCTGGGCAGCCGCATCGCCGAGGTCCACAACGGCTCGTCACTGTTCACCGGCGACGCCGGCCAGGGCGAGAGCAACATCCGCCGCTGGCTGATCGAGAACGACTGGCTCGAAGCCATCGTCGCGCTGCCGCTGAACCTGTTCTACAACACCGGCATCGCCACCTACGTCTGGGTGCTGTCCAACCGCAAGCCCGCGCACCGCAAGGGCCGGGTGCAGCTCATCGACGCCAGCCAGTGGTTCAAGCCGCTGCGCAAGAACCTCGGCAAGAAGAACTGCGAGCTTTCGCCCGAGGACATCGAGCGCATCAGCCGCACGTTTCTGGAGTTCAAGGAAACGCCGGAGTCCAAGATATTTCCGAACCAAGCCTTCGGCTACTGGAAAGTCACGGTCGAGCGCCCGCTGCGCCTGCACAGCCAGCTCACGCGCAAGGCCATCGAGACCCTGCGCTTTGCCTCCGGCGACGAGGACATCCGCACGGCGCTCCACGAGGAGTTCGGCGACGACCTGTTCAGCAACTTCGCCAAGGTTTCCGCCGCGCTGGAGCGGCGCCTGGCCGACTGGGGCAACGACGAGGACGAGGGCGACGACGAGGGCGGCAGCGCCAGGAAGGGCATCCCCGAGAAGAGGCGCAAGAAGCTGCTCGACCCCAGGACCTGGGAGCGCGACGGCCGCCTGGTCGAAGTCGCCATCAAGCTGCGCACGGCGCTCGGCGAGGCGCTGTTCGAAGACCACAACCTGTTCCGCGACCGCGTGGACGAGGCGCTCGGGCAGGCTGGCATCAAGCTCGCCGCAGCCGACAAGAAGCTGATCCTCAAGGCCGTGAGCTGGCGCGCCGAGACCGCGCCGCCCGTCATCGCCAAGGTGCACAAGCCCGGCAAGGCCAAGGCCGACCCGCTGCGCGGCCTTTACCTGCTCCCCTCTCCCGCCGGCGGGAGAGGGGCCGGGGGAGAGGGTCGCGTTGTCGAGTACGAGCCCGACTCCGACCTGCGCGACACCGAGCAGGTGCCGCTATTGGAAGAGGGCGGCATCGAGGCCTTCATCCGCCGCGAAGTGCTGCCCTACACGCTGGATGCCTGGATCAAGGCGGACGCCACCAGGATCGGCTACGAGATCAGCTTCACCCGGCACTTCTACAAGCCGCAGCCGCTGCGCACGCTGGAGGAGATCAGCGCCGACATCCTGGCGATCGAGAAGGAGGCCGAGGGGCTGTTGGACGGACTGCTGGTCGGAGACAAGACATGAGAGAAATCCTCGGCAAGGCCAAAACCGTCCGCGAACTGCTTAAGGGCGTGAAGTACGCCATCGACTACTACCAGCGCGAGTACAAGTGGCGCGACAAGCAGATTCGCGAGCTCGTGGACGACCTCAGCAGCAAGTTCCTGGAGGAGTACCAGCCCGGCCACCCGCGCACCAAGGTCGCGGAGTACCCGCGCTACTTCCTCGGCTCCATCATCATCAGCAAGAAAGAGAGCGTGGGGTTTGTGGTGGATGGCCAGCAGCGCCTGACCAGCCTCACTCTGCTGCTGGTCTACCTGCGCAACCTGCAGAAAGACCGGGCCCAGCAGGTCAACGTCGATGAGCTGATCTTCTCCGAGCAGTACGGCGCCAAGTCCTTCAATCTGCATGTCGATGAGCGCACCCCAGCCATGGAGGCGCTCTACACCGACGGCGCCGCCAGCTTAAACACCACCGACCGGCCGGAGTCGGTGCAAAACCTCGTCGCCCGCTACCGCGACATCGAAACAGCCTTCCCGGAGGAGCTGCGCGACGAGGCGCTGCCGTACTTCATCGACTGGCTGCTGGAGAACGTGCACCTCGTCGAAATCACGGCGTACTCGGATGATGACGCCTACACCATCTTCGAGACCATGAACGACCGAGGCCTCTCGCTCAGCCCCACCGACATGCTCAAGGGCTACCTGCTGGCCAACATCGACGAAGACCAGCGCGTGCATGCCAACAATCTCTGGCGCGACCACATCCGCGATCTCAACGAGGCCGGCAAGGAAGTGGAGGCGGATTGTTTCAAGGCCTGGTTCCGCAGCCAGTACGCCACCAAGATTCGCGAGCGTAAGAAGGACGCCAAACCCGAAGACTTCGACCGCATCGGTACTGAGTTCCACCGCTGGCTGCGCGATGCTTCGGGCAGCGTGGGCCTGACCAAAAGCGAGCATTTCTTTCGTTTCATCGATACCGACTTCGACTTCTACAGCCGGCAATACCTCCGGTTGATGGCCGCCTCCAAGGCCCTGGTGCCCGGCCTCGACCGCGTGCTCTATAACGCGCAACTCGGCTTTACCCTGCAATACATGCTGCTGATGGCGCCGCTGCGGCCGGACGATGCCGAGCCGGTGGTGACGCGCAAGCTGGGGCTGGTCGCGCACTACCTCGACATCCTGCTGGCTTGGCGGCTGTGGAACTTCCGCTCCATCGCCTATTCGACGATGCAATACACCATGTTCTTGGTGATGCGCGACATCCGTGGCCTGGCGCCGGATGCGTTGGCCGAACGCCTGCACGACCACCTGACAAAGGAAAGCGAAACCTTCGTCAGCAACGACCGGCTGCGCATGCACCAGCAGAATCGCTACCCGCTGCACCGTATCCTCGCCCGCATCACCGATTACGTAGAAACTGCCTCCGGCCAGCCCTCGCGGTATCTGGACTACGTGAGCGAAGGTAAGACCCGCTTCGAGGTCGAACACATCTGGGCCGATCATCCCGAGCGCCATACCGACGAGTTCGGCCACGCGGCCGACTTTGCCGAATACCGCAACCGCATCGGCGGCCTGCTGTTGCTGCCCAAAAGCTTCAACGCCAGCTACGGCGACCTGCCCTTTGACAAGAAGCTGCCGCACTACAACAGCCAGAACCTGCTCGCCCGCTCGCTGCACCCGCAGTGCTACCAGCACAACCCCGGCTTTCTGCGCTTCATCGAGCAAAGCGGCCTGCCGTTCCGGGCGCATGAGCAATTCCGCAAGGACGACCTCGAAGCCCGCAGCGCGCTGTATCGGCAGATTGCCGAGCGCATCTGGAACCCGGCGGACCTGTTGGCGAGGGGGCAGGAATGATTGGCGATCTCAAGCCCTACTCCGAGTACGAGGACTCGGGGCTGCCGTGGCTAGGGGAAGTACCGGCTCACTGGAACCTACGGCGTCTAAAGTTCCTGCTTCGCGAAGTAGATTCTAGGTCAACCGATGGTCGCGAACAGCTACTGCGAGTGTCCCAATACACCGGCGTGACAGAACGAAAGTCGACTGATGGCAGCGAAGCGCCGGATACGCGAGCAGCCTCCTTGGTCGGCTACAAGAAAGTGGCGAAGAATGATCTCGTCATCAACATCATGTTGGCGTGGAACGGCAGTCTCGGAGTGTCCCGCTACAACGGCATTGTCAGCCCAGCCTATTGTGTTTATCGGTTCGGTGTGGCGGCGGTGCCGGCTTACTATCACGAACTTCTGCGTCTTCCTTCTTACAAAGGCCGCATCAAGGTTGCGTCAACTGGGGTCGTTGAGAGCCGCCTGCGTCTCTATTCGGATCAGCTTGGCGCTATCGAAGCACTGCTCCCCCCGCCCGACGAGCAGGCGGCGATTGTGCGGTTTCTGGACTGGGCGAACGGGCGGCTGGAACGGGCGATCCGGGCGAAGCGGAAGGTGATCGCGCTGCTGGGCGAGCAGAAGCAGGCCATCATCCACCGCGCCGTCACCCGTGGCCTCGACCCCTCCGTCCCCCTCAAACCCTCCGGCATCCCCTGGCTCGGCGACATTCCGCAGCATTGGGAGGTGATAAGCCTGCGGATGCGATACTCAGTCGAGCTCGGAAAGATGTTGGACGCGAAACGTATTACTGGACGCTATTCCATACCGTATCTGCGCAATCGAGATGTGCAGTGGGACAGAGTCCTAACGGATGAATTGCCAGTGATGGACATCCCGCCGAGTGAGATTGCTCGGTACACGGTCAAGCAAGGTGATCTATTGGTGTGTGAAGGCGGTCAGGTCGGACGCGCGGCGTTCTGGGATGGGGAACTGCCTGTGTGCGGCTTTCAGAAGGCGCTGCACCGTGTTCGCTGTCTTGACAGCAGTCGCGACTACCCCCGCTTCTTCTTCTATCAGATGCAACTTGCGGCTGGGCGTGGCGTGTTTACTGCAGACGGCAATGAAAACACGATTGCTCACCTAACCTGCGAGAAGCTCCGGCGACACCGATTCGCCTTTCCATCGTTCGCAGAACAGATGGCGGTCGCAGATTTCTTGGATGGTGAGCTCCGACAGTTCCAGATCACAGTCTCCCGCCTCGAACGCGAAATCGAGCTCCTCCGCGAATACCGCACCCGCCTTGTCGCCGACGTGGTGACCGGCAAGCTCGATGTGCGCGAGGCGGCAGCGCGGCTGCCCGATGAAGCGCCGCTCGACTCGGTGGAGGACGCCGCCGACCTGGGCGACGAAATCGAAAGCGAAGCCGAGGAAATTGAGGCATGACCGTCCCGGCGCAGCCCAAGCTCTACCACATCGTGCATGTGGACCGGCTGCGCTCGATCGTGGCCGACGGTCATCTGTGGTGCGATAGCGAGGTGGTCCGGCGAGCGGGACCCGAGCCCGGTTTGGGCACGACCATCGGCATGGACAGCATCAAGCAGCGCCGACTGAACGAGCTGCGGCTGACCAGCCACCCGGAGCTGTTCGTGGGTGACTGTGTGCCGTTCTATTTCTGCCCGCGATCGGTCATGCTGTTCTTGATCCACCGGGCGAACCATCCCGAGCTGACGTATCGCGGTGGCCAGGAGCCGATCCTGCATCTGGAGGCGGACCTGCATGCCGTGGTGCAATGGGCGCAGCAGCAGGGCCTGCGCTGGGCTTTCACGCTCTCCAACGCTGGCTCCGGGTATTTCGAGGATCGCTGTGATCCTGCCCGGTTGGGCGAGATCGATTGGACCGCAGTGCAGGCCCGTGACTGGAAAGCGTTGAAGGAAGGCAAACAGGCCGAGTTCCTTGTGGAACGCGCCTATCCCTGGCATCTGGTGGCCCTGGCATCTGGTGGACCGCATCGGCGTAAAGTCGGCATCCACCTATCATCTGGCGATGAAAGCGCTGCCGTCGTCGGGGCATCGCCCGCCGGTCGAGCTGCGGCCGGAGTGGTATTACTGAATCAGGGTGCGAACATGATCGAGTACACCCAAGGCGACATCCTGAAGTGCGAGGCCGAGGCCCTGGTCAACACGGTGAACTGTGTGGGCGTGATGGGGCGCGGCATCGCCCTGCAGTTCAAGCGCATGTTCCCGGAAAACTTCAAGGCCTATGCCGCCGCCTGCAAACGGCAGGAGGTGCAGCCCGGTCGCATGTTCGTGTTCGACACCGGCCAATTGACGCCGCCGCGCTACATCATCAATTTCCCCACCAAGCGCCACTGGCGCGGCAAGAGCCGCATGGAAGACATCGAGTCCGGCCTGGTGGCGTTGGTGGCCACCATCCGCGCGCGCGGCATCCGCTCCATTGTCATTCCGCCGCTGGGGAGCGGCCTGGGCGGGCTGGACTGGGCGCAGGTGCGGCCGCGCATCGAGGCGGCGCTGCGCGAGCTGGAGGATGTGCGGGTGGTGGTGTTCGAACCCGGTGGCGGGCCCGCCGCCGACACCATCAAGCACCAACGCGAAGTGCCGAAGATGACGCCGGGCCGCGCCGCGCTGGTGGAGCTGCTGAACCGCTACCTGGGCGGCCTGCTGGACCCCTTTGTGACGCTGCTGGAAGCGCACAAGCTGATGTATTTCATGCAGGAGGCCGGGCAGCCGCTGCGCTTGCGCTATACGCAGGCGCCCTATGGGCCGTATGCGGAAAACCTGCGGCATGTGCTGCGCGAGGTCGAGGGCCACCTGATCTCGGGCTACGCCGACGGCGGCGACGCGCCGGACAAGCAACTGCAACTGGTGCCCGGCGCCGCCGAAGACGCCGAAGCGTTTCTGGCGGCCGATGCCGAAACGCGGGCGCGCTTCGAGCGCGTGGCGGAGCTGGTGGAGGGGTTCGAGACCCCGTTCGGGCTGGAACTGCTGGCGACGGTCCATTGGGTGATGACACGCCAGGGCGCGGCGGGCCTGGACGAGGTCGTCGAGCACACCTACGCCTGGAACGACCGCAAGCGACAGTTCACGCCGCGCCAGATCGGTATCGCGGTCGACGTGCTGACGGCCAAGGGCTGGGTTCAGCCACTGACGGAGCAAGTCTCGGTGTGAGCACCACCGACATTTCCGAACGCGGCCTGGAGCGCCTCATCTGCACGGCGCTGACCGGCGCGCCCTGCGATCCGGGCACGGTGCAGCCCACCCGGGCGCCGCGCCCGAGGCGGCTGCGGCATAGCCAAAGCCCGCCGGAGGCTGGCAAGGTGGACGCTTCCGGTGCACGATGAAATCCGAGGAGACGGCATGGCATTCACCCGGACCGAATTCGAGACCCTCTTGAATGATGAGAGCAAGTGCCTGGAAGGCGACATCATCTGGGAAGAGGACGAGGATCATTCGCCCTGCCTGGAGTTCCGCGCCGAGTTGCTGTCCGACAGCGGCTGGCCCCTATTTGTGCGGGGCAGTTTCAACCCCATGATTCCTGCCTTGTCTTACGTGTTGATCCTGAAGAGCACGGGGCGCATCTATGGCCTGGACATGGGCAAGGATCACCACAACCCCCAGTGCTCCCAGGTGGGCGAGAAGCACAAGCACTGCTGGAGCGAGCAGTTCCGCGACAAGGAAGCGTACGAGCCGGCGGACATCACCGCGGGAGCGGACGATCCCGTGGCAGTGTGGGCACAGTTCTGCGCAGAGGCGAGAATCGAACACCGGGGTGCGATGAGGAGTCCGCCGTCCCGTACCGGAGACCTGTTCCTATGAATGCGACCGCCCTTTGCCAGGAGCTGCAACGCAGCCTCGGCGAGTTGTTCGTCTGCGCGCCCCAAGGCGAGTTTCAACGCATTCGGACCCCCTATCTGTATCCCGACGGCGACAACATCGACCTGTTCCTGAAGACCGCGGGCGATGTCGTCACGGTAACCGACCTGGGCGAGACCAGCCGCTGGCTGCGCATGCAGACGCTCTCGACCCGGCGTTCGCCGAAGCAGAATGCGCTCATCGCCGACGCCTGTCTGACGCATGGCGTCGAGTTCTTCAAGGGTATGCTGCTGGCGCGCTGCCGGCCGGGTGAATCCCTGGCTGCGGTGACGATGCGGGTGGCCCAGGCGGCACTGCGCGTCTCCGATCTGTGGTTCACCTTCCGCACGCGCGCCGTGGAATCGATGGGCGACGAGGTGGCCGATTTTCTCTCCGAGCGCCAGTTCATTTTCGAGCGGGCAGAAAAGCTGGCTGGCCGGTCGGGTCGCGTCTGGACGGTGGATTTCCACGTGCGCGCGCCAATGCGCAGCGCGCTCGTCTACGTGCTGAGCACCGGCAGCCGTTCGGCGGCGCGCTCGGTGGCCGAGCATGTCCTGGCGGCCTGGTATGACCTCAACCACCTTGCGGTCGGACCGGAGGCGCTGCGCTTCGTCTCGCTGTTCGACGACACGGCAGATGTGTGGGCACCGGAGGATTTCAAGCTGGTGGAACGGCTCTCGATCACGGCCCGCTGGTCCGAGCCGGATCGCTTCGCGGAAACACTGCTGGAGGCGGCGTAGGGGGTATGGTGGGCCGTCTGATGGGTAAAGGGGGCACGGCACAGACGAGACTCACCTCCTTGTGGGCGTGAGTCTCGATTGATGGGTAATTGACAGCAGATCCGGCCAGCGGACGCGGACGGGATAAAGTTTCCGTAAAAACAACAGGTTGAGTTTTGCGATTTCGTTGATGGGTAGTTGATGGAAGGCCCATGATGACCACCGACACCACCGAAAAGGGCCTCGAAACCCTGATCATGCGGCACATGACCGGCACGGACGGTCTGGCCGTCGCGCCGAACCGGGTCGCCGAGCGGCCGCCCCATTACGGCGGCACCGGTGGCACCGGCTACACTGCCGGCAGCCCGCAGGACTACGACCGCGCCCACGCGCTCGACGTGCCGCAGCTGTTCGCCTTCCTGCGCGCCACCCAGCCCGAGGCGTTCAGGAAGCTGGCGCTGGCCGATGCGGATGACGCCAGGGACATCAACCGCCTGAAGTTCCTGACTCGGCTGTCGTCGGAGATCGGCAAGCGCGGCGTCATCGACGTGCTGCGCAAGGGTGTCGCGCACGGGCCGCTGCACTTCGAGCTGTTCTACGGCACGCCCTCGCCGGGCAACGCCAGGGCCGAGAAGCTGCACGCCGAGAATCGCTTCTCCATCACCCGCCAGCTGGCCTACAGCATGGACGAGACGCGCCGCGCGCTGGATCTGTGTCTGTTCATCAACGGCCTGCCGATCGCCACCTTCGAGCTGAAGAACAGCCTCACCCGGCAGACGGTCGAGGACGCCGTGCAGCAATACAAGCGCGACCGCGACCCGCGCGAGCGGCTGTTCGAGTTCGGCCGCTGCGTGGTGCACTTCGCGGTGGACGACAGCGAGGTGCGCATGTGCACCGAGCTGCGCGGCAAGGGTTCGTGGTTCCTGCCCTTCAACAAGGGCCACAACGACGGCGCGGGCAACCCGCCCAACCCCCATGGCCTCAAGACCGACTACCTGTGGAAGGAAGTGCTCACGCCGGTGGGGCTGACCGACATCCTCGAAAACTACGCACAGATCGTCGAGGAGAAGGACCCGCGCAGCGGCCGCAAGAAGCGCAAGCAGGTGTGGCCGCGCTACCACCAGCTGAGCCTGGTGCGCCAGGCGCTGGCCGATGTGCGCACGCACGGCGCGGGCAAACGCTACCTGATCCAGCACTCGGCGGGCAGCGGCAAGTCGAACTCCATCGCCTGGCTCGCGCACCAGCTGATCAGCTTGAAGCGCGACGAGAGTGAAGTCTTCGACTCGGTCATCGTGGTGACAGACCGACGCATCCTCGACCACCAGATCCAGACGACCATCAAGCAGTTCATGCAGGTGAAGGCGAAGTAGCTAGCGTTGGTCAGCATCTTGCGCGCCGCGATGAGCGTCTCGAGGGCATCGTTCACGAGATCCTCTGGGTCCGCCTCGTCGCTTTCGTCGGTCGCCGTCTCACCGAGTACTTTGCTCATCGCGCCGGACGTCTTGCCGCCCTGGCTGGAGTGCGCCTCGTCAATGATGATCGCGAAGGTCCGTCGGCTTTCGGTGGCGACCTCCTTTGCGATGACGGGGAACTTCTGCACTGTCGAGACGATGATCTTCTTCCCTTCCTCAATGAACTTGCGCAGGTCACCGGACCGTTCGGCGTGCCCCACCGTTGCGCCCACCTGCATGAACTGCTTGATGGTCGTCTGGATCTGGCGGTCGAGGAGGCGCCGGTCGGTGACCACGATGACTGAGTCGAACACCTCCTTGTCGC
>JBPPMF010000300.1:0-9907 GCA_051305915.1 Thiobacillus sp. | reverse complement strand
CTGTGCTGGTTGTCTGCCTGTCCGAAAAGCCTGCCTTGCAGGGTGAAACCCCGCGGCGGAATTCGGCATAATGGTGCGATGCCACTCGCCCGTCTTGCTTTCCATTCTCTCGCTAGCCTGCTGCTCGTAGGTCTGGCTGTTTCTGCCCATGCTGCGGCGCTGCCCGCTGCCTTCACCACTGCGCTGAAGCAGGCGGGTATTCCGCTTGATCATGTGGCGGTGGTGGTGCAGCCGCTGGATGCGGCGGAGCCGCTCCTCCAGCATAACGCCGAGGCGGCGCTCAATCCCGCCTCGGTGATGAAGCTGGTCACCAGTTTTGCTTCGCTCGACCTGCTTGGTCCCGGGTATGTCTGGACAACCGATGTTTGGGCGGAGGGCGCGATCGAGGACGGCGTGCTGACGGGCGATCTTATTATCAAGGGCCATGGCGATCCTACGCTGACGCTGGAGCGGATGTGGCTGCTACAGCGCGAGCTGCGCGCGCGTGGGGTACGCCACATTCGCGGCAATCTGGTGCTCGATCTCAGCCATTTCAACATGCCGGCCATTGATCCCGGCGCTTTCGATGGCGAGCCGTTTGCACTCTACAACGCCGCACCGGGCGCGCTGGTGGCCAACTTCAACGCGACGACGTTGCGCCTGAAGCCGGATGGGAAACAGGTGCTGATCGTGCCGGATATCGCGCTGCCCGGGGTGGCACTGACATCGCATCTGGTGCTGACGGACAGCGCGGCATGCAACAGCTGGCGTGATGCGCTGACCCCCACCCTCCCTGAGGGCGGCGTTCATGGGCTGGTGGTGGCGGGGCGTTATGCGCGCGGCTGCGGCGAACAGGCGTGGTCGCTCAATCTGTTCGAGCCGGCTGCAACCTTTGATTTCATATTTCGCGGGCTATGGGCGGAATCGGGCGGCACGCTGACCGGCGCGACAGTGGCGGCCACGGCGCCTAAAACCGAACCGCTGTTGAAATTCGCTTCCGAGCCGCTGACCCATGCGCTCACCCGTCTCAACAAGTATTCCAACAACCTGATGACGCGCAACCTGTTGCTGACGCTGGGCGCGGAGCGTGGGGGCGTGCCGGGAACGCCGGAGAAAGGCGCGCGTGCGGTGCGCGATGTGCTGCTGAAGCGCGGGATATCCACCCAGAAACTGGTGCTGGAAAATGGCGCCGGGCTGTCGCGCATCGAACGCATCAGCGCGGGTGCGCTGAATCAGATGCTGCGCGCCGCGTACAAGAGCCCGCTGTTTTCCGAGTTCGAGTCGGCCCTGCCGATTGTGGCCATCGACGGCACGCTGAAACGTCGTTTCTACGGCAGTCCGTTGGCCGGCAATGCGCACCTGAAAACCGGCACCCTGCGCGATGCCAGTGCGCTGGCCGGCTATGTGTTCACCGCAGGCGGACAACGCGTCGGTTTCGTCATGCTGGTCAATCACGCCAATGCCCGTCGCAGTGAGCCGGCGCAGCGGGTGCTGCTCGAATGGGTTCAGGCCGGGGGGACGTTGCCATGAACCCCGGTTGCCGTTTGATGGCCCTGTTTCTGGTGCTGCTGGCGCTGTTCCAGGCGTTTCCGGTGGCGGTGGCGGCCTGGGAGGCGCAGCAATGGCCGGATACCGTATCGGAATGGGTGCGACTGTCATTGCTGCCGGGCGCGCTGTGGATTTACCTGCGTTACTTCAGCATCCTCGGCTGTCGCCAATGCAGAAACGACGATGGGCCTCGCTAAGCTGCCGGCGCTTGCGAGCGGCTTGGTCGAAGCTATTCGGGCTGCAGCAGGTCGATCCTGAAACTGTCCCCATACGGCGGGACATTGCATTCGATGACGTCCGTGGGCGCCACATCGAGGCGCATGCCGACGAGGTCGGTGCGTACCGGCAGTTTCGCCGCGTCGCGGTCGACCAGCACCACGGTGCGAATCTCGGCCGGCTGCTTGCATGCCAGGTATTCCACCGCGCGCAGCAGCGAATGCCCGCGATACATCACGTCATCCACCACCAGCACGGTGTAGTCCGCGAGGTCGAGCGTGGCGTGGGTCGGGTTTTCCGTCAGCCGGGTTTCGGGGTGCAGCAGGGTGAGATCGTCGGCATAGCGCTTGATCTGCATAGAGGCAGGTGCGTTTGCCTTGGGGTTTGTCGGTCATGGTGTTGCTTCGGCAACCTGGTTGGCCCTGGCCATCGCTTCGATCTCAGCCGCCGTCAGGTCCGGCAGCGTCAGGTTTCCGGTCTGCACCAGCAAGGCAAGGGTATGGCTGAACTCAGGGTGTTCGACGCTTTCGACCAGCTTCAGGAGTTGGCCCAGATCCCCTTCACGGTGTAGCAAGGCGGCGCGCAGGCGCTCACTCAACCCCAACTCGCCGAGGATATCGAGCAGCGGCTTGTCGATCAGGCTGTCGATCAGCGACAGGATGCCGGCCATGAAGGCTTCGTCGCAGAAATCTGCATTGCGCTGCTGTTTCGCGGCCAGCAGTTCCATCATCTTGCCGCGCGTGGCAGCCAGCAACAGCAGCGGGCTGGGATACGGTGCGCCGGCCTGCAGGGTGAACAACAACAGTTGAAGCCAACGCTGCAACTGCCTGCGCCCCAATGTCATGATGGCCTGCGAGACAGAGACAATGTTGTGTCTGACGCCACTGGCTACCGAGTTCACCAGTCGCATCAGGTTGTAGGTCAGGCTGGGGTGCTGCTTGAACATTTGCTCGATCTGCTGTGTCTCGGCATCGCGCATCACCAGTCCCAGCAACTGGGTCAGCGCCATTTGGGTAGGATTGGCACGCTTGGCGGAAAGCACCGAAGGTCGTGCGAAGTAATAGCCCTGGAACAGGTCGAATCCGAGCGAATGGCAGTAGGCGGCCTGCTCGGCACTGTCGACTTTTTCTGCCAGCAACCGCACCGGCCATTGCTTCAACTGGCTGACCGCCGATCGTAGTTGATCGCGGTCATGCAGCAATAAATCTACTTTGACGATGTCGACCAGCGCCAGCAGCGGGCGGTACTTGTCGTCGAATACAAAGTCGTCCAGCGCCAGGGTGAAACCCCGTTGCTTGAGCGCGCGGCAACGTTCGATCACCGCCTCGGTGACATCGATGGTTTCGAGCAGCTCCAGCACGATCTGCGATTTGGGCAGAAATTCCACCAGGTCGGACAGCAGCATGTCGGCGCCGATGTTGATGAACCCCAGTTGCGTGCCCAGTACGGTGTGCACGCCCATTTCGCTGAATGCATGATGGATGACGCTGGCTGTCGCCTGCATGTCGTCGGTGACGGTTGCGCTGGGCATGTTGGCAGAACGGAACAGCAGTTCGTAGGCAACGATGCGCTGGTCGCGATCCAGGATGGGCTGACGGCCGAGGAATATATCCTGGGTGGTCATGCCTACAGATTCAGGTCATTCCACAACGCATCGACCCGCGCTTTCACCGCCGCGTCCATCACGATCGGCGTGCCCCATTCGCGGCTGGTTTCGCCTGGCCACTTGTTGGTGGCGTCGATCCCCATCTTGCTACCCAGGCCCGACACCGGGCTGGCGAAGTCCAGATAATCGATCGGCGTGTTCTCCACCAGCAGCGTGTCGCGCGCCGGGTCGACCCGGGTGGTAAGCGCCCACATGACTTCATTCCAGTCACGCACGTCGACATCGTCGTCGGTGACGATGATGAACTTGGTGTACATGAACTGGCGCAGAAAGCTCCACACCCCGAACATCACCCGCTTGGCATGGCCGGGATAGGCCTTTTTCATGGAGACCACTGCCATGCGGTAGGAGCAGCCCTCGGGCGGCAAATAGAAGTCGGTGATCTCGGGAAACTGCTTCTGCAGCAGTGGTACGAACACTTCGTTGAGCGCCACGCCGAGAATGGCCGGCTCATCCGGCGGCTTGCCGGTGTAGGTGCTGTGATAGATCGGGTCGCGCCGTAGGGTGATGCGCTCGACAGTGAACACCGGAAAGGTTTCCTGCTCGTTGTAGTAGCCGGTATGGTCGCCGTACGGACCTTCCAACGCCGTTTCACCCGGATGGATCACGCCTTCCAGCACGATCTCGGCCGAAGCCGGCACCTGCAGCTCGCTGCCGAGGCATTTCACCACTTCGGTCTTGGCGCCGCGCAGCAGGCCGGCGAACTGGTATTCCGACAGCGAATCCGGCACCGGGGTCACCGCGCCGAGGATGGTTGCCGGGTCGGCGCCGAGGGCAACTGCGAGCGGAAACGGCTCGCCCGGATGCGCCAGCGTGTGTTCGCGAAAATCCAGCGCGCCGCCGCGATGCGCCAGCCAGCGCATGATGAGTTTGTTGGGGCCGAGCACCTGCTGGCGGTAGATGCCGAGGTTCTGCCGAGTCTTGTGCGGGCCGCGCGTAACGGTCAGCCCCCAGGTGATCAGCGGTGCCACGTCGCCCGGCCAGCAGTGCTGGATCGGCAGGCGGCTCAAGTCCACATCCGTGCCTTCCCACACCACTTCCTGGCATGGCGCGCTCCTCACTTCCTTCGGCGTCATGTTCAAGACTTGTTTGAGCACCGGCCATTTGTCCCAGGCATCGCGCAAGCCTTTCGGCGGCTCGGGCTCCTTCAGATACGCCAGCAGCTTGCCGACTTCGCGCAGCCGGCTCGGATCGTCCTCGCCCATCCCCAGCGCCACCCGCTTGACCGTACCGAACAGGTTCGCCAGCACCGGAATCGTGCTGCCTTTCGGGTTTTCAAACAGCAGCGCAGGACCGCCGGCGCGCAGCACGCGGTCGGCGATTTCGGTCATTTCCAGCTTGGGGTCGATTTCGACGGCGATGCGTTTCAACTCGCCCATTTTTTCGAGTTGTGCGATGAAGTCGCGCAGGTCGCGATAAATCATGGATGGTCGCTCATGGGCGGATTCGATGGCTTGCGCGCAAACGCGTGCGTGGGCCTCAGTTGATGAGTTCGAATAGGGTGACGACCTTGGTCACGCCTGCCGTGGTACGCGCGATTTCTGTGGCGGCCTCGGCTTCAGCCTGCGTCAGCAGCCCCATCAGGTAGACCACGCCAGCCGAGGTTTTCACCTTGATCTTGATGCCGGGCACGTGCTCTTCGCGCAGCAGGCGGAACTTGACCTTGCTTGTGAGGGACGTGTCGTTGGCGCTCGAGGTCATTGAAATGACGCCGGAAACGCTGAGTTCATTGAAAACCGTGCGTACGTCGGGAATCTCTTTGACAACATCGGTCGCGCGTGCGCGGGCGGCCTCGTCCAGCACCTGGCCGGTAAGCAGCACCTGGCGGTTATAGCTGGTGGGCGCAATGTTGACGGTTTTGTCCGGGAAGGCTTCGCGCAGACGGTGCGCCGCGCGCAGTTCGATTTCCTGGTCGCCGATAAATACGCCCGCGGTGCGACGGTCGAGCGCGACCGCTGTACCCGTGGCGGCACCGCCGACGGCTGCAGTGACGCAGCCCTGCAATTGCGTGAGGGCCACGCCGACCAGTGCGATAGAGATCAGTTTGTTCATTCTTCAACTCCTAACAAGACGCTGTCCACCGCATCGCACAGGCAATGGATGGTCAGCAGATGGATTTCGTGAATACGCGCCGCGGATTCGACGGGTACGCATAGGAAGACGTCATCATCCTCCATTTGTTCCGCCAGGCCGCCGCCGCTACGCCCGGTCAGGGCGATGACCGACATGCTACGCGTGTGCGCGGCGGCCACCGCATGCAACACGCTGGGTGAATTGCCGCTGGTGGAAATGGCCAGCAAGAGATCGCCCGGCTGTCCCAGCACCTTGACCTGGCGCGCGAATACCTGGTCAAAAGCCAGGTCGTTTGCAATCGACGTTAGAGTGGACATGTCGGTGGTCAGCGCAATCGCTGCCAGGCCCGGGCGTTCCTGCTCAAAACGATTGGTCATCAGAGAAGCGAAGTATTGGGCATCCGCTGCCGAGCCGCCATTGCCGCAGGCCAGAATTTTCCCGCCCTGCGTCAGGCAATGCACCATGTGGCGCGCCGCCAGCTCAATCGCCGGAGTAAGCGCATCGGCAGTATCCAGCTTGGCCTGTGCCGAGTCCTGAAAATGGCCGAGAATTCTGTCGTGTAGAGGCATGGTTAGCTCGGGTGTTTCATGAATTCGCGTGATGATCGCGCAGGATTTTGTTTTGCATGGGAGTTTTGTGAAGGAGCGGCGTAGTTATTCATACGCCCGACTGAGCAAAATTTCCATGCGAGACAAAAGACCAGTGAGGGCGCGCGTCAATTGATGAAACATTCGAGCTTGAATTATCCCACATCGTCGAAGGCGTTTTTGATCCAGTCCGGCGGTGCCGTGCCGGACAGCGCCACCACATCGAAGCGGCAGGGCGGCAGTGTTTTCAGCGTGGTCAGATACAGCCGCGCAGCGGCCAGCAGCTTCTTCTGTTTGGCGGGTGTCACGCTGGCGGCCGCACCGCCGAAATCGCTGCGGCTGCGCAACCGGACTTCGACGAACACCCGCGTTGGACCGTCCTGCATGATGAGATCGATCTCGCCGAAGCGGCAGCGCCAGTTGCGCGTTACGAGCGTCATGCCCTGCGTTTGCAGGAAAGCTTCGGCGCGCGATTCGGCGGATTGCCCAATCAAGGATTTCAACATCTGCGACAATGACGGCCCATGAACGAATCGCCCTATCATACCCGCCTGCCGCCCGCGCTCTATGTCGTCGCCACGCCGATCGGCAACCTTGGCGACATCACGCTGCGTGCGCTCGATACGCTGAAATCCGTCGATCACGTGGCGGCGGAAGACACCCGCGTGTCGGGGCAATTGCTGGCGCATTTCAGCATTTCCAAGCCGCTGATTTCGATCCGCGAACACAACGAACGCGCCGCCGCTGAAAAGGTGGTCGCGTGGATTGCCGCAGGCGAGGCGGTGGCCTATGTGTCGGACGCAGGCACCCCGGCGGTGTCCGATCCCGGCGCGCGGCTGGTGGCGGCGGTGCGTGCAGCGGGGCTGGTGGTGGTGCCGATTCCCGGCGCCGCGGCGGTGACCACCGCGCTGTCGGCCGCCGGGGTGGAATCCGGTCAATGGCTGTTCCACGGCTTTCTGCCGCCCAAGCCCGGCGCGCGCAAGGCCCAACTGCAAACCCTGGCGGCGCTGCCGGTGGCGCTGGTGTTTTACGAAGCGCCGCATCGCATCGAGGAAACCCTGGCCGACATGGCTGCCGTGCTGGACGGCGCCCGCCTGGTGACGCTGGCGCGCGAACTCACCAAGCGCTTCGAGAGCATCGTCACCCTGCCGCTGCGTGACGCGCCCGCCTGGCTGGCCGCCGACCCCAACCACGTGCGCGGCGAATTCGTCGTCATCGTGCATCCGCCCGCTGCCGCCGCCGCGATGGTCGATACCGAAGCGATGCGTGTGCTCGACGTGCTGCTGGGCGAACTGCCGCCCACGCTGGCCGCCAAATTGGCGGCCAAGATCACCGGACGCAGCAAGGCCGAACTCTATAAAATGACCCTCGCATTGAAGCCGCACGAGCAGGACGAATCATGACCGACACCCTCACGATCACCCGCCCCGACGACTGGCACATCCACTTCCGCGACGGCGCCGCCATGCAGAGCGTGCTGCCCGACACCGCGCGCGTGTTCGGGCGCGCCATTGCCATGCCCAACCTGCGGCCGCCGGTGGTCAATGTGGCCGATGCGGCAGCCTATCGCGAGCGCCTGCTGGCGGCCGCATCCGGCACGGCGTTCGAGCCGCTGATGACGCTCTATCTCACCGACAACACGGCGCCAGAGGAAATCCGCCGCGCGCGGGCAAGCGGCTTCATCCACGCAGTGAAGTATTACCCGGCGGGGGCGACCACCAATTCCGATTCCGGCGTTACCAAACTCACCAAGGCGTACACGGCGATCGCCGCGATGGAAGAAGTCGGCATGCCACTGCTGCTGCACGGCGAAGTGGTCGATCCCGAGGTCGACGTGTTCGACCGCGAGGCGGTGTTCATCGAGCGTCACCTGATCCCGCTGCTGCGCGATTTCCCCCGGCTGAAAATCGTGCTGGAACACATCACCACGCGCCAGGCCGCCGAGTTCGTCACCGCCGCGCCGGCCAACGTCGCCGCCACCGTCACCGTGCATCACCTGCTGTACAACCGCAACGCCATGTTCAAGGGCGGCATCCGTCCGCACATGTACTGCCTGCCGGTGCTGAAGCGCGAACAACATCGCCAGGCGCTGGTTGCCGCAGCCATCTCCGGCAACCCCAAGTTCTTCCTCGGCACCGATTCCGCGCCGCATGCGCAGGGTGCCAAGGAAACCGCCTGCGGCTGCGCCGGCATTTATTCCGCGCATGCCGCCATCGAGTTGTACGCCGAAGCCTTCGAAGACGCCGGCGCGCTCGACAAGCTGGAAGCCTTCGCCAGCTTCTATGGCGCCGATTTTTACGGCCTGCCGCGCCACACCGACACTATCACGCTCAAGCGCGAAAGCTGGGAGGCACCGGCCAGTCTCAAGCTCGGTGACGAAAGCTTGGTGCCGCTGCGCGCGGGCGAGGCCATCCGCTGGCGCGTCGTCGCTGCATAATCTGCGGTTAAGTGAAGTGCCATGCTGGGATGGGTTTTGGCGCGTCCAGGATGTCGCCGTAATGGCGGAGTATTGAACGGGAACGCTTCGGATGGCTGCTTGCGTGCAGTAAAGTGGTCGTTGGCCGCAGCCAGCCGCGAAAAATTGTGTCGGCATTCTTTACACATCGGATTTCTCGCTGGCATGGCTAATTTGTAACGCGTTGATCGCAAAGGGAACGCAACTCGTGGCCCGGTTCATGCTTAAGTAAATTCACCTAAGTAAAATCATGAAAAAGGGATCCAGAAAATGAAACTAACTCAATTGTTCGGACGTTCGGGTAGTGTTGATTCAGTGGCGCAGGGGGGCAATCGGCAAATGGCCCGCTGCCCGTCCCGATTGCTGCTGGCCATTCCTTTGCTTGCTGCCATGGCATCGGCCAATGCGATTCCAATCACGTTTATTGACGCTTACGATCCGGTCGCCGGAACCGGTAACTTGTGGTTTGGTACCACCGCAAACGGGGTGAGCACGCATAGCTTCACTCACGACATCAATGATAACGGCTACAGCGCCGCCACCGATGCGATCACGGGCGTATCGATCGCGCTTAGCTTTCTGGATGATAACGACGCTGCTGCTGAGTCAGTCACGTTTACGTTCGATGGCGTCGGATTTGGCACGGTAGTGCTCGCAAGCGGAACCACGCTCGGCATCACAACTTTCTCCAATTCCACCACACCTGCCTTGACCATATCGTCTCTGCTCGACGGGTTGTTGACGGTCAAGCTCGACCTCGCTGGCACCACTGGGGGGGCAGCGGCTGGTAGAAGCGATTTCTATTTCGTCGGATCGACGCTCACGGTAAACGCTGAAAGAACGGTGCAGGATACTCCGGCTCCGGCTCCGGCTCCGGCTCCGGCTCCGGCTCCGGCTCCGGCTCCGGTGCCTGAGCCGGCAACGGTGCTTCTCTTCGGGCTCGGTTTACTTGGACTGGGCTGGAGCCTCCGCAGGAAATCGTAAGCTTTACGCCGCCTCAACCCACCCCGCTTCGGCGGGGTTTGTTTTTGGTGCGTCCTGAAGCGCGGGCGAGCATTGAGCCCATGCGGTTTTGTGCGCCCTGATTGCTCGGTCGTCAGCAGCCGATGTGGCGTGCGGGGTTGTGGCCGGTCCCCCGCTGACCGGGTAAAAGTCATATAATCCCGCTGGGAAAGCCGATCAGACAACCGCTGCCACGCAAGTGGGAGAGGAAAGTCCGGGCTCCATAGAGCAGGATGCCGGCTAACGGCCGGACGCCGTGAGGCGAGGAATAGGGCCACAGAGACGAGCGTATTTAGTTACGGTGAAACGCGGTAACCTCCATCCGGAGCAACACCAAATAGGCAGGCGATGAAGCGGCTCGCTGAGTCTGCGGGTAGGTGG
>JBPPMF010000290.1:0-9300 GCA_051305915.1 Thiobacillus sp. | reverse complement strand
TTTTCCAAGAAGGGCTTGTTCGAGCAGGCCTGGAAAACGCATTACGGCAACATGATCGAGTGGGTGCCCGGTGCGTCCGACGGCAACGTCGTCAAGATCGACGCCAAGAGCAAGACTGCGTTCACCAACTTTGGCGAACATAAGGACGATGTGCTCAACGTCATTCCGCCGCATGGTGCCGGCAGCATTGCCAAGACCACGGGTCTGACCAACGACAAGGGCTGGTGTTCGGTCGACATGCTGACCATGGAATCCGTGGTCCACAAGGACATCTGGGTGGTGGGCGACTCCTGCGTCCATGGCGAACTGCCGGTGTATGCCGCCCCCAAGTCGGCGCACATGGCTGTGACCCAGGCCAAGGTGGCTGCCGGTGCCATCATCGCCAAGCTCAATGGCCAGCCGGCACCGGTGCCTTACTTTGTCAACACTTGCTACAGCATTGCCGCCCCGGACTGGGGCTTCTCGGTGGTGCATGTGTACAGGGTGGACAACGGCAAGCTGATCTATGTGCAGGACGCCGGGGGCATTTCGCCGATCAATACGCCAGCCCTGGCGACCACGCGCAAGCTGGAAGCGGAATACGCCATCGGCTGGCTGAAAAACATCATGGCGGATTCGTTCGCCTGACCAAATAAAACGTCTGACCAAATAAAAAACGGTGTGATAACAATGACCCAGGAGATCTGCCATGAATAAACAAAGGTTTTTTTCTTCACGCTGGCTGGCGGGGGCGGCTGTTGCCCTGCTGGCCTTGGGGGCGCAGGCGGCGGCGCCGGCGGCCAAACCTGTCGATGTTAAGAAGTGTTATGCCTGCCACGACAACATCGAAGAATTCCACGCCAACGGCAAGCATGCCAAGGTGAATTGCGCGAGTTGCCATACCGGTACGGACGAGCACCTGGCCAGCAGGGACAAGAAGGCGGTGAAGCCGGTTACCGTGATGGATCACCGCGCCTGCGCCACCTGCCACAAGGATCAATATGATTCCTTTGTGACGCTCAACTACGACTCGGGGGCGCGCATCGAGAAGGCGACGACCAAGAGCCGCTCACCGCTGTTCGACAAGCTGATGGAAGGTTATGGCTTCACCATTGAACATGGCGAACCCCGCTCCCATGCATTCATGCTGGTTGACCAGTGGGTTGTGGACCGTGGCTTTGGTGGACGCTTCCAGTTCAAGAACTGGACCTACAACACCAAGGCTGAGGCCGCTGCCAACAATGCTTGGGATGTCATTGTCGATAAGGAACCCGAATCGTCTGATCAGAAGAAATTCATGCGTCAGACGGTGACGGCGGTCAACCCCGTCTGCATGAACTGCAAGACGCAGGATCACATCCTTAACTGGAAATACATGGGCGACAAGGATCCCAACGCAAAGTGGGACCGCACCTCCAAGCCGGTTGAGTTCGCGCGTGGCGTGAAACACGCACTTAACTGCTTCATGTGCCATGATCCGCACTCGACCGGCCCGCGTGTCGTGCGTGATGCGCTGATCGAGGCGGTGGTGGATCGCAAGCTCGGCACCTATCCGATGGACGCCGAAAAGAGCAAGCAAACCACCATGACCAAAGTCACTTTCGATCGTGACGGCAAGCCGTTCCGCGCCATCGGCCTGCTGAACAAGGGTGATTCCAATCTGATGTGCGCCCAGTGTCATGTGGAATACAACTGTGGTCCCGGCTTCGATTGCGCCGATAAGGACAAGCCGGTGTACATCACTATGGCCGACCCGCGCACCAACCTGTTCCCGTGGACCAACGTCTTCGGCTACAAGAAGGTCATGACCGAGGACTACAAGTTCAAGGACTTCAAGCACGCCAGCACCGGCGCCTTGCTGCCCAAGATCCAGCACCCGGAAATGGAAACCTTCTGGGGTTCCAAGCATGAGCGCGCAGGCGTGCAGTGCAAGGATTGCCACATGCCCAAGGTCAAGAATGCAAAAGGCAAGGTGATCACTTCGCACCAGCAGATTTCGCCGCGTTCCCGCATCAAGGAGACTTGCCTGAAATGCCACACGGACTGGACCGAGAAGGATGCCGTATACAACCTCAACGCCATCCAGGAGTACACCCGCGGCAAGATGGCCAAGGCCGAGTTCTGGCTAGCCAACCTGATCGATACGATCAACAAGGCGAAAGAGGCCGGCGTGTCCAAGGAAGTCATGGAGAAGGCCTATGACCACCAGTATGACGGCACCCTGTATTGGGAATGGTGGACTGCAGAGAACTCCGATGGCTTCCATAACCCGGAGGATGCGCGCGAGTCTCTAACACGCTCGATCGATGCCTCCAAGGATGGTATTGCCATGCTGAAAAAGGCGATGGGCGAAATGAAAGCGCCCAAGCCGGCCCCAGCGATTGTGGGCGACGCGAAGGCCACAGAACAGAAGAAGTACTGATCGTCTGATTCTGGTCTGAACAGGGGAGCCGGCAAAACCGGCTCCCCTTGTTTTGTGCCCATTTTTCACTGGACTTTTCTTCCTGCTGACCAGGCTGAAAACCTGACAGGTTGATACCGTTTGCACCGCATTTCATCGCGGTGTCCCATGATATTTCTGGTAAGCTCCAGCCCGTTGTTTATTGACTGCTTTTGATGACTACACCCGTTTTGACTGTTCACGATCTGGCCTGCGAACGCAGTGAGCGCGTACTGTTCAAGGGCCTGGATTTTGATCTGGGCGGGGGCGAGGCATTGTTGGTGCGTGGTGGCAACGGTCACGGCAAAACCAGCTTGCTCCGTATCCTGTGCGGCCTGTCCCAGCCGGCTGTCGGCGAAGTGCGCTGGCGCGGCGCGCCGATCGCTCGCGAGCATGAGCGATATTGCCAGGAGATGGCCTACGTCGGCCATGCCAATGGCATCAAGGACGATCTCACGCCACTGGAAAATCTGCGTCTGGCCGCTGCGCTGGATGGCCGCGAACTGGAACTGCCGGTGGCCATGGCCGCGCTTCAGCAAGTCGGCTTGTCACGCTGCCTGGAATTGCCTGCCCGCGTTCTGTCCTTCGGCCAGCGTCGGCGTGTTGCGCTTGCAGGGTTGATGACTGCCGGGGCGATGCTGTGGATTCTGGACGAGCCGCTGACCGGTCTGGATGTCAGTGGTGTAGCCATGGTGGAAAGTCTGATTCGCGATCACGTCATGTCTGGTGGGATGGCGATCATGACCACCCACCAACCGCTTGCCCTTGAGGGGGTGGTTCCTAAAACCATCTCCGTCGGGGACTGAAGCCCGCACCCATGCTACGTTTCCTGGTCACTGTCATTCGTCGCGATGTGTTGCTGGCCGCGCGCCGTCGCGGTGATTGGCTGACTGCGCAATTCTTCTTTGTCATGGTGGTGAGCATGTTTCCCCTCGGTGTGGGGCCGGAGCCGAGCATGCTGCGGGTCATCGGTCCGGGCGTGGTCTGGGTGTCGGCGTTGCTGGCTTGCTTGTTGTCGCTGGGCCGGCTCTATGCCGACGATTTTCGCGATGGCAGCCTCGAGCAAATGCTGCTCTCGCCGTATCCGAATTCGCTGTTGGCGCTGGGTAAGGCGCTGGCGCACTGGATCATCAACGGTATTCCCTTGCTGCTGATTGCGCCGGTGCTGGGCATCCAGTTCGGGTTGCCTAACGAAGCGTTGCTGATTCTGGTGCTGTCGCTGGCGATCGGCACGCCCATCCTGTCGTTGCTGGGCGGCATTGGCGCGGCGCTGACGCTGGGCTTGCGCGGCGGCGGCGTGCTGATTACCCTGCTGATCCTGCCGCTGTATGTGCCGGTGCTGATTTTTGGCGCCGGCGCGGTGGAAGGCGCGATGTCGGGAACTGGTTCGGAGGCGCACCTGTCACTGTTGGGGGCGTTCCTGCTGATGTCCTTGTTAATAGCCCCCTGGATCAGTTCGCTGGCCCTTAAAGTTTCTGTGGAGTAGGCATTTGAATCTTTACTATTACGCCTCGCCGGCGACCTTTTACCCGTTGGCCGGCAAGCTCATTCCCTGGTTCGCGGGGCTCGCCGTTGTGCTGGGTGCGATTGGTCTTTACATCAGCTTCTTCATCGCCCCCACCGACTTCCAGCAAGGTGAGGGGTACCGCATCATCTATATCCACGTCCCGGCGGCCTGGATGTCCATGTTCATCTATCTCGTCATGGCTTTCTGGTCCGCCATTGGCCTGGCCTGGAACACGCGCCTGTCGTTCATCATGGCACGCGCGCTGGCGCCCACCGGCGCCATGTTCACTTTCGTTGCCCTGTGGACCGGCGCCTTTTGGGGCAAGCCGATGTGGGGCGCCTGGTGGGTGTGGGACGCCCGCCTCACCTCCGAACTGATTCTGCTGTTCCTCTACGTCGGCTACATGGCCCTGCAGGCCGCCATCGACGACCCGCGCCGCGCCGATCGCGCCGGTGCCCTGTTGAATCTGGTCGGCGTCATCAACATTCCCATCATCTATTTCTCGGTCAAATGGTGGAACACCCTGCACCAAGGTTCCTCGGTCAAGCCTGGCTCGTCCTCGATGGCCGAGATCATGTTGTGGGGCATGCTGGTCATGGCGCTTGCCGCCTGGATGTACACCATCGCCGCCGCCCTGGCGCGCTCGCGCACCCTGATTCTCGAACGCGAACGCCAGACCGAATGGGCGCGTGCGCAACTGGAAGGACAAGCATGAACTGGGAAAGCTGGCAGGCCTTCTGGGCCATGGGCGGCTACGGCCTCTACGTTTGGGGCTCGTTCGGCATGACCGCGCTGTGCATCGTCGGCGAAATCTGGCTGCTGCGCCGCCATCGCCGCACCACCCTGCAGACGCTGCGTCGTTTGCAGCGATTGAATCCGTAACCCTCGAGGCCGCAAGGAAAGAGACATGAAACCGCGTCACAAAAAACTCGCCCTCATCACACTCGTTGTTATCGTCCTTGGCATTGCCGTGACGCTGGTGCTCAACGCCTTCAACAGCAACCTGGTGTTCTTCTTCTCGCCGACGCAAGTTGCCAACGGCGAAGCGCCGACTGCCCGCGCCTTCCGCATTGGCGGCCTGGTTGAAGAGGGCAGCATCAATCGCGAAGGCGACGGTCTCACCACGCGTTTCGTGGTCACCGATACCGCGCAGACCATCCCCGTGACCTACACCGGCATCCTGCCCGACCTGTTCAAGGAAGGGAAAGGCGTGGTGGCCGAAGGCCGGCTCGGCCCCGACGGTCTGTTTGCCGCCACCCAGGTGCTGGCCAAGCACGACGAAAACTACATGCCGCCGGAAGCTGCGCACGCCATCGAGCAGGCGCAGAAGGCCCAGCAGACCGTAGTGGAATAACGAACGTACTGAGCGCCTGCCTGTGCGGGAAACTAAAACAAGATTTACTGGAGATAGGCATTCATGATTCCTGAACTTGGCCATTTCGCCCTGATCGTTGCGCTGCTGCTGGCGCTTACCCAGGCCATCCTGCCGCTCTATGGCGCGCAGCGCGGCAACCTCACCCTGATGGCAGTGGCGCGACCGGCTGCGCAGGGGCAATTCCTGTTCGCGCTGCTGGCGTTCATCTGCCTTGCCTGGTCCTTCCTCGCCAACGACTTCTCGGTGTTGAACGTGGCGAAGAACTCGTTCTCGCAGTTGCCCGAGGTCTACCGCTTCACCGCCACCTGGGGCTCGCATGAAGGCTCGCTGCTGCTATGGGTGTTGATCCTCGCCTTCTGGAGCGCCGCCGTCTCGGTGTTCTCGCGCCATCTGCCGGAAGACATGGCGGCTCGTGTGATCGGCGTCATGGGCCTGATCTCGGTCGGCTTCCTCGCCTTCCTGCTCACCACCTCCAACCCGTTCGAGCGCCTGCTGCCCGCCGCCATGGACGGCAACGACTTGAACCCGCTGCTGCAGGACTGGGGCATGATCATCCACCCGCCGATGCTCTACATGGGCTACGTCGGCTTCGCCGTTGCCTTCGCCTTCGCCATTGCCGCGCTGCTCTCCGGCAAGATGGACGTCGCCTGGGCGCGCTGGTCGCGGCCGTGGACCAGCGTCGCCTGGGCCTTCCTCACGCTGGGCATCGTGCTCGGCAGCTGGTGGGCCTACCGTGAGTTGGGCTGGGGCGGCTGGTGGTTCTGGGATCCCACCGAGAACGCCTCGTTCATGCCGTGGATCGCCGGCACCGCGCTGATCCACTCGCTCGCCGTCACCGAGAAGCGTGGCGCCTTCAAGGCCTGGACCGTGCTGCTGGCGCTGACTGCCTTCTCGCTGTCCTTGCTCGGCACCTTCCTGGTCCGCTCCGGCGTGCTGTCCTCGGTGCATGCCTTTGCCACCGATCCGGCGCGCGGCGCCTTCATCCTCGGTTTCCTCGCCGTGGTGATCGGCGGTTCGCTGGTGCTGTACGCCTGGCGCGCACCGAAGATGGCCACCGGCAGCGGCTTCACCTGGTTCTCGCGCGAGTCGCTGTTGCTCGCCAACAACGTCATCCTCATCGCCGCCTTGGGTTCGGTGCTGCTTGGCACCCTGTATCCGCTGTTCATGGACGCCATGGGCCTGGGCAAGATCTCGGTCGGGCCGCCCTACTTCAACGCGGTGTTCGTGCCGCTGATGGCGCCGGCGCTGTTCCTCATGGGCATCGGCCCGCTGGCACGCTGGAAGGAAGCCAGCCTGCCCGACATCGTCACCCGCATGAAATGGGCGTTGGGCATCGCGGTGGCGGTCGCCATCCTGCTGCCGCTGACACTGGACGGCTTCAACGCCTGGGCCAGCCTCGGCTTCTTCCTTGCCGCCTGGATCACCCTAGCGGTGCTGGCGGCGTTTGCCGATCGCCTCAAGCACGGCCAGGGCGGACTGTTGCAGAAACTGGCGGCACTGCCGCGCGGCTTCTGGGGCATGCAGCTGGCGCACTTCGGCATGGCCGTCGGCGTCGCCGGCATCGCTGTGGTCGCCAACTACGCCACCGAGCGTGATGTGCGTATGGAAGTGGGCAGCTACGCCGAGCTCGCCGGCTACAGCTTCACCTTCCGTGGCACCACCGAGCATGCCGGCCCCAACTATCGTGCCGCCCGCGGCACCATCGAAATCAGCAAGAACGGCAAGCAGCTGGCGACGATACATCCGGAGAAGCGCTTCTACAACGCGTCCGGCATGGCGATGACCGAAGCCTCGGTGCACCCCGTCATCTTCAGCGACCTCTACGTCGCCATGGGTGAACAACTCAATGATGAGGGTGCCTGGACCGTGCGCCTGTTCCACAAGCCCTTCATCAACTGGCTCTGGCTCGGCGCCCTGTTCATGGTGGTGGGCGGTTTCATGGCCGCCGCCGACAAGCGCTACCGCATCGCATTGCGGCGCCGCGACGTGCCGCAGAATCTTGCGGCACAGGGAGCCTGACGCATGAAACGCTGGCTGCCGCTCGTCCTCTTCGTCGTCCTGGTCGGCTTCTTCGCCAAGGGCCTGTTCCTCAACCCGCGCGAAGTGCCGTCGCCCTTCATCGGTCGCACTGCGCCCGCCTTCACCCTGCCACTGGTGGAAGATCCGTCAAAAACCTTTAGTCCGTCCGACATGAAGGGCCAGGCCTGGGTGCTCAACGTGTGGGCGCCATGGTGCGTGTCGTGCCGCCAGGAACATCCGGTGCTGATGCAGGTCGCCCAGAGTGGCCGCGTACCCCTGGTCGGCCTCAACTGGAAGGACAAGCAGCGCGAGGCACGCGACCTGCTGGCGCGCACCGGCAGCCCCTATGTCGCGGTGCCGGAAGACCTCGACGGCAAGGTCGGCATCAACTACGGCGTCACCGGCACCCCCGAGACCTACCTTATCGACCAGGCCGGCATCGTGCGCATGAAGCACATCGGCCCGATCAGCCCCGAGGTATGGCAGGACAAATTCGACCCGAAACTGAAGGAGCTGGGCGTATGAGCCGCATCCAATCTGTCCTGCTGGCCCTGTTGCTGGCCTTGAGCCTGCCCGCCGCGGCAGTGGACACCCTGATACCGGCGCAGCCCAACGCCGAGGATCCAGTCATCGAAGCGCGCCTGATCAATCTGGCGGACGACCTGCGCTGCCTGGTCTGCCAGAACGAGTCGCTGGCCGGTTCGCACGCCGAGTTGGCGGAAGACCTGCGGCGCGAGATTCGCGAGCAGATGAAGGCCGGCAAGAACGACCAGGAAGTGGTCGCCTACCTGACCGAGCGTTACGGCGACTTCGTGCTGTACCGTCCACCCTTCAAGCCTGTCACTTACCTGCTCTGGCTCGGCCCGGTGCTGTTTCTCGGCATCGGCGGCGGTGCCTGGTATATGACGCTACGCCGGCGTCGCGCCGTGCAAGACATCCCGGTGGACGAGAAGAAACTCGCCGCTGCTGCCCAACTGTTGGAAGAAAACAAATGAACCCGTTCTGGACCGTCTCGCTGTTCTGGATTGCCGCTGTCGTCTGCGTCGCCATTGCCCTGGCCTTTGTGCTGCCCGCCCTGTTGCGTTCGAAGGCCGCTGCCGGCAAGGCCGATCGGCGTGAGGTCAACATCGCGGTGTACCGCGACCAGATGAAGGAACTGGAGGCCGATCGCGTGAACGGCCTGGTTTCGGAAGAACAGTTCCAGACCGCCAAGCTGGAGCTTGAAGCCCGCCTGGCGGACGATGCGCTGGCAATCGATACGACGCTGCCAGTACCCGGCCGCGTCGGTAGCCGCAAGCTGGGTTACACGCTTGCCGCCGTCATCCCGGTTGCCGCGTTCGGGCTGTATTTCGTGTTGGGGAATCCCGAATCGTTGATGGCGATTGCCGATACGCAAACCGGTCCGGCCCAGGCTGCCATGGGCGGCGCGCCGGGCGACCATGATTTCATGCAGATGATCCAGCAGGTCGAGGAAAAGACCCGGACCAATCCCGACGACGGCGAAGCGTGGGGCATGCTGGCCAAGACCTACGCGGCAATGGAGCAGTGGCCTCAGGCCCTGCAGGCGTATGAGAAGGCGATCAAACTGCTGCCCGACATGCCTTCCATCATGACCGGCTATGCCGAGGCACTGGCTATCACCAACAATCGCGTGCTCAAGGGCCGTCCGATGGAGTTGGTGCTGACCGCGCTGGAAGCCGATCCCGATGACATGAAGGGCCTGGAACTGGCTGGCATCAATGCCTTCCAGGAAGAGAATTTCGCCCAGGCGGCTTATTATTTCAAGCGATTGCATAAGCAGCTTCCGCCTGAGTCGCCCTATGCGCAGGATGTGCTGGAAGACAGTAAGGAAGCTGAGCGTCTGGCCCACAAAGGCGCAACTGGCCTGGATGACCTTTCCAATCCGCCGCCGCCTACTGCTGACAGCAAGCCTGTCGCTGTTGAGGGCACCCGCATTGCCGGCAGCGTTGATATTGCCCC
>JBPPMF010000287.1:0-24420 GCA_051305915.1 Thiobacillus sp. | reverse complement strand
GTCCCTTCGCTCTCTATCATGCGTACAGGCACCCCGTGAGGGAAGATGAGTTCGCGGGCTTCGTCCGGCAGCGAGATTCCCGAATCCTGGAAGGCCCGTTTGACGAGCCGAATGACGGACGATTTCACTTTTGCCCAGCTGTGTCGACTGCCATCGAGCCAGAAATAAACACGTAGGTTGACCGTGGACGATCCAAGGTTGTCCACGAGCACCAGGGGTTCGGGATCATTCAAAACGGCCGGATGTTCAGCGAGCACCTTCAAGGCGACTTCCTGGGCAAAAGAGATCGGATCGTCATAGCCGATCCCCACGATGAAGTCTTCGCGGCGATTGGGATTGCTTGTGAAGTTGCGGATCGTGCTTTTGAAGACGGTCGAATTGGGGATTTGCACTTGATTGCCGTCGGGTGTCAGCAGAACAGTCGTGCGGGAGGTCAGCCGCTGAACGTAACCCGTGACGTTTGCCACTTCTACCAGATCGCCTTCACGAAACGGTTGCTGCAAGCTCAGAAAGAGACTGGCGAGAAAATTTTCGGTGATGTCGCGGAATGCGATGCCCAGCACCAAACCGATCAGGCCTGTGCCGCCCACCACCGTAAGCGCGAGTTGCGTGAGCCCGGCAATACGGAGCACAAGGTATAGGCCGACAAGCATTACAACTAATCCGCCAGCCCGGGCCAGTACTTCGCGCAAAAGCCGACTGAGGGACAGACCTAGAAGCCGGCGACGCAGTACGTACACCGTCAACCTGGCGAAGGCCCACGAAAGAGCGATTACGACCACCGCCACCACGATCAGCGGCAGCAATCGAACGAGGCCGCGTGCTAAATCATTCAGGACCTGAAAGGATGGCTCGAAATCCCAAACCTTGGTGGGCGCCACTTCGATTTGATTGACGACTGCAACCACGCCCTCTGTATTCTTCGCTAAATCTCCGGCCCATTGCCTGGATTCATCGTTTTGCGTCGTTCCTTTCAGGAAAACGATTCCCTCCTGGACAGTGACCTTGGGCTCGCTGAACCAGCTTGTCGTTGTCAGAATATCCGCGATTCGTTGCCTGATCGCGTCATCCTTGGCGACGGGCTGGACTTCGACTTTACCTGGGGACTCGGGTTTGCCATCAGATACCTTCGCCGGCACCGGCTTATCCCCGCTACCGAATAACTGTTGGGCTGCAACCGGGTTGAACCCAAAGACGGCGCAGCACAGAAACGTGGCGTAGACGAGTCGGGCCGGTCGAGACCAGGCAAGGCCCCAAGTTCGGCCCGACTTATCCTCTCTGCTGTCTCGGATTATTCGGCCAGATGTGTCGTTCATTAGCGTTTGCCCATCCGTCCGAGGGTTTGATGACGAAACTGAGGTGACCCCACATTTTCGGCTCTGCTCGTACAAGAGCTCGCCCATTAAGAAATAGACCATTCGTATAGTCCCGAAGCTGCTTTCGCGATGTCCCGTCCAGAACACATGCGTTGGTCCCTGGGTTTCAGGGGCCAGGTCTTGGTTTACTGCATGCCAGGCATGCCGCTTGGTACGCTGCTTCCATCGTTCCATGATCGTCGGCTTCTGGCAAGCCTTCGCGCGCCCCGCGGGCAATCATCTCGGCGTGCCGTAAAAGCGCAGCGCGTTCCTCTGGCCGATGCGCGAATTCCGCGATCACGGAAATCGTTTCAAGCATGCGGAGGGTTACTGCGGCGCTGGAACGGCCATATTGCCGAATCTGATTGAACGCCGCGTCGGTAATTTCGGCAAACGTAACAACGGGCGCGATCAATCGAAGCTGATCCTGGCTGTCATGGCGATATTGCGACGGCAACTCTCGCTGTGCCAGGCGACACAATGCGGACCCCAGGTGAGCCAACGTTTGCGTTGGGGGGGGGCGTCGACGCGCGAAGCGCAGACCGAATCGTCCCGCTGTCTTCCCTCGCCGCGCCCCGGCGCAACCCGATGCTTGACCGCGAACACCGCGGCTTCCACCCGCGGCACAATAAAGAGGTCAGCTTCGGCGTTTTTTGTGGATCAAGTAGTCAGAAGTAATTCTAAGCAATGGAATGCGACGCTGACCCCTTTATCGCTGGGCTTGGCGATGCTCGACACAACACGGCCATCCGCTGCACTGCATCAACTGCCTTGGCGGCGTGCATTCGGATCGGATGACGGTGACGGCGGCGCGCTGGCGTAAAAGCTGAAACCATTCCGCCCCCCCAGTTTGGCGGCGTACATGGCTTCGTCGGCGCGGGCGACCAGAGTTTCTGCATCGTTGCCGTCTTCCGGCAGGAGGCTGATGCCGATGCTGACCCCCAGCTTGATCTCGCATACACCGGCGTTAATCGGTGTGTCGAATTGTGCGATCAGTTTCTGCGCGATGATGGTGACCGGTTCGCGCATGTCCAGCGTGTCGATGAGGATGATGAATTCATCCCCGCCCAGGCGGGCCACGGTATCTGCTGTTCGTACGCAGTGTTGTAGCCGTGCGGCGACAGTCTGCAGCACATGGTCGCCGATGGCGTGGCCGTGGGTGTCGTTCACTTCCTTGAAGTGATCGAGGTCGACAAACATCACGGCAAGCCGGGTGCCAGCACGTTCTGCCCGTGCGATTGCCTGCTGCAGCACATCGAAGAACATGCGTCGGTTAGGCAGGCTGGTCAGAGTGTCGTGGCGCGCCAGATGGTCGAGATTGCGCCGGTGCTCCTCGAGCACCACCATCTGGTCGTGAATCTGGTTGTGCATATGGGACACGCCCCGAGCCAGGTCGCCCAGCTCGTCGTTGCGGCTGAGCGGCAATTCGCCCGGATCGCGTCCGGCCGAGACCCGTTCCACTGCCCGCAGAATCAGTTGCAACGGGTAAGTCATGGCGCGTGACATCCACAGGGCGAGTGCGAAGGCAATGACGCTGAAAACAAGGACGATATTCAGTGTGGCCTTGGCCAGGGTGCGGCTCGGCCGCGTGATTTCCTGTTGCGGCATCGACAGGCCGATGATTTTGTAGCGGTCGGTCGACACATAGTCGCCCAGGGGCTGTCGCAAAAAGACCGCGGCGGTGGGCTCGGCGGGCTGTCCATGCTGCTCGGACGGATCATTCACGGTGATCACGCGATATTCAGCCTGGCCGTCGACGATATCCGCCACCGGGGCAAATGCGTCCTGGGCCAGGATGCGCTGGCCGCGCTGGAAACCAAAGGTCTGGTCCGGGTCGGGGTGAATCAGGAAATCCCCTTCGGCGTTGGTCAGATAAAGCTGGAGCGCCGATGGCAGGTCGGCTTTCAGCACATGGAACAGACCGTTGAGGTCGATATTGATGACCACCAGGCCATACAACTGCCCGCTTGAGTCAAATACCTGTCGCGCCACCTGCACGGTGGGCTGGCCCTGGCCGGTGTGTGCGCCCTCCTCTTGATTAATGAAACCCGGCGACAGGTAGGTCTCGCCGGGTTTCATTTTCAAGGTCCTGAAGACATAGGGGAAGTGTCCCTTTTCCTGCAATTCGTCGTCGTTGACGCGTGTCAGGATAGCGCCGTCGCGGTCCAGTCGCACGACTTCCAGTCCGTGACGGTCTGCACGGATCAGGCGGATCTGGAAGTATTCGTGCTGGATGGCCAGCATCGATTCGAAAACCTTGGCGAGACGGTCGCGGGCAGTCGCCGCCTGGGCTGCGCTGTCGGGCAAATCGGCCACGATCCGGGTTACCGGGAGCTCCGCCAGTAAGGCGGCATCCTTGGCGACTTCGCGAATGCTATTGGAAAAGCTCCGCCCGATGACACGCGCGGAGGTCAGCATCTCGCGCTCCGCCGCTTCGGCCAGCAGGTGGTGGCTCGACAAATAGGCGTAATAGCCAGTGAGCCCCGAGGCGAGCACGCCCAGCAACGCCATCAGCGTCATGATGCGGGTGCGGATGCCGAGCTTCATGGCGTCAGGCGGATCTCGCGTTCGCCTGAGAGGAGGCGTTGCCAGAGTTGGGTGCGCCAGGCGTCATCCTCCACCGGTTCCAGCCAGATCAGGCGGTCGTCGGCACGCGTTGCGGGGGAGGCCTCAAGGGTGTTGGCGAGCCCCTGGCGCGTGGTCAGGGCACGGCTGACGGTGGGTTCCAGGGTGTAATTGATCCACGCTTCCGCCAGTGCCTTGTCGCGCGCCCCCCGGCTGATGGCCCAGCAATCGAGCCAGGCCAGCGCGCCCTCGCGTGGCACCACATAACCGATGTCGCTGCCGCTGTCGCGCAGTTGCTTGACCTGCTGGCTGCCATAGTTGGCGAACAACAGTGCGGCAGACTGTTCGCGAAACAGCGCGGTCGCTTCTTCCGGCAGGCTGTAAAAAGCCAGCGCGTTGCGGCGCAGTGCCAAAAGCTTGTTCAGCACCGGTTTGGCGTCTGAGGACCGAATGCGGAAGGGGTCGGCGAGTCCCAGGGCCAGGGCGGCCAGCGAGAAGTTGTGCGCGCCGCCCTCGAACAGCAGCACTTTGCCGGCATATCGCGGGTCCCACAGTACCGACCATGAAGTGGGCGCAGTCTTGAATTGCCGGCGATCGTAGATCAAACCCATCTCGGCATAGGTGTAGGGAATGGCATACACCTTGCCGGCTCGGGTAATCCCCGGAATTTCACTCAGGCGACTGAAACGCGGGTGTTGCCGCTGGAGGTTGGGGAGCTTGCGCAGGTCGATCGGCTGGCTGAGCCCGGCATCAATGTAATGCACCATCTCGGCAGTGTTGGCGGCGAACACATCAAAGTCCTGGCCTTGTCCGGCGGCCATCTTTTCGCGCAGGATCTCATCGTTGCCAACCAGGGTGATTTCCACGCGCACGCCGTGGCGGCGTTCGAAGGTCTTGACCAGGTCGGCGTCTGCGTAGCCGGGCCAGGTCAGGATGCGCAGTGTTTCCTTCGCCGCAGCGTGCGGCATGCCCAACAGCGTGACCAATGCGACCCACAGGTAAATGACGTAACAGTGTGTTCGCAAATGGATCATGGATTTTGTGATGGCGAATACTCAGGCAAGGGCAGTGAAAGCGCGCGGAGATTCAAGTGGCTGATGGGATTAGGCAGTTTGCAAGAGTAGTCTTTCCGACAGTTTCAGCGGCCGTTATTTTTGCTGCCCGGCGCCACCCGATGCTCCACCGCGAACACCGCAGCTTCCACCCGTGACGACAGATTCAGCTTGGCAAGAATGTGCCGCACGTGCAGTTTGACGGTGTCGTGACTGATGTCGAGGGTGCGGGCGATGGCCTTGTTGCTTTCGCCGCGTGACAGGTGGGTGAGGATTTCGCGTTCGCGCGGGGTGAGTGCGTCGAGCAGGGAAGTCGAGTCCTGGCCTTTCTTGTCGTACAGATTGACCAGCTTGGCGGTCATGGCGGGGGCAACGACGGTTTCGCCGCGCTGGGCGCGCAGGATGGCGTCGACCACCTCGTCGGGCTCCATGCTTTTCAGCAGGTAGCCGTTGGCGCCTGCGCGCAGCGCCCGGGCGAGATCGTCTTCGGCTTCTGACAAGGTGAGGATGAGCACCGGCAGCTCGAAGCCGTCGCTGCGCAGTTGCTGCATGAGCGTGATGCCGTCGGTGCCCGGCATGTTGAGGTCGAGGATGAGGACGTCGGGGCGGTGCGCGCGCAACAGCATGGCGACTTCGTCGGGGTTGCCGGTGAAGGCGGCGACCTCGATTTCGCCGCTCTGTTCGAGCAGTTCGGCCAGGCCCTTGCGGAACAGGGTGTGGTCGTCGACGAGGATGATGCGGGTGAGGCTCATGCGGTGTGCTCGGGTTTGTGCTGGGGGAAGACGAGGCGGATGACGGTGCCGCCGGCGGGGCGGGATTCCACGATGAGCTTGCCGTTCAGCCGGGCGGCGCGCTCGCGCATGATGGTCAGTCCAAAGCTCTTGCCCATGGTGGACGATTCGTCCTTCTTCTTCTGCACGCCGACGCCGTCGTCGGCGACGTTGACGATGTACTGGCCGTTTTCGAGGTCGAAGGTGATGACGACGTGGCGCGCGCGGGCGTGTTTGGCGATGTTGTAGAGCGATTCCTGGATGATGTGGAAGACCTGGATTTCCTCGTCGGGGGACAGTGAAACGTCCTGCACCAGATTGAGAAAATCGACGTCGGCATTGGCCTTCTTGCGGAAGCTCTTGGCGAGTTCCTGGATCGCCGGCACCAGGCCGCGCGGGTTGATGCGGTCGCGATACTGGGTGATGAGGTCGCGCAGGTCGGCGTAGGCAAGGTCGACCGCTTCTTCGACGTCGCCCAGATAGCGGTTGGCCTTGGGGTAGTCCTCGTGGCGCATGGCGTCGGACAGCACGGTGAGCCGCATCTTGGCGTAGGCCAGCGTCTGTGCCAGCGAATCGTGGATTTGATTGGCCAGCATCTGACGCTCGTTCATCAGCGAGATGCGCATGTTCTCGCGCGTCAGCCGCGCGTTTTCCAGGGCGATGCCGAGGTGTTCGCTGATCGAGCGGAACAGCAGGCGCACGTCCTCGGGAACGACCTTGCCTTCTTCCATGAACAGGTTGTAGACGCCCATCACCTGGTTCTTGTGCATCAGCGGCACCGCCACCACGCTGTTGCAGGTGTCGCTGAAATAGGCGTCGTTGGCCTGGCGCTTGCAGAAGGCGACGTTGTTCCAGCTGCTCACCGTCATTTCGCGCGCGGCCTTGCCGCATACGCCGCAATCGACGCTGACGAGCGCTTCGTGCTCGACCAATTCCGGCGGCAGTCCCACCGAGCCAATCAGCCTTAAATGCGTGCGGTCGTCGGTGATGACGCGCACCGCGCCGGCCTGTGCGCCCGCCAGTCGGATCATGGTCGACAGAAAGCGCCCCAGCAGCTGCTCGACATTGGCGTCGGTCGACAGGCTGGTGGTGATCTCGGACAGTACGCGCAAGGCCGGAATGCTGACATTGCCGGAGTCGGTGGGCGTGTGCTGGATCAGGGGTTGGATGTTGTCTTTCATGGGGCGATCAGAGAAAGCGACTTTTCAGCATATCCGATTTATGTGCGATTCCTAAAGGACTCCGATTAAGGCCGCGCAAAAGCGCGGGCTGAAGCGTATGCCAACGTCCCGACGTTAAGGTGCGGCCGGGGGCAAGTCTGCCGGCGGTGCCACCGGAGCGGCCGGGGGGGCGCTGACCAGTGGTGGTTCCGGAACGGGCAGTGTCGGGGGAACCGGCAACACAACATTGGGTTCGAGATCCTCGGGGAAGCCGCCCTGGACTGGATCCGGCTGTTTGACGGGCGGATCAGCCTGGCTGGTCGCGCCGTCGGGTTTTTCCTTCACTGGCTGCACGGCAGGCGGCGGGGCCAGCGGCGCCGGTTTTGCCGACGGCTTTGGCGGTGCCGGCAGCTGCAGATTCAGATGTGGCTGCAGTTGCGGCAGCAGGATTTTCAGGATCTGCGCGGTGAGCGAACTGGTGAAGCCGAACTGTCCGGCCTGTTCGCCCTGCACCAGCGCGGTCAGCGTGCCGAAATGACGGTCGCCCAGATAGAAGACGAAGGTGGCGGTACGGTTGACTACTCGTGATTCGAGCAATTGCCCGGCCTTGCCGTAACGTTCGAAGCGGTGGTCGCCCGTGCCGGTTTTGCCGCCCAGGGTGAGCGGCTGCCCGGCTGTATCCTTGATCGCGCCGGCGAGGCGCACGGCGGTGCCGGATTCCACTACCTGGGCCAGCGCGCGGCGTACGGTTTCCGCGACTTCAGCTGGCATCAGGCGTTCGCCCTTGGGCGGACGGGGCGACAGCCGCGTGTCGTAGGGCGTGTTGGCGGCGAAGCGCAGGCCGCTCAGACTGACCATCGGCGCCCGCACGCCGCCGTTGACCAGGATGCCCATCAACTGGGCCAGCGCGGCAGGACGGTCGCCCGAGCTTCCGATCGAGGTGGCGTAGGACGGTGTGATGTTGTCGAATGGATAGCCCAGGCGTTTCCAGTCGCGTAGCAGGCCTTCGAAGGCCTCGACTTCGAGCAGGCTCTGGATGCGGATGTCCTGTGCATTCTTGCGGCTGGTCTTGAACAACCAGTCGTAGACTTCAAGGCGCACCCCGGTACCGGATTCATACAGGGTTTTGAGATCGGTTCCTGGTGCGCCACGTAAGGTCTTCACCACCCACAATTCCAGCGGATGAATCTGCGTGATGTAGCCGCGGTCGGTCAGGTCGTAGGCATCGGTCGCATGCGACTGGTACAGCGATTCGAGGACCTTCTGGCTCAGGCTGGCGCTTGCGGGCACCTGCGCATGCAAAACACTGACATACGTTTTGAAGTCCGGCTGCGGCTCCAGATAGCGATACACCGAGGTGAAGCGGCGCGGGTTGATGCGCGCGCGCGAGTAGAGGTCTTCGGCCATCCGGTCCGGCGTCAGTGCCTTGTGGCGCTGGTAGAACCGGTTGATGAACTGGCGGCCTTCCTGGTCGACGAAGCGCGCGAGGTAGGTTTCCCGCAGCGGGTTGCCGGCATCCTCCAGAATGCGTGCTGCCGCCCCCGGCGTACTGCTGGCGTAATGGCGGACGATGTCGCGCATGATGCGGATGAACACCAGATTGACCGAGTTGCGCGTGGCTTCCCACACGTCCATCACGCGACTGTTGTCCTTGACGTCGAAGTTGGCGAAGTTGTGCAGGCCGCCGCCGGTGAAGAAGGTTTCCGGCGCGGCGGAATACTGACGACTCATTGCGCCGTTGAGCAGATCGCTCAGCAGGATGTCAGGCGCACTCAGCAGGGTGGCGGCGACCCACTGCGCGAGCACATCGCGCTGCGGCTGCGCTTTCTGCTGCAGCGCTTTCGCGTCGAGCCTACGGTAGTCGGCATGCAGTCGGGCGATGATTTCCAGATAGGTCACCAGCGTGCGCAACTTGGCGGTGGAGCCGAGATCGAGCCGTGCCTGGCTGTTGATGTCGAACGGCTGATTGAGGTTGTCGGCCTGGATGCGCAGCAGATTGCCCTGCGCGGTTTTTTCATACAGGGTGAAACTGTAGATCACTTCGCCAAGCGGGTTGCCGGGCTGCAGCAGGCGATGTCCGATCAGACCCGATGCCGCCGCGGCTTGCGGTTTGGCCAGGCTTTGCAGGTAGGTGCTGACGATTTTCTGCGCTGGCTGGTTGATGCTGGTGCCCACCTGAAGATCGAGCCGGTCGAGGTCGTACAGGCGCGGTTCGCCTAGCAAGGCGGAAACACGAATGCGCAGCGCATTGGCGGCTTTCTGGTCGACAAAACGGGGCGACGGCGGGTCGACGCGGTGACTGCTCGTGCGCAACTCGACCTGTTTGGCCTGGTCGGCCAGTTCGCGCGAAATCAGTTTGGCGTTGGCGAGCAGGTCGAGGTGGTCATCGGTCAGCGCATCCAGCGCCTTGCGGTTGGCGGCGAGGTAATACGAGGGGCGGCGCTCGGCGACGATCAGCGACAACGTGTGCTTCAGCATGCTGGCAAAGGTGGCGTCCTTGCCGCGCGGCGGCTTGGCCAAGATGCGGTTGACCTCGTCGAAGTCGAGGCCGTACCACGCCCACAAGCCATCGCCAATGCCGTTGACTTCGCCATAGCGCGGGGCGGCCGCCAGCGGCACAGTATTGAGATAGGCGGTGACGGTTTCGCGCCGCATCTCCAGGGTATTGGGGCCGTTCAGATAGGCGCGCAGACTGGCGGTCGACATCTGCCGCAGTTTCTCGCCCATGCTCGCGGTGAGGCCTTCAGGCGAATGGCGGTATTTCTCGATCTGTGTCGGCAGCGTGCTGCCGCCCGGCACGTTGCGATTGGGGTCGACCAGGCTGATGCCCTTTTCGAGCAGGGCCTGGGCCAGGCGATCCCATTCCACCGCCGGATTGCGGTTGGGGAACTGCTCGGTCAGCAATTCGCGGTTCTCGATGTGGAGCAGCGCGTTGACCAGGACATCGGGAATGTCGTCAAACCGGCTGTAGCCCCGTGTGGGATATTTCGACTGGTAGAGTAGCTTGCCGTCGCTGTCGAGCAGGCTGAGGCCGGCCTGGTCCTTTTCGTGATACGGCAGGAACAGGCCGAGATTGGCTGCCCGCGCCATCTGGGCGCTGATCCTGGCCTGCTGGTCGATTTGCCAGCCGGCCTGATCCAGCCGTGCCAGATAATCCGGCAGTTTGCTGTAGCCGAGGCGGACGTCATATGGCCCCTGGCCGGGGTAGCGGATACGATCGGACGGCCCCGGCCGGATTTGCCAGGTCATTTTCTGTGCGGCTTTGGCGAGGTATTTCGCTTCCAGCGCGGACGACAGCAGTTCCCAGGCGATGAGCCCGACCAGTCCGGTGATCAGCAGCAGGATGCCGAATCCGATCAGGATGCGGCGTGAGATTCGGGACATGTAAATAGGGACCGGTAGGTTTTATACCCAGTCGCGTGCGGTCAGAAAGTCGGTGTACAGCCGCGCTTCGGGTGTGCCGGGTTCGGGGTGCCAGTCATAACGCCATTTCACGATGGGCGGCAGCGACATCAGAATCGATTCGGTGCGCCCACCCGACTGCAGGCCGAACAGCGTGCCGCGGTCGAATACCAGGTTGAATTCGACGTAGCGGCCGCGGCGATAAGCCTGAAAATCGCGCTCGTGTTCACCGTAGGCAATGTCCTTGCGGCGTTCGAGGATGGGCAGGTAGGCCGAAAGGAAGGCGTCGCCCACGCTTTTCGTCATGCCGAACGCGTGGTCGAAACCGCCCTCGGAAAAGTCGTCGAAGAACACGCCGCCGATCCCGCGCGGCTCGTTGCGGTGCTTGAGGAAGAAGTAGGTGTCGCACCATGCCTTGAAACGCGGATGCAGGTCGGCGCCAAACGGGTCGAGCGCATGTTTACAGGTGGCGTGAAAATGCTGCGCGTCCTCCTCGAAGCCATAGTAGGGCGTCAGATCCATGCCGCCGCCGAACCACCACACCGGGTCCTCGCCGTCCTTCAGCGCGACGAAGCAGCGCACGTTCATGTGCACCGTCGGCGCGTAGGGGTTGCGCGGATGCAGCACCAGCGAGACGCCCATGGCTTCCCAGCGGCGACCGGCGAGTTCAGGGCGGTGCGCACTGGCCGACGGCGGCAACTGGCTGCCCAGTACGTGCGAGAAATTCACGCCGCCGCGTTCCAGTACGTTGCCCTCCTCGATCAGCCGCGAGATGCCGCCCCCGCCTTCGGAACGATCCCACGCATCGGTGCGGAAGGGCAGGCCATCGGCGGCTTCCAGGCCGGCGACGATGCGCGCCTGCAGGTCGAGCAGATAGGTTTTGATGGCAGCGGTGTCGATGGTGTGAGTAGTCATCAGGGTCGAAGGACGTTTCCGGTTGTGAGCTCGATCAGGGTGGAGGGCCGTTTGCGTGTGCCGATGCGGCCGGCGATCACGCGCACCTGCACACCGAATATTCTGCGGCATTCCACCGCGGTTTTGGCAGGTTTTTTGCCGGTTTTGTTGGCGCTGGTGGAAACCAGCGCCATGCCGAGGCTGCGGCACAGACGTGCAGCGGCGGCATGGGCAGTGACGCGCACCGCGATGGTGGGGCGTCCGCCAGTGAGCAAGGGCGGGCAGGTGGCTGAGGCCGGCACAACCCAGGTGACGGGGCCAGGCCAGGTGTGCTGCATCCGCATCCGATCCGTCGTACTCAGCGGGCGCACAAAGGCTTGCAGTCGCTTGAAGTGGTCGGCGATTAGCAACATGCCTTTGGCGGCGCTGCGGCCCTTCAGGCGGATGAGCCGTTGCAGCGCGCGCGGGTTGCGCGGGTCGCAGCCGAGGCCGTAGCAGGATTCGGTCGGATAGGCGATTAGGCCGCCGCGCTGCAAATAGGCGCGGAGCGCGTCCGTCTCACGCCTCACCCCGCAGGCCTCACTTTTTTCGATCCAGTGCGCGCCAGCCGATGTCGCGGCGGTATTGCACGCCGTCGAAGTGGATGCAGGCCACCGCGTCGTAGACGCGTTTTTGCGCCATGCGCACGTTGTCGCCGAGTGCGGTGACCGCCAGCACGCGGCCGCCGCTCACCACGGTCTGGTCATCCTGCGCCGTGGTGCCGGCGTGGAAGACGTGCAGATCTTCGGCTGCAGCGGGCAGCGCGCCGATGAGTGCGCCTTTCTTCGGCGCATCGGGGTAGCCTTCGGCGGCCAGCACCACGGCGAGCGCGGTACGGCGGTCCCATTCGACTTCGATCTGGTCGAGCTTGCCGTTGACGGCGGCTTCGACCAGGCCAACGAGGTCGGATTTCAACCGCATCATGATCGGCTGGGTTTCCGGGTCGCCCATGCGGCAGTTGAATTCCAGCACCTTGGGCGTGCCGTCGGCGCCGACCATGATGCCGGCATAGAGAAAGCCGGTGAAGCGGATGCCGTCGGCGGCCATGCCGTCGACGGTGGGGTGGATCACCTCGCGCATGATGCGCGCGTGCAGTTCGGGGGTGACCACCGGTGCCGGCGAATAGGCGCCCATGCCGCCGGTGTTGGGGCCGGTGTCGCCATCGCCCAGGCGCTTGTGGTCCTGGCTCGATGCCAGCGCCAGCACGTGTTCGCCGTCGACCATGACGATGAAGCTGGCTTCCTCGCCCAGCAGGCATTCCTCGATGACTACGCGGTGACCGGCTTCGCCCATGCTGTTGCCGGCGAGCATGGCGTCGACTCCGGCATGCGCTTCCTCGGCCGTCATCGCGACGACCACGCCCTTGCCCGCGGCCAGTCCGTCGGCCTTCACCACGATCGGCGCGCCCTGTTGGTCGATGTAGGCATGGGCTTCGCCGGCGTTGGTGAAAGTGCCGAAAGCCGCGGTGGGGATGTGGTGACGCGCCATGAACTGCTTGGCGAAATCCTTCGAGCTTTCGAGCTGGGCAGCGGCCTGGGTGGGGCCGAAAATCTTCAGCCCGGCGGCGCGGAAGGCGTCGACCACGCCTGCCGCAAGCGGGGCTTCCGGGCCGACCACGGTGAGCGCAATGTCCGGATCGCGGCGGACGAATTCGACCAGCGAGGCGATCTCCGTCAAAGGCACGTTGACGAGTCCGTCCTCGGTCGCCGTGCCACCGTTGCCGGGCGCGACAAAAACCTGCGAAACGCGGGGGGACTGCGCAAGCTTCCACGCCAGTGCGTGTTCGCGTCCGCCGGAGCCGATGGCTAGGATTTTCATAGTATGGAGGGGCTAGGAGCTGATCGGGGTTTAGGAGTTAGGAGCTAGGATTTAGGGGCTAGGGAATGGGCGGCTTCGCCGCATCTCTTGATTTTTCAAGCGCGGCGAAGCCGCACAAAACCCCCTAATCCCTAGCTCCTAGCCCCTAACGCAGTTCAATGTCGGAAATGCCTGGTGCCGGTGAACACCATCGCGATGCCGTGCTCGTTGGCGGCGGCGATGACTTCGTCGTCGCGCATCGAACCGCCGGGCTGGATCACGGCCTTGATGCCGGCGGCTGCGGCCTGGTCGATGCCGTCGCGGAAGGGGAAGAAGGCGTCTGACGCCATCACCGAGCCGGGCACCGGCAGGCCGGCATGCTCGGCCTTGATCGCGGCGATGCGGGCGGAGTTGATGCGGCTCATTTGCCCCGCGCCGACGCCGATGGTCATGCGGTCTTTGGCATAAACAATCGCGTTGGATTTGACGAACTTGGCGACGCGCCAGGCGAACAGCAGGTCGTCCATTTCCTGGGCGGTGGGTGCGCGGTCGGTGACGGTCTTCAGTTCGCCGTGCAGCAGCACGTCGGCGTCCTGCACCAACAGGCCGCCGGCTACACGCTTCATGTCGAGCTGGGCGACGGAACCGCTCCACTGACCGCATTCGAGCAGGCGCACGTTCTTCTTCGCGGCGACGGCGGCGGAGGCTTCCGGGCTGACTTCGGGCGCGATGATGACTTCGACGAACTGGCGCTCGACGATGGCAGCAGCGGTTTCGCCGTCGAGCCGGCCGTTGAAGGCGATGATGCCGCCGAAGGCCGACTCGGGATCGGTCTGGTAGGCGCGGTTGTAGGCGTCGAGCAGGCTGCTGCCGTAGGCGACGCCGCACGGGTTGGCGTGCTTGACGATGACGCAGGCCGGCGCGGTGTCGAACAGCTTCACGCATTCGAGCGCAGCGTCGGTGTCGGCGATGTTGTTGTAGGACAGTTCCTTGCCCTGGATCTGGCGGGCCGTCGCAATGGTGCCGGCGGGCGCATTGGCCTCGACGTAGAAGGCGCCGGCCTGATGTGGGTTCTCGCCATAGCGGCAGGTCTGCGCGCGGGAAAACTGCAGCGTCAACTGCTCGCCGAAGGTTTCGCGTTCGCCGTTCGCATTCAAGGCGGTCAGGTAGTTGCTGATATGACCGTCGTACTGCGCAGTGTGGGTGAAGGCTTTCTTCGCCAGATTGAAGCGGGTGGCATCGGTCAGCGAGCCGCCGTGGGCCTGCATTTCGGCAACCAGCGCCGGGTAGTCGGCGGGATCGGTGACGATGGCGACGTGGTGATAGTTCTTGGCCGATGAACGCACCATGGCCGGGCCGCCGATGTCGATATTCTCAATGGCTTCGTCGAGCGTGTGCGGCTTCGACACTGTGGCGACGAAGGGATACAGATTGACGCACACCAGATCGATGTAGCCCATGTCGTGTTCTTGCATCGTCGCGACGTGTTCGGGCAGGTCGCGGCGCGCCAGGATGCCGCCATGCACTTTCGGATGCAGGGTCTTGACCCGGCCATCGAGCATCTCGGGGAAGCCGGTGTATTCGCTGACGTCGATCACGGCGAGGCCGGCGTCGCGCAGGGCCTTGGCGGTGCCGCCGGTGGACAGCAGTTCGACGCTTGCCGTGGCGAGTGCGCGGGCAAACTCGACAAGGCCGGTTTTGTCCGACACGGAAAGCAGGGCGCGCTGTATTTGCATTGTGGCAATGGTCATGATGGATTCAGTCGGAAAGGCCGTGTTCGCGCATTTTCTTGCGCAGGGTGTTGCGGTTGATGCCGAGCATATCGGCCGCGCGCGTCTGGTTGCCCTCGGCGCGATCAAGGACGTAGGCGAGCAAGGGCTTTTCCACCGCGCTAACCACCATGCCATAGACCTCGTTCGGCACTTCGCCGTCGAGATCCTTGAAATAGCGATTGAGCGACCGCCGCACACAGGCGGCGATTTCGTTTTCTTCGATCATTGAAACTCCCTTTATGCCGCGAGTCGTGAAGCTGACAGCGGATCTTGCGTGGCCTGGTTTTTATGGCCGATTTCATTGTGTGTTTCATAGCGCAGGCGGCTATCGGCGCGTGCTGCCTGGGCAAAGTATTCGTGGACGATAGCAAGCTGTTCAGCCACCGAATCGAGCCGGTTCATGGTGTGGCGGAAGGCGCTGCTGCCCACCAAGCCGCGGGTGTACCAGGAGATGTGCTTGCGCGCCACCCGCACCCCGGTGACGTCACCGTAAAACGAGTATAGGTCGTGAATATGTTCGAGCAGAATGGCGTGGATTTCCGCTACTTCGGGCTGCAGCAGATGCCCGCCGGTGGCCAGAAAATGCTCGATCTCGCGGAAAATCCACGGCCGGCCCTGCGCGGCGCGGCCGATCATCACGGCGTCGGCACCGGTGTATTCCAGGACGTATTGAGCCTTTTCCGGCGTGGTGATATCGCCGTTGGCGATGACGGGAATCTTCGCTTCGGTTTTCACCGCGCGGATGGTGTCGTATTCGGCCTCGCCGGCGTAGCCGCAGGCGCGGGTGCGGCCGTGCATTGCCAGCGCCTGCACGCCGGCGTTCTCGGCGATTTTTAGAATGTTCAGCGCATTGCGATGCTCACGGTCCCAGCCGGTGCGGATCTTCAGCGTCACCGGCACCTCGGGCACCGCCTGCACCACGGCATCGAGAATCCGACTGACCAGCGCCTCGTCCTGCAACAGGGCGGAGCCGGCCATCACGTTGCACACCTTCTTGGCCGGGCAGCCCATGTTGATGTCGATGATCTGCGCGCCGCGGTCGACGTTGTGGCGTGCGGCTTCCGCCATCATCTTCGGATCGGCGCCGGCGATCTGCACGCTGATCGGGTCGACTTCGCCTTCGTGATTGGCGCGCCGCGCGGTCTTGGCTGAGCCGTACAGCAGCGAGTTCGACGTCACCATCTCGGACACTGCCATGCCCGCGCCCAGCCGCTTGCAAAGCTGGCGGAAAGGCCGATCCGTCACCCCGGCCATGGGGGCGACGATCAGGCGGTTCTTAAGGAGGTGGTTGCCGATGCGCATAAGGGGTGGCATTTTACCCTCCTCGCCGGCCCCGACCAAGCTGGACCGGATTTACTTTGATGTTGGGGCCGTGCCGTCATAGCGGCTACTATTTACGAGGCACTATTTCATCAATAAGGGAAGGCATGAGTATTGTGTCGGAATTCAAGGAGTTCGCAGTCAAGGGCAATGCCATGGATCTGGCGGTCGGCGTCATCATCGGCGCCGCGTTCAGCAAGATTGTCGACTCCATCGTCAAGGATCTGATCATGCCGATCGTCGGAGCGGTGTTCGGCGGCTTTGATTTTTCCAACCTGCTCATTACCCTCGGGACTGTACCGGAGGGCGCAGTGATGACGCTGGAGGGGTTAAGAGAAGCCAACGTGCCGGTGTTTGCCTATGGCAATTTCCTCACCATCCTGCTCAATTTCATCATCCTGGCGTTCATCGTTTTCATGCTGGTCAAACAGCTCAACCGGCTGAAAAGGGAAGCGCCGCCCGCAGCGCCTGCCGCGACGCCGGAAGACGTCATGCTGCTGCGCGAAATTCGCGATAGCTTGAAAAAATAAGGCACTATCCGCTGGGTCGCCGCCAGGTCCGCGATCCATTGAAAACGGGCGCATCGAGCGCCCGTTTTCAATGGATCGGCGTGTTGAATGGAGGCCGTGTCAGTGCGCCGCTTCCCAGTTGCTGCCGGACCCCACACCGACGCGCAACGGCACCTTGAGCGCGGCGACATTGCACATGTGTCCGGGCAGTTCGGCGCGCACGCGGTCGAGTTCGCGCTCGGGCACTTCGAGGATGAGTTCGTCGTGCACCTGCAGCAGCAGGCGGCTTTCCAGCTTTTCCATATCCAGCCAGCCCTGCACTGCGATCATCGCCAGCTTGATGAGATCGGCCGCGGTGCCCTGCATCGGCGCGTTGATGGCGGCACGCTCGGCGCCCTGGCGGCGCTGCCCGTTTTTGGCGTTGATCTCGGGCAGGTACAGCCGGCGGCCGAACACCGTTTCGACATAGCCCTGGCTGCGCGCGGCTTCGCGCGTGCGCTGCATGTAGTCGGCCACGCCGGGATAGCGTGCGAAGTAGCGGTCGATGTAGGCCTGCGCGGCTGAGCGCTCCAGGTTGAGTTGCGATGCCAGGCCGAAGGCCGACATGCCGTAGATGAGGCCGAAGTTGATCACCTTGGCCATGCGCCGCTGGTCGTTGCTCACGTCTTCCAGCGGCACGCCGAACACCTCGGATGCGGTGGCGGTGTGGATGTCGCGGTCCTCGGCAAAGGCTTTCAAGAGGCCGGCGTCGTCCGACAGGTGCGCCATGATGCGCAGCTCGATCTGCGAATAGTCGGCCGACACCAGCACGTGCCCGGGCGGCGCGATGAAGGCCTCGCGGATGCGGCGGCCTTCGGCGGTGCGCGCGGGAATGTTCTGCAGGTTGGGCTCGGAACTCGACAGCCGCCCGGTGACCGCGGTTGCCTGCGAATAGCTGGTGTGCAGGCGACCGGTGCGCGGATGCACCATCTGCGGCAGCTTGTCGGTGTAGGTCGATTTCAGCTTGGCCATGCCGCGGTAGTCGAGAATCGCCCGCGCGATGGGATGGTCGAGCGCCAGCTGTTCTAGCGTTTCCTCGTCGGTACTGGGCGCGCCGCCGGGGGTTTTCTTGACCACCGGCAAGCCCTTTTGCGTGAACAGAATGTCGCCGATCTGCTTCGGCGAGCCAAGGTTGAACGGCTGGCCAGCTTCCTGGTAGGCGCGCTGTTCCAGCTCCAGCATCTTCTTGCCGAGCTCGCCGCTTTGCACCGCCAGGAGATTGCGATCGAGCAGCACGCCGGTGCGCTCCATGCGGAACAGGATGTCGGCCACCGGCAGTTCGATCTGGCGGTACACATAGTCGAGCTTGCTTGACGCGGCGATCTGCGGCGCCAGTGCATCGCGCACGCGCAGCGTGATGTCGGCGTCTTCCGCCGCGTATTCGCTGGCGCGCTCGATGTCCACCTGTTCGAAGCCAATGCGCGACGCGCCTTTGCCGGTGACGTCGTCATAGCTGATCGTCGCAAGTCCCAAGTGGCGTGACGCCAGGTTGCCGAGTTCGTGCGACTGGTGCGCTTCCAGCACGTAGGACTGCAGCAGGGTGTCGTCGATCACGCCGCCGAGCCGGATAGCGTAGTTGGCAAGGATGTGGCGGTCGTACTTGAGGTGCTGGCCGACGATCCTGGGGGTGGGATTTTCCAGCAGCGGCTTCAGCTTCGCCAGCACGGCGCTGCGGTCGAGCTGCTCGGGCGCGCCGGCATAGTGGTGCGCCAGCGGCAGGTAGGCGGCTTCGCCGTGGCCGATGGCGAAGGACATCCCCACCAGTTCGGCCTGCATGGCGTTGAGGCTGGTGGTTTCGGTGTCGAACGCAAACGCCGGCGCCGCTTCGAGCCGGGCGATCCAACTGTCGAGCTGGGCCTCGGTGAGAATGGTTTCGTAGTGGGTGCGGTGTTCCCCGCTGCTGTCCTGTTCAGGAGCATCGGGGGTTTCCGTTGCGGCATCGTCGAGCTCGCGCAGCCAGGTGCGGAATTCGTAGCGGTCGAACAGCGTGCGCAGCGTCCCGGTTTCGCGCGGCTTCAGGACGAGGTCGTCGAAATCGAACGGCAGCGCGACATCGGTCTTGATGGTGATCAGCGTGCGTGCCTGCGGCAGCCAGTCGCGTGCGGCGCGCAGGTTGTCGCCGACTACGCCCTTGATGGCGTCGGCGTGCGCCACCAGATTGTCGAGGCTGCCGTATTCGGTGAGCCATTTCACCGCGGTTTTCGGCCCCGCCTTGGCGACGCCGGGTATGTTGTCGACCGCATCGCCGATCAGCGTGAGGTAATCGATGATGCGCTCGGGCGGCACGCCGAACTTCGCGGCGACCCCGGGCACATCGAGCGTTTCCTGGCTCATGGTGTTGACCAGCGTCACCTGGTCGTTGACCAACTGTGCCATGTCCTTGTCGCCGGTGGAAACGATGCTGCGGATGCCTCGCTGCGCGGCATGCACGACCAGGGTGCCGATCACATCGTCGGCCTCGACGCCGTCGATGACGACGAGCGGCCAGCCTTCGGCGCGGATCGCCTGGTGCAGCGGCTCGATCTGGCTGCGCAAGTCATCCGGCATGGCGGGGCGGTGAGCCTTGTATTCCGGGTAGAGATCGTCACGAAACGTCTTGCCCTTCGCGTCGAACACGCAGGCGATATAATCGGCCGCGTGGTCCTTGCGCAGCTTGTGCAGCATCGACAGCACGCCCTTGATCGCATTGGTCGGCTCGCCCGCCTGGTTGCGCAGATCGGGCAGCGCATGAAACGCGCGATAAAGATAGGACGAGCCGTCTACCAACAGCAGGGTTTTCCCGGACTGATTTACACTGGGCTGGTTCAAACTAGAATCGTTCACGAGGCGCTCGAAAATGCACTTTGAAAAATTGCCTGCCGCCGCCGATCCCGGGCGTACTGCCGAGATCGATTACTCGGCGCGCGAGTCGTGGCGGATGCTGGGGATTATGGCAGAGTTCGTCGAGGCGACCGAACGGCTGGTGTCCATTCGCCCGGCCGTGTCGATCTTCGGCAGTGCGCGTACGCCGCCCGACCATGCGAATTACATGCTCACCGAGGATATCGCGCGCAAGCTGTCCGATGCGGGCTTCTCGGTTATTTCCGGCGGCGGCCCCGGCATCATGGAAGCCGCCAACAAGGGCGCCTATTTCGGCAAGTCGCCCAGCGTTGGTCTCAACATCCAGTTGCCGCACGAGCAGAGCGCCAATCTCTATCAGGACATCAGTCAGACCTTCCAGCACTTTTTCGCGCGCAAGGTCATGTTCGTCAAATTCGCCGCCGCCTATGTCGTCATGCCCGGCGGCTTCGGCACGCTGGACGAACTGTTCGAGGCGCTGACGCTGGTGCAGACCGGGAAAATCGCGCAGATTCCGATCGTCCTGGTCGGTTCCGGTTTCTGGTCGGGACTCGCCGACTGGTTGAAGACCACCCTTGTCGCCGAGGGCGTGATTTCACCCGAGGACATCGATCTGGTGCGTATCATCGACAAGCCCGAAGAGGTGGTCGACGCCATCTTCGCGCATTACGAAAAGCGCGGCTTCATGCCGTCGCTGGCCGAGCGGGAAATCCAGTTCAATCTGTAGTTGTACCCCTGTGACCTAAGCTAAAAACATTCATTTCTGGAGTTTGTCATGCGTTACCCCGTTTTGTTGTTGACCCTCTTGCTGAGCGGGCTAGCGGTTGCCGCCGCACCATCGGACCGCCCGCCCGAACTGACGCCAGTGCCTGATGGCGCCCCCGGTGTCGATGATGCCCCGCCGGTGACGATCAAGCCGAGTCCCTCCGGGCGTGTCGTCGAATATCGTGCCAACGGCAGGCTCTATATGCTGAAAGTCATCCCCCGGGTCGGCAAGCCGTATTACCTGATCGATCAGAAGGGCGACGGCCAGTTTGCGCGTCAGGAAAGCCTGGATTCCGGCATGCGGCCGCCGATGTGGGTGGTGAAGGAGTTTTGATCTGAAACTTCGGTCTGCGCGTCGGTTAAAATCCGCCGCATGAATACTGCATCCAATCAAGACATCCCGCGCAAGGTCGCGGCCGGCCAGGGCTTTCACTGGGTGGCTGCGGGCTTTCGTCTGTATCGCAAAACCCCTTTGCTGTTGTCCGCCGCGTTTGCCGTGCTATTCGGCATGGTGATGGCGCTCGGACTGATTCCCGTGGTGGGCGGTTCGCTGTCGGAACTGGCGTCGCCGCTGATGGTGGCCGGTTTCATGGCGGCGTATCGTGTGCTTGACGACGGCCGCGAACTTGAACTGCCGCAATTTCTGGCCGGGGTGCAGGGTCCGGCCATTCCGTTGATGACCGTGGGCGCGGTACAGCTGATCGGCACCCTGTTGATCGGCAAAATCATGCTCAACATGGGCTTCGATCCGCAGGCCGTCGTGACGGCGGCGCAATCGCAACAAGATCCGGCGGCAATGCAGGCGATGCTGAATCAAGCCATCCCCGCGGTGTTCACCGGCCTGCTGCTGTTTACGCCGCTGATCATGGCGACCTGGTTCGCGCCTGCGCTGATTCTGTTCGGCGGCGCGCGTCCGGCCACCGCGTTGGGCGTCAGCCTGCGCGCAGTGGCTAAAAACTGGCCGGCAATGGCTGTGAACGGGCTTACGCTCGGCCTGCTGCTGTTCCTTTCCGCGCTGGTGCCGATGCTGCTTGGCCTGCTGGTGGCGATGCCGGTGCTGTTCGGTTCGCTGTATGCCTCGTATCAGGCGATTTTCGCTGTGTGGGCGGACGACACTGCGCCTACAGCGCCTTGATCCGTTCCATCAGGTAGCACAGGCAATCCTGGCGGATGACCCGTTCGTCGCGTGTCAGCATGGCCGGCATCAGCGGCTGCCGGAGCGTGATTTCCCCCTGGCGATAATCGAACAGACGCGCGCCGATGTCCTCGCCCGCTTCATCCAGCGCCTGCAGTCGGGCTGAGTTGTCCAGCCGTATCCGGCCCCAGGGCGTGTCGCGCGCCATCTCGCGGAAATTGAAGTGATCCAGTTCGGGCACGAAGTCGATGTCCGCGCTGGGCGCGGCAAACCCAAAACTGATCGTCTCCGGCACCTTGATCGTGGCCACGGTGTGAAACAGGTCGATATCGTGCGGCGCGACCGGATGCACCGGAAAGCCGGACAGATGCAGGCAGGCTTCCATGAAATCCGCTGCATGTTCGATGCTGCCGGGCGTGCCCGGCTTGCCGCATTCCAGCGTGACGGCCGGACACAGTTCGGCGAAGGCCGCTGATTGCACGCCGATCGGCCGGATGAAGTAGACCACGATGCGCGAAAACAGCGTGGCGAGATGCAGAAAATCCTGATCCAGCCGGTTGACGCAGGCGTAATGCGGATTGAGACCGGTGTTGTTGTGAATGTCGATACTGGCGAACACGCCGCGTGTGCGCATCGCATCGACCACCTGCTGCATCATCGCCAGTTCAACCGGCTGCGTTTCCTCGCTGCCCGGCCACACCCGGTTGTAGTCCGGCTGCCCGTCGAGGCGGCGCAGGCCGCAACGTGCTGCGTCGATGTTGCCGATGAACAGCGACAGGGCGCGTGGCAATTCGGTCGTTGCGTATTTCTTCAGCACCGATTGCGCTGCCAGCCAGCCGGTGTCCTCGTTGCCGTGCAACAGCACCGAGACAAACAGAGGCGGCGTGCGCCGGCCCGGCAGGTGAATCAGGGTCGGGCCGGGCAGCACTTCGCCCAGGCGCGAAGCGGGCAGGTCGAGCAGCCCCGGCGGCAGGGTGTCGTATTGCGTCAGCATCAAAGCGGCCATTCGTGCACGGGTGAACCGGAACGCTGGTTTTCCAGGTAATCGTTCATCATGTGGTGAACGTCGCCATCCACCTGCGCGAGTCGCTGCAACTGCCACGCCGCGCCGGTCTGGCCGCTGCGCACCCGCGCTTCGATGACCCCAAGGTAGTGTTCGATCTCGGCTTCTGACAAGCCGAAATCGCGCAGCCCCTGGTGCGCCATTGGCAGGATGGTTTCAAGGAGGAGATCATGTGCCGCAAGGCGCCGGCCATCCAGCCAGGTCAGTTCGGCCTGCAAGCCATGGCGCGCGGCGGCATAAAAATTGGCACGCGCGGCGGTAAAGGGAATTTCCGATTCGACATGCTGCGGCTGCCGCGCCAGTGCGTGCACTAGGCCGAAATACAGCGCCGCGTTGGCCACCATGTCCAGCACCGTCGGCCCGCTCGGCAGCACCCGCTGCTCCAGCCGGACATGCCCTTGCCCGGATTCGTCGAAGCCGATCAGCGGGCGCACCCAGCGCCAGATGGCGCCGTTGTGCAGGCGCAGATGCGGGTAGCGTGCCGGCGATTCGGTCTGCGGCATCGGCAGCAGTACCGGATAGTGTTGGAGATTTTCCTCGAACAACTCCAGCGGGCTGTGCGCTACATAGTCGCGGCCGAAGCTCACCCGCCGCACCGTGGGCTCGGCCAGTCCGGCATATCCCCCCAACTCCACCGACTGCTCGAACAGCGGCACGCGGGTTTCCTGCCACAGGCGCTGGCCGAACAGCAGTGGCGAATTGACCGCTGCCGCCAGCAATGGCGCGCAACTGATCAGCGAGGCGTTGTAGTAGCGCCCTGCTTGTTCAAAGGGCACCTGCAGATGCAACTGGAAGGAGGTGGTGGCGGCCTCCAGCATCACGTCGGGACGGCTCAGGCGTAGATGATCCGTGCCTTCGATGTCGATGCGGATGGGGGCGCCATTGCGCTGCTGCAGCACCTGCGCATTGAGCACGTCGAAGCGGTTCATCGCCGACATGTTGGCGATGCATAGATCCTCGTCGCGGATGGTCGGCAAGATGCCGATCATCGCCAGCACGGTGTCCATGCCGTGCGCGACGTGCTGGCAGGTGTCCCAGGTGGACAGCAGGGATTCTTCCATGGCGGCCAGCACGCCGGCGCCCATTTCCAGCGGGGGCGCATTCAGTTCGACGTTGAAACGCGACAGTTCGGGCACCACCAGCGGATCGTTCAGCGCCTGCAGATAGGGCGCATTGACCGGGTTGGGCCGCCCGGCGTGATCCAGCAGCCAGGCTTCGAGTTCGAAGCCGGCGACGTAACGCGCATCCGCGAACCCGCCGGTATTGGCGAACGACCGCAAGGCTGCGGTTTCATCCGTCAGCCGGGTTGAGAACTGCTGAAAGTCCGCCTCCGAAAAGCGGGTGCGGTTGATTTCCTGTCCCATCAGCGTACGTCTCAGGCCGGTTCGCTGGCTTGCTCGCCCTGGTGATACGTCACGTAGAGATAAACCGGAATCGACAGGTCGCCCAGATGTTTCTCGATCAACGGCCGCACCTCGTCCCAGTTCATGCCGCCGACACCGGTGGCCAGACGCGGCAAGGCCAAGCTGGCCACATCTTCTGCCTCGACCCATTTGCGCAAGGCTTTCAACGCATGATTCAGGTTCTCCGTGGATGCGCGACCCGGTTTTGCGCCGTGATCGTAAGCCCCCTCCTGGGTAAACAGCGCCGCGATGCGCTTGCCCTCCGCACCCGACCACACCCACATTTCGCCGGCCTTGGGATGCGTGGTCTGGCAAAAATGCCGGAAATCCTTGTACATCGAAGGCCAATTCTCGCGCAGCGAATGGGCCAGCCCCTGATTGTGCCCATCGTTCGGTGCCACGCCGTGTGCGATGGCCAGTGCCTGAGACAAAAGAATATCGCCGCTGACTTCATGCAACATGTTCAACCTTTCAGTTCATTCGTGAAAAATAACCACACCTGCTAGCCTTTTACAGGCCAGCCAGCAGCTTGGCGTAGGTGC
>JBPPMF010000269.1:0-18842 GCA_051305915.1 Thiobacillus sp. | reverse complement strand
AATCGTCCGCGATCACGCTGAAACAGCGTCCGCGATCAGTCTGAAACGCCGTCCGCGATCACACTGAAATGTCGTCCGCGATCAGCCTGAAATGCCGTCCGCGATGGGCTGAAATACGCACCCGGCCGCGCCGGGCCACGAGCTGGCGCAGCTCGACGGCAGCGTCGACGTGCACATCACCCACATCGAGCCGGGCGAGAGCGAGGCCGTGATGGCCGAGATCGGGCGGCTCGGGTCGCCGCACCGGATCCATGCGCTGGTGGCGGGGCAGGTGATGCGGGTGGGTTGATAGACTCCGCTCCACGAAGGAGAAGCGCATGAAGTTCAGTCTCGAGTGCGAACGCGAAGACGATGGACGCTGGTTGGCCGAGGTTTCCCAGTTGCCGGGAGTCCTTGCTTATGGCGCGTCTGCCAATGAAGCGATGGCAAAGGCCGAGGTGCTCGCACTTCGCGTTCTGGCTGAGCAACTCGAGCACGGCGAAGCCCTGCCACTGGACATCAGCATTTCCATTCCAGCGGCCGCATGAGCCAATGGCCTTCGTCGAAGGCCAGGCGAGTCTTCGCTGCGCTCGTGCGGATCGGCTGGCAGCTCAAGCGGCAATCTGGTTCTCATCGCACGTTGTCGCGTGATGGCTGGACGGATTTCGTATTCGCCTTTCACGACGGGGAAGAGCTTGGTCCGCGCATGCTCGCGCGCATCGCCAAGCACACCGGCCTTCAGCCAGAAGACCTGTGATACCGCCCTCTCGAGGGTGATGCCACGCCTGGGCTATTTCGGCACGGCCTCAACGAGCCGGAACGCCGCCATGGGCGCGGCCCTCAGTGCATGGCGAGCGAGTGCAGAAGTCACCCCGCCGGCGCTCTTGCGCTGGCTCGCCGCCAGCTTCAGTCTTGCGACCACCCGATTGTTGAGGTCGATGAGCTCTGCCAGGCGTGTGCGTGCTCTTCAGGCTCGACCGACAGCCGCAGCCCGACCGCCTTGAGGACGGCCAGCAAGGTCTTGAGGGTCGGGTTCCCCTTTGGCGAAAGGGCACGATAGAGCGATTCACGGCTGATGCCTGCCTCGGCCGCCACCGCACCGAGGCCCCCGTAGGCTTCCGCCACGGTGCGCAGCGCAAGCAAACCGCCGGCTCGATCATCGGGGTCGTCCAGAGCCGCCATCGCGGCCCTCAGATACTCGACGGCCAGTTCCCGATCGGCGCGCAACTCGGTGACCTCTCGTTCGTGGTGCGACACGACGCCTTTGAGCCTCTTCATGACTGTCTCCGTTTCCATTCCGACCAAAACGCCTTGGCGTGCTCGATGTCCGCGGCTTGGGAGCGCTTGTCTCCCCCGCACAGCAGAATGACCAATGCCTTCCCGTGGCGGCCACAATAGACCCTGTACCCGGCGCCTACGTGGATGCGCAACTCGATGACGCCGTCGCCCACCGGTTGACTGTCGCCGAAGTTGCCGGCCTGCACCTGGCGCAGGCGCACGCGAATGCGAGCCTCTGCAACCTTGTCGCGCAGCGACGCGAGCCACTCGGTGACAGGCTCGCGGCCGTCGGTGCGCTGGTAGCGAAGGAGCTCGATCACGAAGGTGATTGTAGCTTAAAAGCTACTTGCAAGAGTCGCCATGGCTGCTGGCCCATGCCACGGCAGAGTTGCGACACCGGCCCGAACCCGCTGCTGTGGCAGCGCCTGCGCGGCATGAAGGTCGCGCACCTCGTGATCGAGACCGCGTTCAGCGACGAGGAGCGCCAGCTCGCGCGCATCAGCCGCCACCTGTGCCCGGCCGCGCCGGGCCACGAGCTGGCGCAGCTCGACGGCAGCGTCGACGTGCACATCACCCACATCAAGCCGGGCGAGAGCGAGGCCGTGATGGCCGAGATCGGGCGGCTCGGCTCGCCGCACCGGATTCATCGGCCAGTGCGACGCCCCAAATTGCCAGGCGGCCGGCATGCCGGTTGAACAACAAGGCCGGCGCCCATGCCGCGCCACAGTTGCCCGCGGATCGGGAGGGCCGCGAGGGTTTGAGTCAGGAGTGCCTTCGGATGCAACGCCGGCGACGCGGGCGTGCGGGCACCCGCAGCAGTGATCCGGCGACGAGCCACTGGCACGGCCGGTCGCCATGCAGCCGATTCACCGACTCCGGCGTCACCGCCGCGGCGCCGGAGCGCTGCGGCAGCACCCCCCCGTGCTGCTGCCGTTCGTGAATGCCCGCGTGGGATGCCCGGCGCGAGAGATCAGGCCGGCGGGGCGCTCTGCTCCGCTCATGCCCGGGGACGGTGCCCCGGGCGTTCGCCAGGCACAAACAGTCCACCGGACTGTTTGTGTCCGGGCTCACTCCCCCGGCGCCGGCCTGCGGCCGACGCCTCCTCCGTGACTTCGTTGCGCAGAGCGCCCCGCCGGCCCGATCCCGAGCCGCCGTGGCGGTTCGGCACGCCGCGAAGCAAGCACCCGTTTCGCCGAGCCGAGGTTTCCCGGCTGCCCAGGCGCTCGCTCCCGGCGGCATCGAGCGCCGCACGGCGGTGGCCCGCCAACCGCCCCGCCGCGACCCATCCGGGTGACCATTTGTGTCATATGTCGTCAAGACGCAGCCTCGCCCCGGGGGCGGGTGACCGTTCTGGTCAGCTTTCGCGGCCGATCCGCGCATTATTCACGCCCGCGGCCATGGCACGGCACCTGCACCTTGCCGGGGGCCTTCACCCCCTCAATCCATTCAGGAGTTCACCATGAAGCGTCGTGTCCAAGCAGGTTTCACCCTTATCGAATTGATGATCGTCGTGGCGATCATCGGCATCTTGGCAGCGGTTGCGCTGCCGGCGTACCAGACCTACACCATCAAGGCCAAGGTTTCGGAAGCCATCCTGGCGACCAGCCAGTGCCGCACGGCGATCTCCGAGGTCTACCAAACGGCTGCTGCAGGTACGGTGGTTGCAGCCAACGGCTGGGGCTGCGAAGCCAACTCGGCGGCGACCGCGGCCTCGGCGCCGACCAAGTACGTGTTGAGCGTGCTGACCAACGCCGACGGTGTCATCACCGTCACCACGACGGCCCTCACCGACCTTAGCCTCGCCGCAAGCAAGACCATCCAATTGACGCCGTACCAGTCAAACGGGACGACCCCAATGACGGCCTCGATGATTCCGATGCAGGTGGGTGCATTCAAGTGCCAGTCCGGTGGCACCGCGCCGATGGACTCCAAGTACCTGCCGGGCTCCTGCAAGTAACTTCGGCTTTGCCGAATCGGGAAGGGGCGCTGAAGCGCCCCTTTTTTGCGTCCTCGCGAACTGATCCTTCCCGCCAGGGTTTTACATAATGTTGCTGTTCGGCTTGATTCTGTTGTGCCTCGGCTGGCTTGCACCAGGCCACTACCTTCCCTGGCTCAACTTCCAGAACGAATGGGTCGCGGGCATGGGGGCCTTGCTGATTGCGTTCTCGGCGCTTGCAAGGTCGGGTGAGCAACACATCCGCTTGCCGGCGTTGGCCGCGCTCTCTGGAGCCTTGGCTTTCGTACCGCTTGTTCAGTTTTGGGCAGGGCAGGTCAAGTTCGTTTCAGACGCCGCAATCGCCGCGCTGTACGTCGGGGGCTTCGCGGTGGCGATGGTGGCAGGAGCCATGCTCGTGCGAACGAGGCGATCCGAGTTCGTCGGCGGCCTGTTCGCCGTATTCCTCGCCGCCGGGATCGTGTCAACGGGCATGGCCTTGGCGCAATGGCTCGAGCTGGGCCCCATCAGCTACGTCGCCGATCTGGGTCCGGGCGGCCGCCCCTTCGCCAACCTGCTGCAACCCAACCACCTGGCCACGCTGCTCGCGCTTGCCGCGATCGGGGCGCTGTGGTTGTTCGAGACCCGGCGGATAGGCGGCGCGACCGCCTGGCTCGCCATCGCGTGGCTCGGCCTCGGGCTGGTCATGACGCGATCGCGCACCGGTTGGTTGTTCGTGATTGCCCTCGCCATCAGCTGGGTGTGGATGCGGCGGCGCGTCGGCCTGCGCACCTCTCCCTTGGCAATGGGAGTGGCGTTGTCACTCTTCTTCGGCACGTCGTTGCTCTGGGGCCAATTGAGCGCCGCCGTATCCGTTTCGGTACCGACGTCGTTCGGCGAGCGGCTGGAGGCGGGCGGAGGCCGCCTCCAGTTCTGGCGTGGCCTTGTCGATGCATTGAGCGCCTCGCCGTGGGTCGGATACGGCTGGACCCAAGTCGGAGTTGCGGCGTATGAGGCGTCTCTGCAGCACTTCACCGGCGAGAGCATGCTCAGGAACAGCCACAACCTGCTGCTCGATCTGCTGCTGTGGAACGGGCTCCCTCTGGGCCTGCTTGTCGCCGGTGCGCTGGTTTGGTGGTTCGCCCGTCGAATTGCGCGGTGTCGCGACCCGGAGAGCTGGCTCCTCCTCGCCGCGGTCGGCGCCGTCTTCATACACGCGTTCGTCGAGTATCCGCTCGACTACACGTACTTCCTGCTGCCGGTAGGGCTGATGATGGGCGCGCTCGACGGACTCGACGACAGCATGCCTGCATGGCGTGTGCCCACTGCCGCGCTCGCTGCGCCGCTCGTGGTCATGGCCGGTATGCTGGGCTGGATCGGTGTCGAGTACATGAGAGTCGATGCATCGGAGCGCCAACTCGGCTTCGTGCTTGCAGGCATCGGCGTCGACAAGGTTCCCGATGCGCCTGCTCCTGACGTCTGGCTGCTCGACGCGCCACGGGAGTACCACCGCTTCAAACTTACCAGCGCGCACGTGGGAATGACTGCAACGGAGCTCGACTGGATGCACCGCATAGTGGAGCGCACGCCATCGCCACCCGCCATGTTGCGATATGCGTTGGCCGCAGGCCTGAATGACCGCCCCGGTGAAGCTCGGGATACCTTGGTTCGCCTCTGCAACATGCACCGGTCGGAGCGATGCAGCGAAGGGCAGGATGCCTGGCTCCAGTTGCAGCGGACTTATCCGCAGTTGCAAGGCATCGCGTTTCCGGACCGTGAGCATCAGGGCAGGCCGGAGAAGCCATAGGACATATCGAGCGGTGCGCTCCTGTGTGTTAGGGCTCTTGTCACGGCGACAGCAAGCCGCGGTAAAGGCGCAATGTGTCGTCTCGCATGGCGTCGATGTTGAAGCTCCGGCGCACCCATGTGTTGGCAGCGTCCCCCATGCGCGCGCGCAGGGCGTCATCGAGCAGCAGGGTGTCGATCGCGTCTGCCAGTGCCGGCACGTCGCGAGGCGGAACCGTCAGGCTCGTGATCCCCGCCTGATTGAGGAAGTTGACGCCGTTGCCCAGCTCACAAACGACGGTCGGTTTGCCGCAGGCCATGGCCTCGGCGCTGGCCATGCCGAACGCCTCCGATGGCTCGACGGATGGCAGCGTGAACACATCGCAGCGGTGATAGGCCGCTATCAGCGCCGCGTGGCCGACCTGACCGAGGAACAGCACCCGGTCGGCCACACCCAGCTCGGCGGCTTGGCGGCGCAACGCATCGCCCAGCGGGCCGGTGCCGACCATCGCCAGCATCGCACCGCTGCGCAGTCGAGCCAACGCCGCGAGCAGATACTCATAGCCCTTGTAGTAAATGTGGCGCCCCACGGTCAGCAGCAGTGGCCGCCCAGTGGCGAATCGGTCGAGTCGCTCGGTCATCGCCGCATCGGCGGCTGATGGCTCGAGGCGGCTAAAGTCGAAACCCATGGGTACCACGTGCAGCTTCGCCTCGACGCCGGGTCGTTGCAGTTGTGTAGAGCTGGTGTAGTGCCTGGGCGTGAACACGATGATGCGGTCGGCCCGATCGATGATGCGGCGCTGAATCGGGCCGTACACGCGTAGAAGTGCGCGCTGGCGCACGATGTCGCTGTGCCATGACAGCACGATCGGCGCATTGCCGGCGCCCAGCAGACCCGCGACGTCACCGAGAGGGTTGGGCGCATGCAAGTGCAGCAGGTTGCAGCGACCACTGGCCAGTTCGCGCCGTACTGCGGCCACCATGCCCGGAGCGATCGGCGTCGACGCCAAGCGTCCATGGAGGCGTTCTACGATCAGGCGATACGGGAACTCGGTCGCCCTGCCAATCGCAGCGGTAGTATCGCCGCACGCTACCAAGGTGCCGCGCACCATGGGCTCCAGCGAGCGCAGCAGCAGGTCGACGTGGGCTTCTACCCCGGCGTACGGCGGCGGCAGCAGCTTGCCGAAATGCAACGGGAGGATTCGGTCCGCGCTCACCTGCGCACACCTTGCTGGCGCAGCAGCACTCGAATGACCTCGGCACTGAGATCTGCCGTGCGTTCCCAGGTGAATGCACGCGCGTGGGCGATGCCGCGCTCGACGATGGCCCGCCGCTGAGCCGCACCGAGTGAAGAATGCTGGAGGAGTGCCTGGCCGATCTGCTCCACCGAGAGCGGATCGAAACTGCTTGCAGCGGCGCCGCCGCAGACTTCCGGCAACGCGCCGGCGCTTGATGCAAGCACGGGGCAACCCGCGGCCATGGCTTCGAGCGCTGGCAGCCCGAACCCTTCATACAGCGAGGGAAAAACAAGCGCATCAGCGCCGGCAACGAGGCTGCGTAGCTCGGTGTCAGGCAGCTGACCGGTGAAATGGATACGCTGCCGCAGTGCGGGCGGCAGCGTCGAGAGCCACGCTTCGTGTGGGTTCACGTCGGGCGCGAGGCCGGCGACGACCAGCCGGTGCGGCAAGCGATCGGCCACCAAGCTATAAGCCTGCAGCAGGCGGGCAACGTTCTTGTGTGAGCGCAGGCTGCCGACGCATACAAACCGCGGCGCGGATTGGTCGTCCGTTCCCCGCACCGCATCGAACCACGACGCATCGACACCGAGCGGTGTCAGCGTGATGTCACCGCACGCGGGCCGTCCGACGTATCGCTCAAACTCGCGCCGGGTGAAGTCCGACACGGCCACTATCGCCGTCGCACGCCGCCGCAAGCTGGCAAGCAGCAGGCGGACGGCCAAGAACACGGGTGTGGACACGCCTGCCGATCGACCCAATGCGAGCTGCGCAACGTCGTGCATCGTGGCGACGATGGGGCCGTGGTGCCAGAGCGGATGGGCCAGGCTGGTGGCCCAGAAGAGCGTCCCTGTCCCCAACCGTCGACGAAACTCGAACTGCTCTGCGATGCTGAAGGGCCTCGACCGCATCGGAACGAGCGCGGTGCTCCCATGCGCGGTCAACCAGTCGTATCGATCAAGTTGATCGTGCGCTACAAGCGCAGTGACCCGAACGTTCGGATCAAGGCGGTCCAGCACCGGTGGCACGACGTTGCGTATGTACGTGCCGATGCCTGCATCGAATGCCTTGCGAACGTCGACCGTCAAGTCAAGCATGTCGAGGGGTCAGTATGCGGCCGAGCGAATCCCAGATTCATAGCGGGAAACGTCGGCAAACGGTGTTGGCGGGGTTGACGCCGAAAGGCGGACCCTGAGTCGGCAAAGGGCGATCAATGCAGGCTTCATTGAATCCGACGGTGGGTGACACTTCCAGCGTGGCAATGCCCTTGTACAAGGCGCGCCAGTCTGGCCGCCGCTGGCTCAGGGATCGCGATGGCTGACGTCGAGCGGCTGGTCGAGCATAACCGCGGCGAAATGGGAGCGCTGCGTCAGGAACGCTGCATACCGAAGCAACGCAAGCGTCCGGTCGATACCGATGACACGAGCAGCTGCCCGAATGACGGCATTGACGAAGCGCAGGCGGCGATCATCTTGATCGAGATCAAGCGTATTGCTGACCCTTGGCTTAGCGTCCGCGCGCCGTCGCGTGGTCAGGGGCCTGCGCAGCCTGCGCTGGAACGTGGATCCTGCGCTGAAGGGGTCGCCCTCGATCGGGTCGACAGCGCAAAGCGCTCGGCGCATCGGGCCGGTGATGGGTGTGCCATCGTCGAGCCTCGCGTACGAGTAGGTCAACCCCCGGTACTGGTCGTGACCGTTGGCCAGCAGGCGTGCGCAGTAGTCGGCCACGAGTTTCGCGAGCGCAGTACCTGGGCGAACGACGTGACGCGTCTGGTGCCGCGACAGTGTTGCCGGTTGCTCCGCCTTCACCCCGCTGAAGTGGAAGAAGATCAACGGCTCGGCGCCGACCCGATACCCTTCCGAGCCGAGGCTGACTTCACGTTCGTGCAGGTTCCAGTAGGCCACGTTGCAGCCGGGGTGCCGAAGGATCGCGACGCTGTCGAAGTACGCCACCGCCAGGTCGGCCCACTTCTGGTCGACGAAGGTTCCGAATGCTGTGTCGATGAAGCCGAACCGGAGGCATCGGCGCTCCCACCAGTCGAGGAATGCCGTCGACACGGGACCGGCGCGGACTGCGACAAAGCCCAGGTTGTAAGTGCCGTTGCGCAGGAAGTCGATGTCCGAAGGTCGGAACCCGTCCATGACCGGTGCGAGCGCGTGCGGCGTCAGCACCATCTCTGCGTCGTGCAGCGCAGCGAGGATCGGGGCGGGATCGGCATACAGCTCGATATCGGGGTCCAGGTAGATGGCGGCGTCGTATCCCGCCCGCAGCACTGACTTGAGAAAGCTGGGCTTCAGCGCCGTGTTGAGTTCGACCAAATCGAATTTGTAGGCAAGCTGCTCGAAGCCGTCGATTGCCAGCGCCTGCGCGTAGGTGGCATTCAGGCCCGACTCCCTGACGGCCTCCTCGATCTGCGCAGTCGGTCGGTCCACGACCAGCACACGGTACTCCGCCCCCGGTGCGTGTCGAAGCACCGACTCACCCAGGACCTTCGCATAGGCGAGGTAGTTGGCCGAGACGATGGTGACGAAACAAGTGTGCATGAAAGGCTTCGAGAGTTCGACTGTCGGGGCGGTGCCCCGATCGGACACCTCGCCGATTCGGGTGCCGGGCAAAGTATGACCGGATAGCATCGATACCCAAACAGTCGAAAAGCCACCGCCCATGCCCCGACTTGTCATGATCTGTTTTGACGCACCCGCGGTTGCGGCAAGCAAGCGACGTCCCGGAGAACTGACGCGGAGCCGCGCGTCGGCCGGGAACGTGCATCTTGGCAAAGGGCTTGTCGATGGCCGCTAGTGCCTTCGTCGGCGGCGACTCCCCCGTCGGAAGTCCGGCCGCCGATCGTGTCGCCGCGGTTGTTGTGACTTACAACCCCGACCTCGACCGGCTCGGCGCACTGCTCGATGCCACGATCCCGCAGGTCCATCGCGTCTACGTCGTCGACAACGGCAGTGCGGGCGCAGTGCGCGCCTGCGTGGCGGCGTTCGCCGGGGTCGCCTTCATCGCGCTGGGCCGCAACCTTGGCCTCGCGGCAGCCCAGAACGTCGGCGCACGAGCGGGCATCGAGGCCGGCGCCGAATTTCTGCTCCTACTCGACCAGGACAGTGTGCCGGCCGGCGACATGCTCGCCCGGTTGTTCGAGGGCTACCGAGCCATGACCGGGATGTCGCAACGCGTTGCGGCCGTAGGCCCGGGCGTCGTCGGCCGAAGCGGCCCCACCCCCTTCGCCACGTACGACTGGTTCAAGTACGGCCACGCCAAGCCGCGGCCCGAGTTGCCCTGGACGCCTTGCGACTTGTTGATCGCCTCGGGAATGCTGATACCCGTCGACGTCTGGCGCCGTGTCGGTCCGATGGACGAATCGCTGTTCATCGACAAGGTCGACATCGACTGGTGTTTGCGAGCTACGTGGCTGGGCTATGTCTTCGGCGGGGCTCCCGAGGCCGTGCTGGACCACCGCCTCGGTGAGCGAACGATCCTGGCCTGGACACGCAAGGGCTGGCGCCAAGTGGAAGTGCATCACCCGTTCCGCTACTACTACATGTTCCGCAACGGGATCCTGATGTTGGGTCGACCGCACGCCAGTTGGCGCTGGCGCACTGCCGAAGTTCGCTCCAGTTTCCATGTCCTGGTGCTGTTCTTGATCTTCTCCGGCACACGCTGGCCCATGATGCGCATGATGTTGCGCGGGGTAGTCGATGGGCTTCGCAGGAAGACGGGGCCGCTCGACTTTGGCTGAACGAACTGATTGATTGAGATTTTTGGCGTGGCCATGGAGCGCATCGCTTTTCCTGTCGCTCACACTTCAGTAGCCGCTCCGGATCGAGGACCTGATGGAAATCAGCGACCCGCAATCAAGTTGTGCAGCCGAAGGATACCCAACCGGACAACCTGGAACCCGCGGTGGATAGGCACCCGATCTTGGGCCCGCGGTTCCGCACGGGTATAAACGACTAGCAGCGCTCTCAGGATGCCAGTTGACTTGGAAACCATTCCTTGATCCACGTCGCGCAGGTCGCGAAAGATTTGCTGTTGCTCGAGTCCTGCGGTCCCGAGCCCCTGTGCCCGAAGTCTGTAGAGGTGCACGACCTCGTGCAGGTAGCCAAAGCGTCTGGTCTGCGCGATCGTGAGTGCGCTCCAGCGATCCTCTAACAGGTGCGCCGTCAAGTACGGCCCGAAGCGGAGGAACTGGACACGGCGTGCGAAGAGGCGGCCCCACGCGACGCTCCAGTTGAAGACCATGTCCACCATCAAACAGGACTTGCTCTTGAGGCACTGGGCGCGCCGATCCGTGATCATCCTCGATTGAACCACTCGACTTTTCTGATCAATTGTTCCCCAGTTGGCAAAGACGAAATCAACATCTGGATGCGATTCCAAGTAACCTGCCTGAAGATCGATCGCTCGGGCGGTGAGTTCATCGTCGGAGGCAAGCATCGTCACGAACTCGCAATGGGCAAGTTGCATCAAGCGGTTCAGGTTGCCGGTGATGCCCAAATTCCATTGGTTCTTCAATACTGCTGATCTCCGGAAGCGGTGACCATGACGTTCCATCCAAGCCTGGGCCACATCGTAAGATTCATCCGACGATGCGTCATCGCAAACGATCAATTCGATCCTACTTGTCTCCGAAAGGAGGATGCTGTTCAACGCGCGCTGAATCGTACTGGCGTGGTTATACAAAGGAATCAACACGGAAACTCCGCGGCCAAGCTCAGCGCGCTTGCACTGGTCGAGACGCGCAGTCATACCTTCATCTTCATCGATTCACGCCACACCAGCAGCGCAACGACTGACCAATAGGCGGCGTAGTTCAGCGCGAAGGCGGCCGAAGCACCCTCCAACCCCATCGTCCCGGTCAGCACTCTTGTCAGTAGAACCCACGTCAGGCCAAAGATGATCTCGGTGGCGATGAACCACCGGACCATTGCTCGTCCGACCAGAACAAAGCCGAATACCCAGCTCCCCACTTTGAGAACATCGCCCACCAGTTGCCAGCCGAACAGACCGACCATGCCGAGGAACGCCTTGGTGAACAGCGTGACAGTTATCCACTCCCGCAGCAGGTAGATCGTGAGTGCAGCCAGTGCGGCGAGCGGCAACACGAAGCCGCAGACCTTGCCGATCTCCTTCCATAGCTGCCTTGGATCGCGGATCTCGGCAAGGCGCGGCAGGTAGTAGAGCCCCAGCGTTGCCGTGAAAAGCTGGATGTAGATCTCGCTGATCTTGAAGACTGCCTGCCATTCGCCGGCGGCGACTTGCCCGAACTGGCCAATGAGGTGGTCACGCACAGCTACCTGGCTAAGTGGTGCGGCAACCGCGCTGGTCAACGCCATGGCGGCATAGCCGAGCAATGGCTGATAGGTGCCACTGGCGACGGGCCCAATGAACGAACTCAACGAGGCCCACGCAGATCGACGGCAGACCCAGACCGTGACTAGCGTTCCCAGCAACGCGTTAAGTACTACCGCAAGCAATGCCCCACGCAGGCCGTACCCGATAGCCAATGCCGCCGACGCCAGCGCACCTAGAGTCGTCGAAGCGATCCCCTGCATTACATAGCCTCTTATCTCCTTCCTGCCGTTCATAACTGCAAGCAGCAACGCATTGATCGACAACAGCGGTAGCGTTAATCCCAGCCCGATGAGAGCGACGCGGTATGACGCGTCTCCCAAGAGCTGTGCTGCGAGGGGCTCGCTGAACAGCACGATCGCCACTACCGCGGACCCGGTCGATGCGAGGAGGTAGCGCGACGCGGCACGCCACACCGCGCGTTGTCGATCTTCCGCGTCGTGGAATTCTGCGGTGTACTTGGTGACGCCGGTGCTAACTACACCGCCAGTGATGGCACCGATGAGGGTAACGATGTTCGTGAATTGACCGACCACTGCGTAGCCAGCTGGCCCAACGTACAGGGCGAGCACCTTGTTGAGACCGATCGCTGCCAGGATCCTGACGGCGACCGCCATGGCATTGATCGCGCTGGTCTTGAGAAGCGTCACGCGAGGCCTGACGAGGCTTCCCTTACAGCGGCTGCGATCGTCACCACGTCCTCATCGGACATGGTCGGTCCGATTGGCAGGCTGAGCACCTCGGCGTGGATTCGCTCTGCAACCGGGAAGGAGTTCGCACCGAAGCCGAACTCGCGGTACGCGACCTGAAGGTGCGGGGGAATCGGGTAGTGAATCAGGGTCTGGATCCCGCGTGCTGCCAGATGGGCCTGCAAGTCCGACCTTCGTCGGGATCTAACGACGAATAAGTGCCAGGCAGGTCGCGAGATATGCCCCATGTTTGGTAACACGAGGCCAGTGCCTGCCAGTGCCGAAGCATAACGCGCCGCGATCTCGCTCCGCCGGAGGTTGTCTGCGTCGAGCATGCGAAGCTTGACCCGCAGAAACGCGCCCTGTAGTTCGTCGAGTCGGCTGTTGAAGCCCTTGCGATCGTTGTGATACTTGACCGTCGACCCGTAGTTGCGCAGCGAACGCAGCTGCACCGCCAGCGAATCGTCGTTCGTCGTCACGGCGCCGCCATCACCAAGTGCGCCGAGGTTCTTGCCGGGATAGAAGCTGAATCCAGCGGCATCGCCGAGAGAGCCTGCGCGGCGACCATCGATGCTCGCACCATGCGCTTGCGCAGCATCCTCGATCACCTTGATGCCGCGCCGCGCTGCGAGTGCGTTGATCGCCGGCATGTCGGCTGGCAGTCCATAGAGATGAACGGGGATGATCGCCCGCGTGCGCGGCGACAACGCAGCTTCGATGCGGCCCGGGTCCAGGTTGTACGTGGCCTCGACCGGCTCGACCGGCACCGGCGTCGCCCCAACGTGGCTGACGGCGAGCCAGGTGGCAATGTAGGTGTTCGCCGGCACGATGACCTCGTCGCCCGGCCCGATGCCGTAGGCGCGAAGAATCAGTTGCAGCGCTTCCAAACCGTTGCCCACGCCGATGCAGTGCCGGGTCCCGCAATAGGCGGCGAACTCTCGTTCGAAAGATTCGAGCTCCGGCCCGAGGATGAACCAGCCCGAGTCCAGTACACGGTCGAGCGCCCTGTGGAACGCCTCACGGTCGCGCGCATTGATTGCCTGCAGATCGAGGAAGGGCGTCATCGAGGTTCGCCAGCCGCCGCGTCGAGAAACTTCTGATAGTCGCGAAAATAGTCGGCCTCGTCGAATACCTCGGACGCGAGCACCATGCAGACCGATCCCGACGAGAAGTTGTCCAGGTCGCGCCAGATCATCGGTGGCAGGTAGAGGCCGAAGTAGGAGCGGTTCAAGTGAAACTTGCGCTTGTCCTGACCATCGTCCAACGTGACATCGAAACTGCCCGACATCGCGATCATCAGCTGATGCAGCCGCTTGTGCCCGTGGGCGGCGCGTGTCGCGCCGCCGGGAACGTCGTAGAGGTAGTACACGCGCCGGATCTCGAATGGAATGTGGGCGCCACCTTCCACGAAGGTCAGATTGCCGCGCGGGTCGGCGATCTTCGGCAGTTCGATCAGTCGGCAATCATCGAGACGCATCGGCGGGCCTTGCAAGGTCGAGGTCAAAGAACTCGTGAACCACGCCGGAAGCGCCGAACTCGCTCTTGAACTGGTACAGGCCTTCGTTCAAGATGGCTCCCTCCGCGTCAGTGCTGATTCCAAAGTCGAAGTATCGTGCACCGGCTGCGTTTGCTTGGTCGATGGAGTCGCTCAGAACCTGATCCAAGGCGGAAAACTCCGTGCCAAACGGGCTCGCCGCAATGTATTGCGCGTGCACCGTGAGCCCGCAGCTAAAGAGCACGACTCCGGCGACGACCCGCCCCTCGACGCGTGCAACGCGAAACGTGATCTCGGCAGGAAAGCGCACAGCCAGCAGCAGAATCTCTTCGACTGTGTGCGTCGGCCGGGCGCCGTGCTTGCGCTGAAGATTCTCTTCGAGCACCTGCCAAAAGTCGCGCACGTGGTCGATGCCTTCCGCGAGCGCGACCCCCGACTTGATCGCCTTCTTCAGCCCGCGCAGACGGCGTTGCCCCACCGGCAAGCGATGGCTCAGGTCGATGCAGCTCGACAGGTCGCAGCGAACGCGCCGCGCGCCCAGGCGATGCAGCGCGTAGAGATCGTCCTGCGCCGGCGACCGGTGGTAGATGTGCGGCGTCGCCTTGTAGCGCAGCACGCCGAAGCGCTCGTCGTGGAGCAGGCGGCTCGTCGCCACCAGGGCGTCGACCATTGCCAATCCGCGCAACCCACCTTGATGCACCAGCCCGCCATAGGTGATGCCTGGATGGGAAACCGCGACGTCGGGAAGCTGCGGATGCCGCGCCGCCGGCATCACGCCCAGCCACTCGCCCGCGTGTTCGACGATGACTGACCGGTCGACGAATCGGTCACCGTGGTACGACAGGAAGCGTCTCGAATGCAGAAACGTCGCGCCGTACGCAGCCGCGCAAAAGGCGTCCCACGGCTCGGCATCGGCGTCTGTGTAGAACCGCGCCTGCATTAGCCGTCCAGGCGCTCGGCCAGACCGACGCCCGTTCCCCCGAAGTCGTTGCCGTTGTATAGAAGCCAGGTTTTGCCTCCGACCTGGATCTCGGCACCGTAGTCGATGGATTCGCTGTCCCAGCCCTGGGCAGAGACATCGATTCCGATCTCGTCGTCACGGCGGTCCCATGCGAGACCATCGGGCGATATGGCGTAGCCGAGGCGGTACGCAGCGGGGAGCCGCCTGCGGATCGAGTAGTGCATCCGATAACCTGCGCCGTCGTGAAGGACGTAAGGCCGGCCGAAACCGTGTTCGTTGGCGCCTGTCACGGGAAGCACGACACGCCCCGTGTCGGGCCAGTGGATGCCGTCACTGGATTCGAGATAGCGGATGTCGTAGATCGGCATCGACTTGCCGGCAATTTCTTCCCACGAGCCGCCTGCCACGTACCACATGCGGAACCGCTCACTTTCGCGCAGCACGAATGGGCCACCTCTGATATGCGGCTCGGCCGACGAGCGCTCGAGAATCGGAACAGTGCTGTAGCGCTGAAATGATGCGCCCCCGTCTTCGCTGATCGCGAGGCCCGTCAAGAGGCGGTATCGGATGTGGTGACAAAGTTCGAAGCCGACGTAGTACATGAACAGCCGGCCGTCGGCCTGCCGGACTATCGAGGTCTGGAAGACGCCGTTGTCGTCGAACGCACCGGGGTCGCCGATATCGAGCACGGGGGCAGCCGCTTCGCGCAGCACCTTGCGCGGGTCGGCCGGGTCGAGGTCGACGAATCCGATGCGCCCCACGTTCTGCGCGTCGCGCGACTGCAGGTAGACGCGCAGCGTGCCGTCGTCCAGAACCAGCGGTGTTGGGCAGGTGGCATGCGTTCGGGCCCAGGGCTTGCTGCCGTCCGGCCGCCAGATCAGACCGTGTTTGCGCCACCTCATTGAGGTACTCGAAAGAACCGCGGGGCGGACACTTTTGCGGGCACCGCGTGCTCGGACTTGAACAACTCGCCCGGCTCGGTGCTCTTCATGATCACGGTGCCGGGGCCGAGCCAGTTGTCGTGTGCCACCGTCACGTTGTTTGCGATCGTCGAGTTCACGCCGAGGAAGCAGTTCTCGCCGATGTCGCAAAAGCCGGACACCACCACGTGAGACGAGATGAAGCAGTTGTCGCGCACGACGGAATGATGACCGATGTGGTTACCGCTCCAGAGCACGACATTGCTGCCGATGCGGACGAACGGCTGCAGCGTGTTGTCCTCGAACACGAAGCAGTGCTCACCGAGTTCGACATTGCGCCAGACGAACGCACGCGAGCTGATGTAGGAGGCTAGCCGATAGCCCTTTTCCTTGGCTTGCGCAGCCAATCGGGCGCGCAGTCGATTGAGTTGCGTGTAGACCACCGCGACATGCACGTCGTGAGTCTGCGGGTCGAACTGTTCCTGCAGTGTCTCGAATGGCACGATCGGCAGGCCGTGGAGGTGGTCCCGCTTCAGGTAAGCCCGTTCGACGGCGAACGCGACGACTTCATGGTCGGAGTCGGCGTCGAAATACTCTCTGGCGATCTCCGCGAAGGCCGAGTCGCCCACGATCACGAGCTTTCTGCGACTCATGCCGGTATTCCTATGGCTTGTAGATCACGATGTCCTCGCGGCGATTGGACATCGGGAGGCCAGCGGCTTGCGGCAACCAGTATGCATCACACCCCTGGGCACGCGCGCGCATGATCATGCCAACGATTACCGCATCGTCGATCCTGTCCGGCTCGACCGCAGCGAAATTGACGCTCGGGACATCGCTCGTCTGCATGAATTCCTGATGGAAGCGGATCCCGGCGCCTGACGAGAAGAAGCGCTTCCGTTTGGACACGTTCGGGATGTCGCCGATAAGCATCTGTCCGCCGGGCGCGAGCAATTCCAGGGAATAGTCGAGAAAGCGCCAGAACTTCGCTTCGACGAAGATGTAGTGGAGGACGCTGTAGCAGAGGATGACGTCGAACTTGCCGAGCCACGGATCGAGCGCGTCTTGGCACTCCGGGTAGAACCCTGCAACCTTGGTGACGCCCTCTGCGTCGGGCAGCAGGGCCAGCATCTCGGCCGAATCGACAAGCACCAGGGTGTGCTGCTGCTGCAGACAGTCCGCGATCAGCATCTGCGGAAGTGCAGCGCAACCCGGACCGATGTCGAGGACGTTCAGGCTGCGTTCGGCCAGCCTCGGCAATTTCGAGTGGATGTCGGCATGAATGGCTCCTTCAAAGCCTTGTCGGTACGAATCCGGGAAGCCGATCTTTTCGTTCGCGCTCAAGTTCGGGTCCTGCGCCATGCGTTGAAAGTCCGCATACACGAGGTTGTCGAACGAAACGGTCCCTTCGCTATGAGTCGGTTTGTTCATGTGGAGGTTGGGCGCTTGGCCGAGGGAAGATACCTTTGCTGCCCTTTATTGCCGGCACCGAGAAGCCGCATCGATGATAGCGTTTGGCCTCGGCCACGCTGGTTCCTTGCCGGAGGGCGTGCGGTCTCGGAGGGAAGGCATTGCCGAGAGTGGAGGGCGGGTCTCCGCTTACAGTAGCCATCGGCGCGTCATCGTTCACAGGAAGGTCAGGCTCACGCCAACACTGATCTATGACCAGTTTCGCGATCGCCCTCCTCGTTTCGTTCTTCGTCACCGGCCTGATCGTGCGCCTGTCACGCACCCGCGCGCTGCCCTGGGACGACCACGAACTCACCGGCGCGCAGAAGTTCCACGCGCGCGCCGTCCCCCGCGTCGGCGGCTTTGCGGTGGCGCTGGGCCTGCTTGCATTGACGGCCTGGGTGGCGGTCACCGGCCGCGGCCCGGCCCGCGAACTCTCGCTTATCCTGCTGTGCGGCCTGCCCGCCTTCCTCGCCGGCCTCGCCGAAGACCTCACCAAGCGCGTCAGCGCCAAGTTCCGCCTCGCCGCCACGATGCTCAGCGGCCTGCTCGCGTTCTTCCTGCTCGGCGCGCAGCTCAGCTCGGTCTCGTTCCCGGGCCTGGACTGGCTGATGAGCTTCACCGCGTTCAGCCTGCTGTTCACGATGATCGCCGCCGGCGGCCTGGCGAACGCGGTCAACATCATCGACGGCTACAACGGCCTGACCGCGGTGGTGGCCGGCGTGATCCTGATGTCGCTGGCCTACGTGGCCTGGGAGGTCGGCGACAACCTGATCGTCTCGGTGGCGCTGGCCGGCACCGGGGCGCTGGTCGGCTTCCTGCTTTGGAACTGGCCGCGCGGGCTGATCTTCCTGGGCGACGGCGGGGCCTACTTCGTGGGCTACCTGATCGCGGTGCTGTCGATCATGCTGGTGGCGCGGCACCGTGGCGTGGTCTCGCCGTGGTACCCGTTCCTGCTGTGCATCTACCCGGTGTTCGAGACCTTCTTCTCGATCTGGCGCAAGCGCGTGGTGCGCGGCACGAGCCCGGGTATGCCCGACGGGCTGCACCTGCACATGCTGGTGTTCCGCCGGCTGGTGCGCTGGGCCGTCGGCCGGCGCGACGCCGCGAGCCTGACGCTGCGCAACAGCCTGACCGCGCCCTACCTGTGGCTGCTGTCGAGCATCGCCGCGCTGCCGGCCACGCTGCTGTGGCGCCACCCGCCGGCGCTGCAGGCGGCGGTGGCGGTGTTCTGCGTGCTTTATGTGTGGCTGTACCTGCGCCTCGTGCGCTTCCGCTCGCCGCGCTGGCTGGTGCTGCGCTCGAAGAAGGGCGGCGCGCTGAGCCGGTTTCGGGACGGGTGGTGAGCCGCGCGGCGCCGAATCGACGGCCCCGATGCCAGCGCAGTTGCTCACCTGCATGGGGCCATGGCCCACATCCCGTCCCCGTTGTATTACCATGGCCACATCAGGTAACACTTTCGGTGTTCGCCATGGCTACCACGCTGACCAGCAAGGGCCAGGTCACGATTCCCAAGCGCATCCGCGATGCGCTGCAGCTTCTCCCGGGCAGCGCGGTGGAATTTTCGGTCAACGCGGGCGGCGAGGTGGTGCTGCACCCGGCGCGCCTGTCCAAGGGGCGGGGTGTGCGCAAGGATCGTTTCGACGCCGTGCGTGGCCGTGCCGAAGTGCCCTGGCGCACCAATGAGCTGATGAAGCTCCTGCGCGCGGACGACTGATGCTGCTGGTCGACACCAACGTGCTGGTGGACGTTTTGCAGGACGA
>JBPPMF010000258.1:0-15455 GCA_051305915.1 Thiobacillus sp. | reverse complement strand
TCGACAATCTGGTTGCGGCGGGAAGGCGTCAGCATCCCCACCATACCGAAATCGATGATGCCGATGCGGTTATCCGGCAGGAACAGGATATTACCGGGGTGCGGATCGGCGTGAAAATAGCCGTGCTCCAGCACCATGCGCAGCACCGTATCGGCACCACGCGCGGCCAACAGCTTGGGGTCGAGTCCGTGACTGCGCAGCATGGCCGGCGTCATGCCTGCCAGGCCGATAATTTCCTCCTGCACATAGACGTGACTGCTGGTGTGATCCCAATACACCTTGGGAATCTTCACCAGCGGATCGTCGGCGAAGTGGCGCGCGAACTGGTCGATGTTGCGCGCCTCCTTGACCAGATCGAGCTCACGGTTCAGCGAACGACGGAATTGGGAAATGATATGCACCGGATCGTAACGACGTGAATCCGCCACCTCGCTTTCCAGCAGCCTGGCAGCGTGTTCGAGAATCCGCAGATCGGCCTGGATCACGTTTTCGATGCCGGGACGGCGAATCTTGACGACAACCGGCGTGCCGTCCTTGAGCCTGGCGCGGTGTACCTGCGCGATGGATGCTGCCGCCATCGGCACCGGATCGAACTCGGCAAACACCTCGGCTGGCTCGCCCTTGAGCGACGTCACCAGATGGGGATGCAGAATTTCGTAGGGCACAGCGGGGACATGACTGTGCAGCTTCTCGAATTCGGTAATCCAGTGCGGCGGAAACAGATCCACCCGGGTGGCCAGTAATTGACCGAGCTTGACGAACGTCGGGCCCAGTTCCTCCAGTGCTCGACGGATACGCACCGGGGCCTCGAGCTGGCTGATTTCGCTGGTGCTGTGCCAGTGCAGCACCTGCCCCGCGCGTTCCAGCGCACCGCTGATGCCCAGCAGGCGAACCAGATCGCCCCAGCCATAGCGGATCATTACCGAGGCGATTTCATGCAATCGTGGCAGGTCGCGTACGACCGAAATGGTTTCCCAGAGCATCGTTGGTTATTGGAATCAGTAATGCCGAGAGTGTACCCGCAAGGGGCACGCCGGATTCGTAAGCCGCTAAAGCGACAACGACTCCGCTATAGCCACATGCCGCCCCGCAACGTTTTCGCTACCGGGTGGCATGCGGTCAGGAACGCAGGCGTTCGCTCTGACGTTTGAGCGAATCTGCCACGGCGTCCAGAATGCCGCTTGCCACGTGCGCCAGTCGCTCGGTGGCAGTGCTGGCCGACTCGCTCAATCCGGCCCGCCCCGCCTCGCTGCTGGCCTTGACGCCATTTGCCAACTGTTCCAGCGCGTCGCGCACCTGTGCACCGGTGTGCGTGCCACTATGCTTCAGGTGCTCGCTCAACTGGCTGAGCTCTTCTTTCAATTTTCCGCCAGACTGACTGGCGGTCTGCTTCAGGGTATCGACAAACTGCCCCTCCAGATCGCGGAGCTGCTCGAGACTTGCTTTCAGTTCGTTGTCCTTGAATGCCTTGCCCTGGCTTGCGGCCTCGCGCAAGGTATAGGAAGCCGCTTGCGCTGCACTACCCACAGCGTCATCGAGACCGGATACCGCCTGTTTGAGCCCGTCTTTGATCTCGCCACCGCGTGCAGTCAGGCCACGGCCCACGCCGGAGGCAACAGCCGCAATCACCCCGCGTATCTCACCCAACGCCATGCGGCGCTCGTTCAATGCACGCGCCGTCAACTCGCGCACCCGCTCGTACAGATCAGGCTCGGACGTTGCCGCAGCGGCATCGTCATGCAATTGCACAAGCTGCGTATTTTCAGTGATACTAACTGCGTCGGAAGAAGAAATTTGCGTGTCGTTCATGGTGCTGTCCTTAAAATCAAGATTCGCCGGATTTGGCCGTTTTCCTGTTTAACTATAGAGCAGAATGTGAACCGATGAAGCCTGTCCTGCTGTCCCTGTTGGCGCTGCTGCTGGTGTCGCCCGCACATGCCACCACCCCGCCCGAAGACATTCCGATCTATGCCGTCAGCCTGGTCGGCAGCCCGTATCGGCTGGGCGGCATCTCGCCCGAGACCGGTCTCGACTGCAGCGGCTTTGTCGGCCACGTGTTCAGGCAAGCGGCCGGCGTGGTACTGCCCCGCGACAGCCGTTCGATCAGCGAAACAGCGCAGCCGCTGGCACCGGACGAACGGCAACCTGGCGACCTGGTCTTCTTCAACACACTCAACCGCGCGTTTTCCCATGTCGGAATTTATCTGGGGGAAGGCCGCTTCGTGCATGCTTCCAGCAGCCGTACGGGCGGGGTCGTGGTGTCCAGTCTCAACACCCCTTACTGGCGCGAGCGTTTCGAAGGCGCACGACGGGTGATCGCAGCCACCCCGACCTTTCTGGCGAATGCCATCCCTGAATAAACGCCCTGCTTCTTTGCGCTGGCACAGCCTGCTGCTGTCAGCCTGTTTAAGTGCCGGCCTGGCACAGGCTGCAAGCGACCTCAGTTTTGAAAGCGCCGGGGATGTCAACGAAGGCGGCCTGCATTTCCTCGAAACCGCGCCCGCCAAGCCGGTGCATCATCACCAGAACCACATCCGCATCGACAGCGACAGCCTGAATTCCGGCTGGGTCAGCCTGTCGCAATGCCACGACCACCTTGACGCGGTGCCGCGCGCGCAGATCACCTTTCGCGAAGGATTTGTACGCGATCTCAAGGTGGATCGTTTCACCCACATCGAAGATGCCTGGATCGAAGGCGCCAGCGTGCAACTACGAAATGTCGAACCTGGCGCAAGACTATGCCTGTCCGCGCAAACCCGCGCCCTGCGCAACACCGGCAATGGCTATTTCAACCTGAGCAACGGACCTTACATGCGTAAGTTTCTCGATGGTTATTACCCGATGCGAGTCTCACTGAAAGTCGATTACCCCGCGAAACTGTTGGGGCTGCTCGACATTACGCCCCCCGCCCAGCCCGGCATGCAACTTGAAGAATCTACGGGGGCTATTCGTATGGAGGCCCTGTTCGAGGGCGAACTTCAAATACTGATTCAGTTCGAGAAACCCTCACGCCTGGCGACTGACTTTTTATTTAACCGCTATTGATAACAGTTCTCATTTACAGTACGATTACTTTCATCGATCCCTAACTACTACAGGAAGTTGCCCAGATGAAAGCGATACTGACCCGACTGCTTGCCGCCCTGACGCTTACCGCCGCCACCCTGCCCGCACTGGCCGAAGAAGTTGTGGTGTACTCCGCACGCAATGAACAGCTGATCAAGCCGCTGTTCGACGCCTACACCCGCGATACCGGCGTGCAAATCAAGTTCATCACCGACAAGGAAGGGCCGCTGATGGCGCGCCTGAAAGCTGAAGGCAAGAATACCCGCGCCGACATGCTGCTGACGGTGGATGCAGGCAACCTGTGGCAGGCCTCGGAAGAAGACCTGCTGCGTCCGGTCCGCTCGAAAACCCTGGAAAGCAACGTACCCGCCCACCTGCGCGACCCCGGCAACGAATGGTTCGGGCTGTCGGTGCGCGCCCGCACGATTGTGTACAACACCAGCAAGGTGAAGCCGGCCGAACTGTCGACCTATGAAGACCTGGCCAACTCGAAATGGAAGGGCCGGCTGTGCCTGCGCACCTCGAAAAAGGTCTACAACCAGAGCCTGGTGGCAATGATGATCACCGAATACGGCGAAGACAAAACCGAAGCCATGGTGCGCGGCTGGGTCGGCAACCTGGCGACCTCACCCTTTCCCGACGACACCAAGGCGATGGAAGCCGTGGCCGCCGGCCAGTGCGACGTTACCTTGGTCAACACCTATTACTTCGGCCGTTTGATGGAGAAAACCCCCAATCTGCCGCTGGCGATTTTCTGGCCCAACCAGAACCTGAAAAATAAAGCGGCCGGCGTGCACGTCAACGTCTCCGGCGCCGGCGTCACGCGCCACGCCAAGAACCCGGCCGGCGCCCAGAAGCTGATCGAATGGCTGTCCTCCGACAAGGCGCAAAACCTGTTTGCCGACGTCAATCTGGAATACCCGGTCAACCCCAAGGTGGCGCCGGACAAGACCGTGGCGGCCTGGGGCAGCTTCAAGCAAAACCTCGTCAACGTGAAAGAGGCTGGCAGCCTGCAGACCAAGGCCGTAAAATTGATGGATCGCGCCGGTTACAAATAAACCCGCCAAATAAACCGGCCAAATAAGCCCGCCACACAAACCACGGAAGTGATCCACTTTGTCTGACATCGTTGTCGACTCTTCAAAAACGCCCGCCGCGGGCGTTTTTGTTTGGCCCCGTTTCAGCGGCTGGACCTTGCTCGCCCTGACAGTGGCCGCGCTGGTGCTGGTGCCGGTCGTGGTCACCTTCTCGTCGTTCGCCCGGGTCGAGGGCGACATCCTCGCCCACCTGATCGAATTCGCCCTGCCCGAACTGGTGGGCAACACGCTGTGGCTGGTGCTTGGGGTGGGAATCGGCGTCAGCGTGCTGGGCGTGTCGCTGGCGTGGCTCACGGCGATGTGCGATTTCCCCGGTCGCCGCCTGTTCGACTGGGCGCTGCTGCTGCCGCTGGCGCTGCCCGCCTACGTCACCGCCTTCGTCGCGATCGGCCTGCTGGACTTCACCGGGCCGCTGCAAACCTGGCTGCGCGAAGGCTGGGGGATCACCGGACTGCCGGAAATCCGCTCGCGCGGCGGCGTCATTCTGGTGATGTCGCTGGCGCTCTATCCCTATGTTTACTTGATTGCGAAAAACGCCTTCGCGACGCAGGGCGCGATTGCGCTGGAAGCGGCGCAGTCGCTCGGGCTTTCACGCACACAAGGCTTCTTCCGGGTAGCGCTGCCGATGGCACGGCCGTGGATTGCCGCCGGGCTGATGCTCGCGCTGATGGAAACGCTGGCCGACTTCGGCACCATGGCGATCTTCAACTACGACACCTTCACCACCGCCATCTACAAGGCGTGGTACAGCCTGTTTTCGCTGGCCGCGGCGGCGCAGCTGGCGTCGATCCTGATCCTGTTCGTGCTGGTCGCGGTGGTGTTCGAGCAGCGCTCGCGCACCAAGATGCGCTACGGCGCGGTGGGCCGCAGCGCCGCGCAACGCCGCATCAAGCTGTCACCTGCGCTCGCCGCACTGGCCTTCGTGTACGCCGGGTCGGTGCTGGCGATCGCCTTCCTCATCCCGGTCACCCAATTGGCCGTGTGGACGCGCGAGGTCATCGCCGTCGACCTCGACGCCCGCTACTGGGCGTTCGCCTGGCATTCGGTGCTGCTGGCCGGCATCGGCGCACTGATGGTGGTGATGGTGGCGCTGCTGCTGGCCTACGCCGGGCGCCAGCGCCCCGGCAGCGCAATGATATGGACGCAGCGGCTCGCCACCCTCGGCTACGCCTTTCCCGGCGCGGTGCTGGCGGTAGGCCTGTTCATCCCGGTGGCGGCGCTGGACAACTGGCTGATCGACACCGGCCGCGCCTGGTTCGGCTTCGACGGCACCGAGATCCTCAAGGGCACCCTGCTGGTGATGCTGCTGGCCTACCTGGTGCGCTTTCTCGCGGTCGGCTTCGGCCCGATCGACAGCGGCCTGCACCGCATCACCCGCAACGTCGACGAAGCCGCGCGCAATCTCGGTACCAGCACCACGGGCCTGCTCACGCGAGTGCACCTGCCGATGCTGCGCGCCAGCCTGCTGACCGCCGCCACCTTCGCCTTCGTCGACATCATGAAAGAAATGCCGATCACCCTGATGACCCGCCCGTTCGGGTGGGACACGCTGGCGGTGCGGGTATTCGAGATGACCTCGGAAGGCGAATGGGAGCGCGCCGCGCTGCCTTCGCTGGCCATTGTCATTGCCGGTATCATCCCTATCATTCTCCTGACCTGGCGCGGAACACACTCCCATGGCTGAACTGGTCCTCGACTCCGTCTCGCAGTCGTACGCCCAACGGCAGATCATCGCCGACCTGTCCTTCACCCTGCCCGAAGGCGCGATCGGCTGCCTGCTCGGCCCGTCTGGTTGCGGCAAGACCACCGCGCTGCGCTGCATTTCCGGCTTCGAGCCGATCCAGAGTGGCGAAATCCGCATCGGCGGCGAGGTAGTCAGCCGCCCCGGCTGGATGCTGCCCGCCGAAAAACGCCGTGTCGGCATGGTGTTCCAGGATTACGCGCTGTTTCCGCACCTGACGGTGGCGAAGAACGTCGGTTTCGGCCTGCGCGACGGTTCCCCTGAGTCGAAGCAGGCGCGCATCGCCGAACTGCTGGAACTGGTGGGCCTGGCCGGTCACGCCGACCAATACCCGCACCAGCTATCCGGCGGCCAGCAGCAGCGGGTGGCGCTGGCGCGCGCGCTGGCACCGCGTCCGCGCCTGATTCTAATGGACGAGCCCTTCTCCAACCTCGACGTCGAACTGCGCGAACGCCTGTCGCTCGAGGTGCGCGATATTTTGAAACGCGAAGCCACCACCGCGCTCATCGTCACCCACGACCAGCACGAAGCCTTCTCGCTGGCCGACTGGGTCGGGGTGATGCACGAAGGCCGCATCCAGCAGTGGGATACGCCCTACAACCTGTACCACGAGCCGGCCAACCGCTTTGTCGCCGACTTCGTCGGCCAGGGCGCGCTGGTCACCGGCGAAGTCATCAACGACCATCAGGTGGAAATCGAACTCGGCGTACTCAGTGGCCACATCCCGGTTGAATGCGATGCCAGCGGCTGCGATGAATGCGTGCGCAGCTGTCATGTCGACGTGCTGCTGCGGCCGGACGACATCATCCACGACGACGACAGCCTGCTGATGGCCGAGGTCGAGAACAAGGCTTTCCGCGGCGCCGAATTCCTCTACACGCTGAAGTTGCCGAGCGGGCAGCGCGCCCTGTCGCTGGTGCCCTCGCACCACAATCACGCCATCGGCGAACGGATCGGCATCAAGCTGGCAGTCGATCACGTCGTGGCGTTCCGGCGCGAATAAATCCCGGAATCATGCTGCCCTCCCCCTTGCGCGGTCTGCTATTTAATGTAGGGCTTGGCTTCGCCGCCGCCCTGTTGCTGATGCTGGCGGTGATCGGCCTGGGCGTCACGCAGATGGCGCACCTCAACGCCGAACTGGAACACGTGGTCTCGGTCAACAACGTCAAGACACGGCTGGCCTCGCGCATGCGCGATTCCCTGCGCGACCGCGCCATGGTGATGCACAACATCGTGGTTTCGATCGACCCCTGGGAAAAGGACGCGCTGTTCATGCGCTTCCAGGAATACGGCGAACGCTATACCAAGGACCGCATCCAGCTGGTCTCCATGCTCAGCCTGCCGGAAGAAATCCTGCTGATGAATGAGCTGGACATGATCACCTTCAGCAACCAGCCCGTCATGTTCAGCGTGGTCGAAGCGGCGCTCGACGAGAACAATTACGGCGCGCTGACGCTGCTGCAGGAAGAAGCGATCCCGCTGCAAAACCAGCTGGTCGAAGCACTCGACAACATGACCCGCCTGCAGCGCGAAGCCAACGAGGCAGCGCTCGCAAAAACCTTCGCCGCCTATCAGGCCAGCCGTAATCTGATGCTGGTGCTGGGCATCTTCGCCACGCTGCTGGCCACGCTGGTTGCCGTGTTGGTGAGCCGACGCATGCTGACCCAGACACGACAGCTGGAAACGGAAAAGCACAAATACCAGACACTGTTCGAGACCAATTCAGACGCCGTCGTCATTCTCGACGACAGGGGATTTACCGACTGCAATCCTGCGACGTTATCGCTGTTCGGCATGGACTCGGTCGATGACTTTCTTAACACACCCATTCCAAAACTTGGCACACCAGTTCAGGCAAATGGCGTACCCGCTTATGATCACGCCAGCCAGCACATTCAGCAGGCCCGCAACGAGGGACATGCGGTGATGGACTGGCAAGGGCGGCGCCAGGATGGCTCGGTGTTCCAGGCCGAAATCGCCCTGCACGCAATGCAACTGGAAGGCAAGCCGGTGATCCAGGCGATCATGCGCGACGTCTCGGAGCGTCGTGCCGCCGAAGCGGCCAAGGAAGCCGCGCGTGAAGCTGCCCTGCAAATGGCACGTGCCAAGTCCGAGTTCGTCGCCAATGTCAGCCACGAAATCCGCACCCCCATGCACGGCATTCTGGGCATGAGCGGACTGCTACTGAAAACTCCGCTCGACGGACGCCAGCGCGAATATGTCGCAACCCTGAAAAGTTCGGCGGAAAGCCTGCTCACTATCATCAACGACATCCTCGACTTCTCCAAGATCGAAGCCGGCAAGCTGGCCATCGAGCAGGTCGCCTTCTCGCCCGTTGCCCTGGCGCAGGGGGTGGTCGCCTTGTTTCAGGCACGTGCGCTGGAAAAAAGCCTGCACCTGACCCTCTCGCTGCCCGATAACCCGCCAGACGCCTTGCTGGGCGATCCCACCCGCATCCGCCAGATCCTGCTGAACCTGGTCGACAACGCCATCAAATTCACGCAACAGGGCGAAATCGAATTACAGCTGACGTTCGAAAAGGTGAAAGATGAAATCGGCTGCCAATTCAGCGTGCACGACAGCGGCATCGGCATCAGCACCGAGACTCAGGCACGCCTGTTCCAGGCCTTTTCGCAGGCGGATTCGTCGACCACGCGCCAGTATGGTGGCACCGGACTGGGACTCGCGGTCAGCAGCCAGCTGGCTGAATTGATGGGCGGCCGGCTCGTGGTCGAGAGCGAACCCGACAAGGGGAGCCGCTTCACCCTGTTCCTGCTGCTTCCGCCGACGACGCTACCGCTCGCCGAACTGCCGAGCCAGCCAACTGTCCAGCTGAAGGGGCGGATTCTGGTGGTGGAAGACCATCCGGTGAACCAGAAAGTGCTGAGTCACCAGTTGCGGGAAATGGGCCTGCAATACGCCGTGGCTGCCAGCGGGACAGCGGCGCTGGACCTGCTGAAAAAAGAGGCGTTCGACTTGATACTGATGGACTGGCAAATGCCGGAAATGGATGGGCTGGAAGCCACCCGGCAGATTCGCCAGTTGCCGGCGGGGATCCGCCGCATCCCGATCATCGCGCTGACAGCCAATGCCAACACCGGTTTCCGCGAAACCTGCCTCGCAGCCGGAGCCAACGATTATCTGAGCAAACCTTATACCGAGGCTGCGCTGGCCACCCTGCTGATGCAATGGCTGCCCGCCGTTGACCGCAGCCCGCTGCTCGACCTGGCTGCCCTGCACGCGCGTTACCCCGGCAATCCGGCGCTGGTGCATGAACTCGAATCGGTCTTTCTCTCCACCACTGAAGCCAGTCTGGCCGCGCTCAAACACGGGATCGAACAAGGCCTGACCGACGCCTGCTGCAGGGAAGCCCACGCACTGAAAGGCGCCGCCGCCAGCGTGATGGCGACCACGGTTCAGGAAGGCGCTGCACGGATCGAGGCCAGCGTGAAAGGCGGCGATGTAGCCGCCGCCGCCGCCGAACTGGCAGCGCTTGAAGAGCTGTTTCATGCACGCGCCTGACGCCGCATTGACGCACGCATTGCGGGGTGCGTAGGATGGAATCATTCACTTCCAGGAGACACGCCATGATGCGTATTCTTTTGTTTGCTTTCGCCTGGTTTTGCAGCCTGCCGGCTTTCGCCGCAGACGGGCCCACCGCGCCACCCACACCAACCCAGCCCACAAGCTGGATCGGGGTCGTGCCAACGCCCTATGGCCCGATGTTGATTCAGCAGGGGCTACCGCCGCCCTACCGTGACTACCAGATGAACCGCGTGCTGCAAACTGAAGAGAAGAATCGCTGGCTGCACATGGCGATGCCGATGATGGCCAGCATGATGCAGATGGATGCGCGCGAGGCAACGAATTATTTCGCCGTCAAATACAAGGCCAAACCCGGCCTCAGCTTTGACGAAGTTGTCGAATCGATGATGCTGCGCGCGAATCAGGTCAATCTTAAGTTTGTCGGCAGCAACCTGATGTGGAAGGACTTCGAGGCCGTACTCGGCGACACGGGTGCGCCCCGTGTCGAGGTGTTCAGTTTCTGCGACATCGCGATTGCGCGCGAACTACTGAGAATCATTCCGGAAATGGTGGTGTTCCTGCCCTGCCGCATCGCAGTGATGGAAGATGCCGACAAGAACATCTGGGTGCTGATGCTGGACTGGGATATCACCTGGCTCGACCATGCCGGCAAGCAGGCGGGGATCACACCCGAGCTGCGTCGCGGTGCGATGGAAATCCGTGACAAGATGGAGGCTGTGATGCGCGCCGCCGCCAACGGCGAGCTTTGAGCTCGACCGCTCCTTGCACAGCATGAATTCACTGCCCAGCCCGTTCGACTCGACCTCATCGCTAGAGCAAGACTTCGCCGACGGGCTGGCGGCAATGCTAAGCAGGCATCCCGGCCTGGGTGTCTACGTTCTGGTGCTGGCCAACGCTGCCTATGACACCAAGCTGTGGGCGCGGCTCTCTCCCGCCTTGTCGACGCGCCATGCGGAACTCGCTGCGGCCATCGTGAAAACGCTCCAGCGCGGTCAGAAACTGAGCGAACCGGACGACGATGTGTTGGTTTTTCTCAAACTGCACGCCATCGGCTTTGAGCATCTGAAGTCTATGGAAAGCCGCTGCGCCGGGCCATGGGAAGTGATGTTCAACCCCATCCGCGCCTTGCGCCCGCCGCGCAGCAGCGGGATGAAATTCGAAAGCCTGCTGCGCCCCTTCGACGCATCCGGCTTTCATTTCAACAAACCATTTCTTGCCAAGGAAATTTTCTGGGAAGGCGAACTGGCCGGCAAGCCGGCGCGCATGCTGTACAACAAATTCCCTTTCGCCCGCCTGCATGGTCTGCTGGTGCCCGAGCCCGTACGCGAGTTGGCGCAATGCCTTACCCCGGAACTACACGACTGGGCTTGGGTAATCTGTGCGGAATCCGGCACGCCCGGCCTCTGCCTGGGCTACAACAGCCATGGCGCTGGCGCGTCGGTCAATCATTTGCATTTCCAGAGCTTTGTGCAGACCAACCCGCTACCGGTGCAGGATGCGCGCTTTGCCCACAATGGCGGCATCGAGTCCTATCCAGTCTCATGCCACCGTTTCACCGATGCAGAAACCGCTTGGTTGCGGCTCGATCAACTACACCAGCGCAACACCCCCTACAACCTCATCTACAGCAAGGGATGCCTGCATCTCGTCGCCCGGGTCCCGCAGGACAGCAACGCATTAAGCCCGCAGTGCCGTGGCTACGGCTGGAGCGAAATGGCCGGCGCCATCACCCTGTTCAACCGGGAATCGTTTGAAAGTTTGGATACTGCAGAATTCGAGGCGGAGCTGGCGGGCTTCGCGCCTTGAAACAACCGGGCTAAATCTCGATCACCTGCCCTTGCAGCAATGCCTCCACGCCCCAGTCAGGGGCGGCCGCGCGCAATTCATTCATGATCGCCGACTCGTTGCCCGGCTTCAGATGGGTGATCCACACCTCAGGGCGCACGCTGAGCAGCTGCAGTTCCGCCGCCAGCGATTCCGGCCAGTGGTGCTTCGACACCTGCGCGATGTCGATCAGCGCATTCTCGAATGAGGTTTCGACGATAAGGTGACGCAGGTCTGGAATGGCGTTGAGCGCAGCGATGAAAGCGTCGCTGTGCGTGGTGTCGCCACTGAACACCAGGCTGCCCGCCGCTGTCGCCAGATGGAGCCCGCACGCTGGAACCACGTGATTGACCGGCAACGGTCGGACAGTGCGCCCCCCAAGTTCGAGTGCGTCGCCTAAATCCAGGGGTTCAAAACGCAGCCATGGCACCTCCGGGCTCGGGATTTGCCGGAAATCCGGCCACAGGTGCCAGTTAAACAGATGGGTGGCCAATACCTCCAGCACTTCGGGCAGCGCGTGCACTGTCACCGGGGTGGCACGCAAGTCGCCGACGCTGTCGAGCAGCAGCGGCAATCCCAGCACATGATCGAGGTGAGCATGCGTGATGAACACATGATCGATCGCCAGCAGTTGTTCAAATGTGAGTGTGGTGATGCCCGTGCCGGCATCGATCAGGATATCGTCGTCGACCTTGAGGCAGGTCGTATGGCGCCCGCTACCGATTCCGCCGCTGCAGCCGAGGATGGTAAGTTTCATCGCTGGTTTGTTATCGTGATTATTTCGTGGTGTAAACGAACACACCATCCCAGTCAGCCGGGGGCCGCTCCGCGCGGAAAAGTGCGATGCGTTCGAGGTAGATATCATACAACGGCCGTGGCGCACGTAAATTGAGAGCTCGCAAGTTCGCTTCGGCCGCATCCCACGTCTGTGCCTGGTAGTGCGCAAACGCGGTTTCGAATTCAGCAGCGTTCTGGCGTAGCGCATCGTCGAGTCCGTCTTTCGGCCCCAGCGGTTCATAAATCGCCACCGGGGTTTCCTTGCCTTTGACCTGCACGTCGTCGATCTTCATGAAGGCATGCAATGGATCAGCCTCGACCGTGGGCTGGGTGACCAGGATGCCAACACCATATTGCTTGGTAATGCCTTCCAGGCGCGAACCAAGGTTCACCGCATCGCCCATCACGGTATAGGACATGCGGAATTCCGAGCCCATGTTGCCGACGCTCATGCGCCCCGTGTTGACGCCGACGCCGATCTTCACCTCGGGCCAGCCGCGCGTGGCGAACTCCTGATTCAGCTGCGCGAGCGCCGCCTGCATGTCGAGCGCGGTCTGCACCGCGCGGCTGGCGTGGTCGTTCAGGTCGACTGGCGCGTTCCAGAACGCCATGATGGCGTCGCCGATGTACTTGTCGATGGTGCCGCGCTGCTGCTGGATGATGCGCGTCATGGTCGACAGGTAAGCGTTCAGCACTTCCGAAAGTTCGGTCGGCGGCAGCTTCTCGGAAAAATTGGTGAAGCCACGGATGTCGGAGAACAGCACCGTCATCTCGCGCGACTGTCCTTCCATCGTGTAGTGCGCCGGATTCTGACTCATTTCGGCAGCCAATTCGGGCGGTACGTACTGGCCGAACAGCTTGGTGATCTGGCGCTTGCTGCGCGTTGCGGCAAAAAAACCGTAAGCGGTGTTGAGCGCATACAGACCGAGCAGCGTCATCATCGGCGCCGCCATTGGCACCACCCAGAAACGCGACCACGCCGCGTGGTAGGCCGCAAGCAGCAAGGCCAGCAGCACGAGGGTGGTTGCCAGCCCGATCGTCGGACCAAAACGCAGCAGCACCCCGGTCAGCAAGGCGCCCAGCAACAGGACTGCGGCGAGCCGAGCGTCATCCGCCCACGGCGGCGTTGTGCGGGCGTCGCCGTCGAGCATGCCGGCGATCAGATGCGCATGGATCTCGACCCCCGGAAAGGCATTGGAAAAGGGGGTCACCCGCAGGTCGGCCAGCCCCGGCGCGGTCGAGCCCAGCAGCACGATACGGTTTTCCAGTTGTTCGAATGGTGCCTTGCCCGCCAGCACCTCGGCCGCCGAAATATAGGGGTAAGGCGAGCCGGCGCGATAGGGCACATGCACTGTGCCGTCCGCACTCAGCGGCACACGGATGCCTCCCACTTCGATCCAGGGAGCCTGATATTGCCGTCCCAGCAAGCTGTTCGATTCAAGCCCTGCGCTTACGGGATCGCCGCCAAATGCCACCCGCAAGGTGGACGCCGACAGCGCCAGATGGTATCCCTCACCAAATGGATTGATCAGGGCCATCTGCCGCGCGGTGCCATCTTCATCGGCCTGCATATTGAAAAAACCGGCCCCCGGCGCCGCCTGCTGGAAAGCAGTCAGGTTGGCGCCATAGCCCGTGGGGGGCGGCATGCCGGGCTGCAGCGGATCGAACGCGGCGGCCGGCAACGACGGCGGCGGCAGCATCCCGGATTGGGCTTCGCCATAGCCTTCAGGAATGAAGTAATAGCCAAGCGAAGTCGGGCGCTCGGCCAGCGCCTGAGCAAAGCGGGCATCGTAGTCGAGTTGCGGCGTAAGTCGTTTGAGCGCAGCCTGGAAATCAGCACTGCCAGCAAGATCGCGTTGCGCGAGTTGCCTGAGGGTGTCGAGACCAGAGCTTGTGTCCGGTTCGGCAAACACCACGTCGAATCCCACCGCCGCCACGCCGTAATGGTCGAACAACTGCTCGACCAGCGTAGTCATGGTGTCACGGCTCCATGGCCAGCGGCCGACGCTTTTCAGGCTCGCCTCGTCGATGTCGAGAATCGCCACACGGTCGTCCAAGCCAACCGGGGCGGTCCGCATCAACCAGACGTCATACAGCCAGGCCTCGGCACGCTGCATCGGGGCGATATGTACCAGCCCCGCAACATGCGATGCGATCAGCAGAACGAACAGCGCGGAGAGTCCAGCCTGCACCAGGCCGGACGGAATACGCCTCACCGAATGCGATAGAAGCGGTCGGGCAGCTCTTTGCCGCGCACGTCATCGAGACGTCCGTCCACCGCCTCGCCCAGTGCAGCAAGTCGATCGGCCGGATGCGGGTGAGTTTTGTAGAGCAGTCCGGTGCGGCCGTCCTTGGCGGGCAATGCCGCCATGTCCTGCAGCACCCCGGGCAGCCCCCATGGAATGTAGCCGGCACGCGCTGCGTACACCATGCCGACACGATCAGCCTCGAATTCGGCATCCTTGTCGAGACCGCGCGCCATGATTTCCGCGCCGTTGCCGATCAGGTTCTGCACCACCGGGTCGCTGCCCTGAACCTTGCTGCTGGCGGCCTGCCCCAGCGCACCGATCAGGCTCGACTGCTTGAGCACCTTGAGATGATGCTTCTGGGTCACGTGGGCAATTTCATGCCCCAGCACCCCGGCCAGATCGGCCTCACTATTGAGCAGGCGATACAGGCCCTTGGTCACGAAGATATAGCCTCCGGGCGCGGCAAAGGCATTGATGTCCTCGGTGTCGAGCACGCCAAAACGCCAGGTGACATCCTGGCGTCCGCTTTGCAGCGCAACCCAGTTGCCGACCAGATTGACATAGCGTTGCAGCGTATCGTCGCGCACCAGTTGCACCGCGCCCAGCAAGTTGCCCGAAATCTGGCTGCCGATGCGGTTTTCCTCTTCCAGCGAGTAATCGCCGAACAGGGCAAAGCCCAACTGCCGGGCATCAATTTTCTGCTTGGTCTGAGGAGGTGCCGCGGCCGCGTTTTGCTCCACTGCGGGAGCCTGAGTCGGCGCTGGCTGCGTCTGCTTATCTTTGTTGAGTTCCTGCTTCACCCGATCTTCCAGAAACTTGCCCAGATCGAACGCAGCAGCCGTCCCGCTGAAGGCAACCAGCGAAACTGCCAATAACATCAGTTTGGTTTTCATCAGTTGCTCTCCCACGGCGAAGGCGAAGCGGACTGCTCGGGCTTGGGTTTAGGCAAAGCCGGCACATTGACCGCGACCAGGCCTGACTGGCTGGCGAAGCTTCGGGCCTGGCTGGGTGTCACTTTCCAGGCGTCCAGACGTGCGAGCTCGCCGGCATTGAACTGGGCCTTTTTCAGGTCCGCGTCGTTCAGGCCGCGCAGGCCGGCCACCGCCACCACACGGCTGGGATCGGATCGGGTGGTGGCGGCTCCTACCACGTCGC
>JBPPMF010000242.1:0-14792 GCA_051305915.1 Thiobacillus sp. | reverse complement strand
GATGACGCCGCACTCGTCGCAGTGGACCGAGCAGATGATGGACCGTCGCTGGGACATGATCGTCGCGAACCTGCGGCGCCTGCACCGGGGCGAGCCGCTCCAGGACGTGGTGAGGCCGGGCCGGGGTTGACTCGGTACGCACCGGCCTGGAAACCCTCGCCGTCCTGGTGCCCAAACTGCCTGCATTGCACCGACCGCGCGACTTGTTTCTAGCGGGCGAGGAGGCGACGTAGATCTTCAACGTGCCACGCGAGGCGGCCGTTGATCCGATTCGGGCGAATGGGCCCGCTCTCGTAGCACGCCCAAACGCGCAGGGTCTGTGGCGCTCAGTTCAGGTGACGGGCGGCCTCCGAGGTCGGAAGGATCCAGCTGCGCCGGGGGTGCCCCTGCGGGCCAACTGATGTGCCAGTGCCGGCCGGATGACGCGGGTGTCAATGACCGCTATGGCGGACGAACGAGACGTCGCACGCGCGCATGTAGACCTGGCCGATCCGGCTACTCGCGGAGCGCCACCGATCCTGTCTGGCCTTCACAATCGGCCGCCGCAGTTCTTCGGTTGGCGGCATAAATCCGCCTGAACTGCTCCTGCGTAGTTGTTGCCCAGCACTGGCCGAGACCGCGTCCTTGTCGCCGAAGATCTGCTCGAACTCGTCGCGGGCGTCGGCGGACATCGCCGGCCAGTCGAGCGCCTTGCGCTTCACCTCGAAGCCGCCCTCGGCGGCCGTCTTCACCGTCTTGGTCTTGTAGATCTGTTAGTGGGCCAGGTAGCCGTCGCGGATCGAGTCCTTCTGCGTACGCGGTTCCAAATCCCGCCAGTCGTTTTGCTTCAATCCCTCCACCAATAATGCTGCAATAGCGCCACGGTTAGACTCGTGCACATCGGTGCAGTACTACGGCAGCAACCGGCCAACTGCGGCCCGCTTAGTGCGCCGAAACCATGCGTTCCCAGACGGCCGGTGTACCTTGGTAAGCTGCCGGCGGCTGAGCCGGCATGGTTGGCAAGTCGACATTGGCCATTCGCAACCAGCGAAACGGCGGGAGAAGTCAGGCAGATGCTCTCTTTCAAGGCTCTAATCGAATGGGTCATCCTGGGCATCGAAGTCCTCGCGATCATCATCATGGTTGCCTTCATCAGCGTCGGCACCGTGCGCTGGCTTCTTCAGTCTAGAAAGCACTTCGAGCATGCGTATCAGAGCTATCGCATCCTGCTGGGTCAATCTCTGCTGGTCGGACTCGAACTTCTGGTGGCGGCCGACATCATTCGCACCGTCACTTTGGAATTGACGCTGATGAACCTCGCGACACTGGCGCTGCTTGTACTCGTGAGGACGGCTTTGGGCTGGGCACTTACCCTGGAAGTCGAGGGCCGTTGGCCTTGGCAGGAAAGAAAGGAAACTGTCCAGGAAGCTGAATCGTGACAGGGACGCCGGTTCCCCTCGTTCGATTTCATTCTTGACCCATCCAGGACGATCGCCGCCGCGCACCAAGCCGCGCGGCTGAAGACTCAAACCACTTCGTGGGACGAGGCCGACCCGCGTGTCGCGGGATTCACGAACAGGGCATAGACCGCCAGCGCTGCGCTGACCGACAGCACCGTGAGGTAAATCGCAAGACTGGTCCTGTTGACTGCGCCGCCACCGTCGCCGTAGTAGTCGTCCACGCCACCGGTATCCGCGCCCAGCAGGCGCAAGTACGGCACGAACAGCACCAGGTCGTAAAGCAGGAACCCCCACAGCGGTGGCGCCGCGTGGGCCCAGCGCGGGTTTGCGGCCCCATGCGCAAAGTACGCCGCCGCTCCGAGAAAGATGGCGCCAACCAGGACCATCGTCGATGGCTGCATCCGCCACGGAAACACCTGTCGTTGAGCCACGAGCGCACCGCCCGCCACGATCAGCACCACCGTGAAGACCATGAAGGCCCAGCGCACGAGACGCGGCATTGCACGCGGGTCTTTCACGGGTTGGCGGCGAGCCCAGCCATACAGCAGGAGCCCGAAACCCGCGGCGAGCGCCGCGCTGGCAGCCAGCCACGGCCGGCCAAGCAGGAGCAGGTGCAGCGCGCTGCCCGTCCCCGCGACCACGATGTTCAGACCCACGCCGCTGAGCGCTGCCCACTCGCGGGCCCAGGCCACCGCCAGCCATACAGCCGCGATGGATGCACCGATCGAAGCGAGGAACACAAAGGTCATGGGCACTTCAGGCCAGGGAAGGAGGCGAACGGCCCAGTCTGCGCGGAAGCTCCAGCCGAACGCGAGCACGGCCCAGATCACGGCATTGACGACTGCGAAGCTGCGTGCCGCAAGGTCTACTGATCGGTATTCCATGTTGCCGTTCCTCTCGAAGCACAGAGCAGGAGTAGGGGCCGCAAGCTCCCCCAGGCGGTGGACATTCGCCACACCGGCAAGCACAGCCCGGGGCCCGGCCGACGGACTCCGTTCTGCTCGACGCGCTCAACCTTGTGCGATATGCCCTTCGTGTTCGCGGTAGTTGCCTTGGCAGCGCGGAGGTCATCGTAGCGGTTGCCAACAAGGATCGTCATTCTCCCTGGTGTGTTTGCGCAGCGCAGCAAAGCTAAAATGCTCCTCGGAGAATGGCAAGCGATACTGGTCAACCGAAGTTCTTGCCATGACCTCCGCCACCATCAAGCTATTTTTTCGATTGATCTGCATCAGACAAGGTACCGGATGAAGAGACGGCGGAGTTCACGTGTTGTCCTGATGGCGGTGATCGGTCTCATCTTCGCCACGCCGCTACGGGCCGAAGAGACGCTACCCCTTTGGGAGGTTGGACTTGGTGTGGGAGTGGCGTCTTTCCCCGCCTACCGTGGCTCGGAACGCCAGCGTACGTTTGTTCTCCCAGCCCCCTACTTCGTCTACCGGGGTGACTTCTTCAAGGCCGATCGCGATGGCCTTCGCGGTGTTTTTTTCGCCAGCGATTGGCTCGAGATCAACGTCAGTCTGGCAGCCACCATTCCCGTAAAGAGTGACGGCGATAGCGCGCGACAAGGAATGCCGGATCTCCGGCCCACGATGGAAATCGGACCTTCTCTTAATGTAGGTCTCTGGAGAAGTGCTGATCTTGGCACGAAGGTGGAGCTGCGCGTTCCGGTTCGTGCCGCTTTCGAGATAGGCGGCGGGTTCGAGCGGATTGGAGCGACATTTACGCCTTCCCTCAACGTTGATGTCAGGGATCCCTTCGGTTTTCGGCGCTGGAACCTGGGAATGCTGGCCGGGCCAATCTATGCCGACGCTCCTTTTTGGGGATATTTCTACGACGTGGCCGCTGACGAGGTACGTCCCGGCCGCTCTGCCTACAGTGCTGAAGCGGGGTATGGAGGAACGCATATCGTTGCCGCGCTTTCGAAGCGTTTTCCCCGCTTCTGGGTCGGCGCGTTTGTGCGCTTCGACGACTTGCATGGCGCGACCTTCGAGGACAGTCCGCTTGTTCGCAGGCAGAGCGCTTGGGCGGCTGGCTTTGCGGTTGCGTGGATGCTCGGCGAATCGGGTAAGCGTGTGCGGGCAAGTTACTGAACTGCGGGAATGAAGAAGTGCATCGTGGGGATCGACGCAGCTGCAAGAACGAAACGTGGCAGGAGATCGGATATGATTCGATGCGCCGGTGAATGGCATCTCGGATATTCCGGGAACCCGGTTTTCGTTCGCAACGCCTTGCAAGTCCTGATGACTGATCGTCTGTCCTTCCTGGAGTCTTGACCATGAGTCTTCGTACGACCCTGTGTGCCTTGGCGGCAGCGATTGTGATAGCCGGCTGCGCCACGGCGCCGATCATGAACGTCAGTGATGCGGCCGTGACCACTGCATCGGGCAAGGCGGTCAGCCATCGCGAGGTGCGTGGCGCCATCATCCGTGCTGGGGCTGCGCTCGGCTGGCAGATGAAGGACGAGGGGCCCAACAAGCTGCTTGGCACGCTACAACTGCGTACCCATACGGCGGTGGTCGAAATTCCCTACTCATCCAGTAGTTACAGCATTAAGTACCGCTCTAGCGTCAACCTGAACGAGATGGACGGATCCATACACAAGAACTACAACGGTTGGATCCAGAACCTCACCCGCGGCATCGATGCACAAATCTCTGGATTGTGAGCATGTGCGCATCCGTCGTGACAGTGTCCGCACGGGACTTGGCCGTTCTGCTGGTAGAGACTCTGAACCTCGAGGGCGTCGATCCTGAGCATCTGGATCTGGCGGCGCCGCTATTCGGTGGCGGCCTCGGTCTGGACTCGTTGGACATGTTGGAAATCTCGTTGGTGATCCAGCAACGTTACGGTGTCAAGCTGAGATCGGACGACCCCGACAACGAGGCCATCTTTGCCTCGTTGCAAAGCTTGGCTGACCATCTCTGCACGACCTTGGCCGCGTAGTGTTGGTCTGCCCGTGTGGCCACCCGAGTTGTCCGACGTGCTGATTCCATGGCGCGCCGTGTCGGTTGTCGTGCCGATCTGGTTGGCGCTCGTCTTCGGCCGCACGCTTCGCGCAGGTGATGTGCCGTTGATCGAGCGTATCGCTCGAGTCAGCGCCTCTGCGTTGCCACCGGCCCTATGCCGTTACACGCGGCGTCTGACGGCTGTCTGGTGCGCCTACTTCGCTATCGCTGCGTTGCTGCCGTTGACCGTGAGTCTGCCGTTTGGCGGGACCAGTGCCCTGGTTTGGTCGGGGATGGCAGTGCTGTTCGTCGGCGAACACAGGCTTCGCGCGCACCTCTTCCCCGGCCAGGACTTTCCTGGTCTGATGCAGCAGCTTCGTGATACCTGGAGCGTTTGGCGTTTGGGTCTCTGAGCACCTTCTCGGCATCGACCATGCAGCGATTGCTTGACACGCCGTTGGCGGCGGCAGGCGCCACTCTGGATCGGCCCGCCGTGATCGGTAGTGGTCACGATTGGACCTGGCGCCAGATCCACGCGGCCTCGCTTGCATTGGCTGCCAGGCTTGACGGCACGACGACGCTCTGCAATCTGTGCAACTCGCGCGTCGGCTTTCTCGTGACCTGGTTGGCTGCATTGCGACGCGGCTGCCTGCAGCTGCTGCCGCCGTCAGCCGGGGATGCCGACCTGAGGGCAATGCTGAAGTCCAGCGAGGATCCTCTCATCGTCGTCGACGACATCAAGGCACTGCAACCGCAGTGGAGCGAGTACGCCCGCTGCCTGGTACACATGCCCGAGGTGAGATCGACTGAAATATCCGACGCCGGGATGGCCTGGTTGCCCGCGTGGAACGCGCCGCTGGTGTGTCTATATACCTCGGGTAGTACGGGCGTGCCCAAGCCGCAGGTGAAAACACTGGGTCAGTTGATGCGGGGCGCACAGGTACTCGGCAAACGTCTCGAGCAGGACGTTGACGGCGGCTTGGCGGCGGTGCGACAAATCGTCTCATGCGTGCCCCCGCAGCATATGTTCGGGGTCGAGACTTCGGTGATGCTGTCGCTGCTCTACGGGATTCCCGTGCTCGATCGTCGTCCCTTGCTGCCAGCCGACGTGCGCGCAGCTCTCGAGTGGTGCGGGAACGGTACGGCCTGGATCGCGACGCCGCTGCACCTGCGTGCGGTCGCCAGGTCCGGCGAGCCTGTGTCGCACTGCCGCCTCGTGATCACATCGACAATGCCACTTGCGCCGGCGCTGGCGGTTCGGACCGAAGCACTGGTCGACGCGCCGGTGTTGGAGATTTATGGCTCGACCGAGACCGGCGTGGTCGCGACGCGGCGCACGGCGCGCGAAACACGGTGGATGCCGGTCGAGGGCGTGAAACTCGAACCGGCGGCAAGGTACACATTGGCCTGGGGTACGCACTTCACGTCTCCCCAGAAGCTGTCTGACCGTATTGAGCACGATGCGCGAGGCGGCTTCAGCTTGCTGGGTCGCCAGCGAGACTTGATCAAGATCGCGGGCCGGCGTGCCTCGCTGGCGGGACTGAATCTGCTGCTGCAGGATCTGCCGGGCCTTGTCGACGGTGTGTTCTACATGCCGGCCATCGGCGCACATGTCGAACGTCGCCTTGTGCTGATCCACGCCGGAGCGCCACTGGACCGCGTGGCCACCCACGCCTGGCTGCGCGAGCAGATGGACCCGGTGTTCTTGCCGCGTGCGATCATCCGCGTCGACCGCCTGCCGCGCACCGACCACGGCAAGGTTCCGCGCGCGGCGCTGGATACGGTATATGCCGCCTGGCTTGCCAAAGAGACGGCGTGATGAACCGTGCTGAGTTCGACGTTCGCGTGCCGGCGGATCACCCTTCGCTGCGCGGGCATTTCCCCGGTCATCCAATAGTGCCTGGCGTGCTGTTGCTTGACTGCGTCCTGGCGATGCTGCAGCAGACGACGGGCCGACGCGTCGCGCACCTGCATCAGATCAAGTTCATATCGGCATTGCGGCCCGGCGAGGAGGCCCGTGCGCTGTGTGAGATCGATGGCGCGCGCGCGTCGTTTCGCGTTCACGTCCGGCGCGACGGTGCGGTCGTGCAATTGGCTAGCGGCAGCGTATCGCTGCAGACGGCGAATGGGTCGCCAGCATGAAATCCTGGACCGACAAGGCCGAGCGTGGCAGTGCCTGGCTTCTGCACCTGATTGTCTTGCTCGCACGAACGTTGGGGCGGACACCGTGTCGCGCGTTGCTGTATCCCATCGTGCTCTATTTCTTGCTTACCGACCGCATGGCCCGCCGCGCATCCAGTGAGTTTCTGCAGGCGGCGCAGGGCCGACAGGCTCGCTGGAAGGAGGTCTTCGCGCATTTCTACAGTTTTGGGGCAACGCTCCTCGATCGCGTCTATATGGCGGCCGGCGACTTCGACCGCTTCGAGGTCACGATCGAGGGTCTGCCCTTGCTCGATGAAGCGTTGCAGGCCGGCAAGGGCTGCGTATTGCTGGGTTCGCACTTGGGAAGCTTCGACCTGATGATGCTTGCGAACCGCGCGATGGACGGTCGACCTGTCAGTGTGATGATGCGTATCGACCCGCGCTCGAGGCTGCGACGCATCGCTGGCATCGATGATTGTGCCCCGAGCGTGATCCCGCTTGGACGCCCCGATAGCTACCTGCGTGCGCACGAGGCGCTCGCGAAAGGGGGCGTTGTTGCCGTCCTGGCCGACCGTGTTGACGGCGCGGCCCATCTGCGCGTGCGCTTTCTCGGTCGCACGACGGCGATGCCGGTAGCGCCTCACGTGCTTGCGGCGCGCAGCGAGGCGCCGGTGCTGATGTGCTTCGGCCTCTACGAAACAGGAAACAGGTACCGCATCGAGTTTGTCGAATTCGGACCAGCTGCGCCGCAGGGCAGTCGGGGCATTGCGCTGCATCCGGTGGTCGACCGCTATGCAGCGTTGCTCGAACAGTACGCGCGGCGCTATCCGTTGAACTGGTTCAACTTCTATCCCTACTGGGCTGGCGCCGAGGATCCGGGATGAGCATCGCTTTTCTGGGCCGTATCGCACTTGGCCTGACGTTGGCGGGCGCCGTCATGGTCGCAGCGCAAGCGCTGACTTTGCCTGAGTTGCAGCGCCTGCTGCAGACCACGTCCGTGACGGTCGTATCCTTCCAAGAGGTGCGCGAGTCGCCGTGGCTTGCGGCGCCGGTAGAGTCGCGTGGGACGATGCACTCCAACCCGGACCGGTTGGAGAAGCGCGTCGAAGCCCCGCGCAAGGAGACCTGGCGCCTGTTTCCCGACCGCATCGAGTGGGTCGGCCCTGACGGCTTCATGACCAAGCAGATCCCGTTCAGCGAGGCGCCGGCGTTGGCCGCCCTGGCCAATGCACTGCGTCGAATCGTTGCCGGTGATCTGCTTGCGCTGGAGCAAGACTTTCGCATCGAGCTGGATGGTGCGGCGCCTCTCTGGACCATAGTGCTCCGGCCGCGCAGCAGCGAGGTGGCCCGCCACCTGGACCACCTGGAGTTGCGGGGCTCGGGCGCGCAGCTGGAGGTGATCGTTGTCGTCGAACGAGAGGGCGAGCGGACGACGACCCACCTCTCGCCCTGACCGCAGGAAACCCATGTTCGAGAAAGATCCGCTGAGCGCGCTGGAGGCTGTCACCGCTGCCCAATGGCTGGCATTTGCGCCGATTGCCTTCCACGCGACCGCGGTGATGCGTGACCGCGGCGTGCTCGCAGCCTTGGCCGAGACTTCGTCGCAGGGGCGTTCGATCGATGAGGTCGCTGCCGCGACCGGCCTGTCGATTTACGCTGCACGGGTGCTGCTCGAGGCGGGCCTGGGACTGCATATCGTCTGGCGACGCGATGGGCGCTACCATCTGGGCAAACTCGGTCGTTTCCTGCTGGACGACGAGATGACTCGCGTGAACTTCGACTTCACGCGCGACGTCTGCTATCGAGCCGCCGCCCATCTCGACGAGTCGCTGCGAAAGGGCAAGCCGGCGGGTCTCAAGGAGCTTGGCCCTTGGGCAACGCTGTACGAAGGCCTGTCGGTGCTACCTGAGCCGGCACGTCGCAGTTGGCACGCGTTCGACCACTTCTATTCCGACCAGGCATTCCCTGCAGTGTGCAAGCGACTGGCGACCGACCTGCCGGCCCGCTTGCTCGACATCGGCTGCAATACGGGCAGGTGGGCACAGTTATGCCTTGGCCGATTTCCTGCGCTGGAGTGCGGTCTGGTCGACCTGCCGCTGCAGTTGGAGCGCGCGCGCAAGCGACTGACCGACGGCGGTATGGTCGAGCGCGCGCGGTTCCATCCCGTAGACCTGCTCGATGTCGGAACGGAATTGCCGACGGGGTACGAGTTGATCTGGATGAGCCAGTTCCTGGACTGTTTTTCGGAAGACCAGATCGTTGCGATTCTCGGTAAGGTGCGAGTTGCGCTCCCGAGAGATGGACGGCTATGGATTCTCGAACTGTTCTGGGATCGCCAGCGCTTCGAAGCGGCGGCCTTCAGCCTGCAGCAGACCTCGCTATACTTCACTTGTGTGGCCAACGGCACCAGCCAGATGTACGACTCCTCGGTGTTCCTGAGTCTGGTGGAGCGCGCCGGTTTCGAGATCTGCGAGTTGACCGACGGCATCGGTGGCTACCACACGCTGCTCGAGTGCCGCGCGGCATTGTGATCAATGGGGCGTTTTTTCGGAATCCGGTGTGCTTGGAATATTGGCGACGTCCGTCGTACACCCTGCCGGCCACGGAACCGCCGAACTATGGGACGCGCTCGCGCACGGTCGTACGGGCCTGCGCCGAAACGACCTGGCCTGGTGTGACCTGCCGTGCTGGGTCGGGGCGGTTCCGGGCGTAGACGAAGCGACCCTGCCATCGCATCTGCAGGCTTGGGACAGTCGCAACCACCGTCTCGCCTGGCTTGCGTTGCAGGAGGCCGAATTCAGCAGGGTGGTGGACGAGGCGATTGCGCGGCGTGGCGCCCACCGCATCGGCTTGGTGCTGGGAACCAGCACCTCGGGTATCCGTAGCACCGAGATCGCTTATGCAGAGCGGCGCGAGACCGGACAGTGGCCCGGCGGGTTCGACTACCGCCACAGTCACGCGCTCGATTCACTGTGTCGCTTCAGTGCTGGCCTGCTGGGGATTCAGGGGCCGATGGCTGTGATCTCCACCGCTTGCTCGTCGAGCGCCAAGGTATTCCTGACCGCGCAGCGTTGGATCGATGCCGGAATAATCGACGCCGCAGTCGTCGGCGGAGTTGACAGTCTGTGCTTGTCGACGCTGCACGGCTTTGACGCGCTGCAACTGCTTTCAGGCGACATTTGCCGCCCCTTCGACGCCGAGCGAAACGGCATTTCAATTGGCGAGGCCGCGGGCTTCGCATTGCTCGACCGCGCGCCTGCGGCGGTGTGCTTTCGCGGCGGTGGCGAGTCCAGTGATGCCTGGCACATGTCGACGCCGCATCCCGAGGGCCTGGGTGCGCAAGACGCCATGCATATGGGGCTGGCGGCGGCCCAGCTTGCGCCAGCCGATATTGGCTATGTCAATGCCCACGGGACTGCGACGCTGGCTAACGACCGGTCGGAGGCGGCAGCACTGACGGCCGTGTTCGGCGAGCGCGGCGTGCCGGTATCGTCGACCAAAGGCGTAACCGGTCACACTCTAGGTGCGGCCGGCATCGTCGAGGCTGTCATCACCATGCTGACTCTCGAGCGGCAGGTCTTGCCACCGTCAGCAAACCTCGGCACGCCTGACCCGCAGTTGCCGGTCGACCTGGTCACGCAGGCACGTGGGGCCTCGCTGCGGCATGCGATGAGCAACAGTTTCGGGTTCGGCGGCAGCAATTGCACGCTGATCTTCAGCCGTTCGGATTGAAGTGAGCCGCCTGCGCTTCCATCTCCACTCCGCCGGTGTTCTCGCACCGGGCTTGGCATCACTGGCGGACCTTCGCGCGGCCTGCCGCAGCGGACAGCCGCCAGAGGCGGCAGCACAGCTGCTACCCCCTGGCCCGGCGGTGCTGCCGCCTAACGACCGCCGCCGTGCGAGCCACATTGTGCGGCTGACGCTGGCGTGCATAGAACAGGCGCTACAGGCCAGCCCATTCCCTGTCGAGATGCTGCGCTCGGTGTTCGCCACCGACGAAGGCACCGGCGAGGTCTGCCAGCAGATGCTCGAGGCGCTGACTACCACGCGGCAAGTCTCGCCCCTGTTGTTCGCGAACTCCGTGCACAACGCGCCCTCGGGCTATTTCTCGATCGCCTGGCGCAACCGCCAGTCGGCCACCGTCGTCAGCATGGGCCTGGAGAGCTTTGCCAGCGGCCTGCTTTGCGCGGTGACCGAGGCAACTGCCACGCGCCAGCCAATTCTGCTCGTGGCTTATGACCCGGCGATGAGCGCGCCTCTCGACGAACTGCTGTCGGTTACCGAATCCACGGCGACAGCGTGGATCCTGAACGCCGAACCGCCAGGCATGCCAATGTTGGGCTCGTTCATCCTGGCTCTCGAGCCGTCGGGCGTGGCAACGCCCACTCCGCTCCCGGCCTGGCTGCCGCAGCGCTGGTCCACTCACAGTAGCGCACATGCTCTAGCGGCGCTCGGCCTGCTGGACGCTGCGCCCGACATGGTCCGCCACCTGAAGCTTGGTGGACAGTTGCTCAGTCTGCGGCGCGTGGATGGTGGCGCTGCATGACGCTGAATCGCGCCGAAATCGAGGCCTGCGTGCCGCATGCAGGCACGATGTGCTTGCTCGACGCGGTGCTCCAATGGGACGCGACGGATATCGCATGTGCCGCCGCGGCGCCCGGTGCAGCGCATCCGCTCGCGCGTGACGGCATGGTTCCCGCAGTCGCTGCAGCCGAATACGCAGCGCAGGCAACGGCGGTACACGGCGCGCTGCTGGGCGACGAGGCCGTTCGGCGCGCCGGGATGCTGGCGAAACTGTCTGATGTCGAACTGCACACCGCATGCTTTCCGACCAACGGCGGGCCACTGACCGTGCGTGCGGAACTGCTCAGCCGGGGGGCTTCGGGTTGCATGTACGCGTTCGAAGTCGTCGATTCGAACCAGCCCATCGCCAGCGGTCGCCTGATCGTCGCGTTCACACTATCCTCTGCACGATGACGGACAGCGAAACTCCCCCGGCGCGGCGAGCGCTGGTCACCGGCGGCAGCGGCGGCATCGGTGCGGCGATCTGTCGCGCCTTGGCGGAAGACGGCGTGCACGTCGTCGTGCATGCGAACCGCGGGATTGACCGCGCGCAGGCGCTGGCCGCCGAACTGGTGGCCGCGGGCAGGCACGCGAGCGCGGTCGCCTTCGACCTGACCGACGATGTGCAAGTGCAAGCCGCAGTCGAGGCGCTGCTTGCGACGGGCCCGATCCAGATTCTGGTCAACAATGCCGGTGTCCACCGCGACGCGCTGATGGCTGGCATGGACTTTTCCGCCTGGCACGAAGTGATCGACACCAATCTGAACGGATTCTTTCGGGTCACACAGCCGATGCTGTTGCCTATGGTACGCACCCGCTGGGGCCGCATCGTCAACATTGGCTCGGTTGCCGGACAGGCCGGCAATCGCGGTCAAGCCAACTACGCGGCGGCGAAGGCGGGGCTGCACGGCGCCACGAAGGCATTGGCACTGGAGCTCGCCGGGCGTGGCATCACCGTCAACGCAGTGGCGCCGGGCGTGATTGATACTGGCATGGCTGAGGCGGCATTCCCGCATGACAAGGTCAAGGCAATCGTGCCCGCTGGGCGTGCCGGCAGGCCTGAGGAGGTTGCAGCGCTGGTTGCCTTCCTCGCGTCGGATGCCGGGAGTTACATTACCGGCCAGGTCATTGGCGTCAACGGCGGGCTTTACTGACGATGACCGCCAAGCGAACAGAACGGTCGAGTCGCCCTTGGCAGGGGGTGTGGATTGCGATCCCTGCCTTTAACGAGGCGCGCACGATACGCGCATTGGTTCAGCAAGCGTTGACGCAGTGCCCGCGCGTGATCGTCGTCGACGACGGATCGAGTGATGACACCGCGGCGCAGTTGCACGGTCTTCCGGTGACGTTACTGACACATGAGGTCAACCAAGGCAAGGCAGCCAGCCTTCGCACGGCATTCGAGCACGCGTTGGCAAACGACGCTCGCTGCCTGATTTCGCTCGACGGCGACGGTCAGCACGACCCGGCCGATGCGCCGGAGTTGCTCGCCGCGTGGCAACGGCATCCTCAGTCCATCGTGATCGGCTCGCGACTGCATGACCGCGCGCAGATTCCGAAGGCGCGGTACTGCGCCAACCGTATCGCCTGCTTCTGGATCTCGTGGGCCGCGGGACACCCGATTGCCGATTCGCAGTCGGGCTTTCGTGTTTATCCTCGCGACGTCATGCACCTCGCGCTTGGCGACCACGTTCGCAGTAGTCGCTTCACTTTCGAGAGCGAGATCCTGATCGAGGCTGTGCATTCGGGTCACACGACGATGGCAGTCGCGATCCCGGGGCGTTACCCGCTGAACGCTCGCGCCAGCCATTTCCGACCGGTTGTCGACATTGCCAAGATCGTCGTGATGGTCGCTGGTCGGCTACTGCGTCAGGGCATGGCCCCGGTGGGCCTGTGGCGTAGCCTGAAGCCGGCGAAGGTGTTGCCAGGGCGGTCGGCTGCCGCCCGGGCACCGAACGCGCTCGACGCTCCCCGCGACGCTCGAAACGCACTCAACCGATGAGCGGCGACGATGGGCTGGTGCTTGCCGCCGAGCAACTCGTCTATCGATACCCTGGGCAGGTCGAGCCCGCCCTGAACGGCGTTGATCTCAGGCTTGTGCGCGGTCATGCCGTGGGGCTGTTGGGGCCCAACGGTTCTGGCAAGTCGACGCTGATCAATTTGCTGATCAAGCTGCGCAGACCGCAAGGCGGATCCGTGCGCCGCGCTGACGGTCGAGTGCCGGTCGTGGCCTGGGTACCGCAGGAGTACGCCTTTTACCCGGACCTCAGTTGCCGGGAGAACCTCCACTTCTTCGCCGGGATGCTCGACGTGTCGGTCACCGAGGCAACCCGTCGTGTCGAGGCCGCGATTGCGAGTTGCATGCTCCATGAGTTCGCCGACCGGCGCGCGCGCCACTGTTCGGGTGGCGTGCGCCGCCGGCTGAACTTGAGCATAGGTTTGCTGCAGGAACCGGATGTGCTGTTGCTCGACGAACCCACAGTGGGTGTGGATCCTCAGACACGCGCGTTCCTGCTCGAGCGAGTGCGCGACCTGGTTCGCGCCGGCACCGCCGTGCTGTATGCGACGCACTATATGGAGGAAGTCAGTGCGGTGTGCTCTCACATCTTGCTGCTGGACCATGGACGCGTGCTGGCCAGTGGCGACCTCGTGACGCTGCTGGAGGGCCCCAAGGGGGGGCTGCCATTCGACAACCTGGAAGCGCTATTCATGTATTACACGCAGCGATCGCTGCGCGATTGAGGTGCCGCTCATGTCCCGCCTCATGCATCGTCTCACGCAAGGACTTCGCCTGGCTGCCAAGGAATGGAGGCTGCTGCTGCGCAACCCGCACGGACTGGCGGTGCTGTTCCTGATGCCAGCGATTTTCGTGCTGGTGATGTCCTTCACGCTGAAGAACACGTTGGTCGCGCGCGTTGAGATGCCCACCACCGGCTGGGTGCTCGAGGATGGTATTTCCGCTGCCGCCCAATGGGCTGGCGAGTGGCTCGAGCGCCATGATGGGCAGCGCTTCGCGTCACGCGACGAGTTGCAGGCGGCGCTGAAGTCGCGGCGTGTCGAGGCGGGCGTGGTTGTGCGCGCGCCCTGGCTGGGCAGTGATGGGCGCCCGCGCGGCGAGCAAGTCGAGATGTGGCTGGGCAACCGCGTGGAACCGGCGGCAGCGGCCCGGCTTCGCACCGAGCTCATGTTCTCGCTGCTTCAGGTACAGATGAAGATCGCTGCCGCCGAGGCCGGCCCGTTCGCCAGCATGCTGCTGAGCGGCGCTGCCAGTGCGGAGTTGTTGCCGGCGCAGGGCGCACCCTCGATCCGCTATCTCTATGAGATCGAGTCCGGCCGTGCGATAACTGCGGTTCAGCAGAGCGTGCCGGCGTGGCTGATCTTCGGTATGTTCTTCGTCGTGATCCCGATCGCCGGCGTGCTGATCCAGGAGCGGAACGACGGCACACTGACCCGGCTAGCCACCTTTGGCGTCTCGCCTGGCGTGGTGCTCGGTGGGAAGCTGCTGGCGTTCATGTTGCTGAACTGGGTGCAACTGGCGTTCATGCTGCTGGTCGGACGATGGCTCGTTCCGCTGCTTGGCGGTGATGCGCTTCACCTGGACGTCGCGCCAGCCTGGTTCTTGCTGATGGTCGCGGCCACGAGTGCTGCAGCGGTGAGTCTGGCGCTGTTGATTTCGGCCCATACACGCAACTTCGACCATGCG
>JBPPMF010000195.1:0-2987 GCA_051305915.1 Thiobacillus sp. | reverse complement strand
TGGAGCAGTTGACCGCCCCGCGTTTCCTGCCGCAATCGGCATGACGGTGCGGCGCTTACCCTTCCGCATCACCTTTCCGCTCGGGCTGGCGCTGCTGCTCTGCGTGGTGCTGGTGGGGTCGGTCGTGAATGCGCTGCACAAGCGTCTGGGCCAGCTTGATCAGCAGGCGAAGTCGGATTTGCTGGTTCATACCGCGCATCTGGCGCGCATGGCCGAGCAAGGCTGGGAGGCCAACCGCGGGCTGGTCGAGGCGGACCTGGCCGAGGTGGCCGCCAACCCGCTGGTGGAAACCGTGCTGTTGCTTGACGACGATGGCCGCGTCATGGCGGCCCATCGCTATGCCTGGCGAGGCCAACGCGTAACAGACGTGCTGCCGGGTTTTGACGCGCACCGCTTCGAGCGGGTGAAGCAGGGCAAGCTGCCGGTGTTTTTCCCCCTCAGTCCGGACGGCGCGCACATTGCGGCCATGCAGCCTTTTTCTTTGCCTGCCGACATGCAGCAACTGCGCAGCCAGCGGCATGGCGTGGTGTATGTCGGACTCGACCTCACCCGCGAGCGCCAGATGATGCGTGCCTTCGTGTTCAAGGCACGCACGCCGGACATGATCGCCACCCTGCTGGCCATCGTGCTGCTCGCCTGGCTGCTGCACCGCTACGTGGCATCGCCGCTGCGGCGTCTGGCGGAAGCGGCCAACCGCCTGCGGGATGGTCAAATGTACGTGACGGTGCCCGAGCAGGGCGCAGAAGAAATCGCCAGCCTGGCCGAGAATTTCAATGCCATGGTGCATGCTGTGCGGGAGGCACAGGCCAACCTGGCCGCCAGCGAGGAGCGCCTGGCCATCACCCTCAATTCCATCGGCGATGCCCTGCTGGCAACCGATCCCGACGAGCGCATCACCCTGATGAATCCGGTAGCGGAAACGCTCACCGGCTGGTCCCAGGCCGACGCCCAGGGCCGGCCTGTTGCCGAGGTGTTCGTGATCGAAAATGCGCTGACCGGCGCGCTGGCGGAGATTCCGGTAGCACGCGTCATTCGCGAGGGGCGGGTGGTGGGGCTGGCCAACCATACCATGCTGCTGGCGCGGGATGGCTCGCGTTACCACATTGCCGACAGTGCTGCGCCGATCCGCAACGCCGAGGGCGAATTGCAGGGTGTGGTGCTGGTGTTTCGCGATGTCTCGGAGGAATACCTGCTGCGGGAGGAACTGGCCAACAGCGAGCAGCATTTCCGCACCCTGGCCGACAGCGGTCAGGCGCTGGTATGGACATCGGGGCTGGATGGGCAATGCGATTACTTCAACGAGCCCTGGTTGCGTTTTGTCGGCCGGACGCTGGAGCAGGAACTGGGTGAGGGCTGGGTTGAAGGGGTGCATCCCGACGACCGCGCCTGTTGCCTCGAGACCTACCGCGAAGCCTTTGGCCGCTGCGAACCGTTTGCGCTTGAGTATCGCCTGCGCCATGCCAGCGGCGAGTATCGCTGGATACTCGATCAGGGCAGTCCGCGCTTTGGCACGCAGGGTCAGTTCCTGGGGTATATCGGGCATTGCATGGATATCACCGAGGCCAAGCAGGCCGAGGCAGCCATCGAACGCCTGGCCTACCATGATGCGCTGACTGGCTTGCCAAACCGCCTGCTGTTCCTCGACCGGCTGACCCAGACGCTGGCAGCCGCGCGCCGCAACCGGCGTTGCGGTGCCGTGCTGTTTGTCGACCTCGATCATTTCAAGCGCATCAACGATGTGCACGGCCATGCCACTGGCGATGTGGTGCTGTGTGAAGTGGCGCAGCGACTGGAATACTACCTGCGTCAGGAAGACACCGTGGCGCGGCTGGGGGGTGACGAATTCGTGATCCTGCTGCCTGATCTGGCGGCCAATCTGGACGATGCGGGCGCACTGGTGATGGCGGTGGCGGAAAAGATTCGCGGTGCGCTGGAAGCCCCGGTGACGCTCGACGGCCATGAATACGTCAGCGGCGCCAGCATCGGCATCACGCTATTCCCGAAAAACACGGAAAGTGTGGATGACCTGATGCGCGAGGCTGACACCGCCATGTATCGGGCCAAGGAACTCGGCCGCAACGCCCTGTCTTATTTTGAGCCGACCATGCAGGAAGCCGTGGCCGAGCGCTATGCCCTCGATCGTGAATTGCGCGAGGCCGTGCGCAATCGCAACTTCGAGTTGCATCTGCAGTCGCAGGTGGACGCGGACGGCAAGGTGATCGGGGCCGAAGTGCTGGTGCGCTGGCGCCACCCAGAGCGCGGTCTCGTGATGCCGGCCAGCTTCATTCCGCTGGCGGAAGAATCCGGCCTCATCGTGCCCCTGGGCGAATGGGTGCTGCGCGAAACCTGCATGCTCATCGCCCGCCTCGACGCCGAGGGCCGCGGCCTGCGCATCGCCGTCAACGTCAGCCCGCGACAATTCCACCAGACCGATTTCGTGCAGCGGATCAAAGAGATTCTGGCCACCACCGGGGCCGATCCGTCCTACCTGACGCTGGAAATTACCGAGAACCTGCTGGTCGAACATGCCTCCGAATCAGTGGCGCGCATGACCGAACTGACCGCGCTCGGCCTGCATTTCTCCATCGACGATTTTGGCACCGGTTATTCATCCCTGGCCTACCTGAAACGCCTGCCGCTGTTTGAACTCAAGATCGACAAGAGTTTTGTGCAGGATGTCCCGCACGACCTCAACGACGCCGCCCTGGTCGAGGCCATCCTGTCGATGGCGCATCACCTGCATTTCGAGGTGGTGGCCGAGGGCGTGGAGAACGCGGCCCAGCTTGCCTTCCTGCGCGAGCAGGGCTGCGAACGTTTCCAGGGGTATTTCTTCCATCGTCCGGTTGCAATGAATGTCTGGATCGAACAGCTTCCCCCGGCCGGCTGATTCTGGACAGGGTTTCCTCGCGGCGCGAGTCAGGCAGGCGCTAACAGCTCAATCCGCAAACGTGTAAGCGATCCGGGTGATGCGGCCCCGCCAATACGGC
>JBPPMF010000175.1:0-35911 GCA_051305915.1 Thiobacillus sp. | reverse complement strand
CCATGTCAAGCAGCCTGGGCTCGACATGGACACCCGTCTGATGCAGATGAATGCGAGTTTCCTCAAGACCGACGAGCAGACGCTCGACGCTTACGAGACCCTGCTGCTCGACGTCATCGAGGGCGACCGTTCGCTGTTCCTCCGCTTCGACGAAATCGAATGGGCGTGGCGGGTGGTCGATCCCATCCTCAATCACTGGGCGATCGAGCGCGAATACATCCCAACCTATCCCGCCGGTAATTGGGGGCCGGCCGATGCCAACCGTCTGTTCGACAGCGACGACCAGATCTGGCGCAACGAATTGTGATGCCGCCCGAATGGCGGCTGTTTGCCGATGCCGACACGCTCGTGGGGGCGCTGGCCGATGCGCTGTGCACCGAGGCTGAAACCGCCATTTCGGCTCACGGCGTGTTCCATCTAGTGCTGGCGGGGGGGGGCACGCCGCGTGAGCTCTATCGCGCGCTGGCTGGCCGGCACGCAGGCGATGAACGCTGGCATATCTGGTACGGTGACGAACGCTGTCTGCCGGCCGACCATCCAGAGCGCAATAGCGTGATGGCGGAAATGGCCTGGCTTGCGGCTTCGAGCATTCCGCCCGCAAACCGTCGCCCGATCCCGGCCGAGTTTGGCGCGGCTGGGGCCGCCACGCGCTATGCCGGCTGGCTGAAAGGCGTGGCGGATTTCGATGTCGTGCTGCTCGGCATGGGTGAGGATGGCCACACCGCGAGTCTGTTTCCTGATCACGACTGGGGCACCGCGTCGGGCAGTCCGGATGTGCTGGCGGTCCATACCGCACCGAAGCCGCCGCCCGAGCGGGTGAGCCTGTCGGCGGCGCGGCTGAATCGCAGCGCGAAGCTGTGGTTCGCGATCACCGGTTCAGGCAAGTTCGACGCACTGTGGCGCTGGAAAAACGGCGAGACGCTGCCGGTGTCTGCGGTGCGGGGCAAGTTGGACACCGTGGCCTGGCTGGACGCAGCAGCCTGGCCGGCAGAGGAATAATCAGTCGGCCGCGTCGGGTTTCGGCTCGGCTGATTTTTGCGGCTTGTTTGCCGCGGCGGCCAGCATGGCCTGGCGCGACGTGGGGGTTTCCAGGCTGATGCGGCCAAGCGTGCCGCTGCGGTAATCGGTCAGCAGGATCATCGCAGCCTTTTCCAGATCAAGTTCGCCGCTGCGCCCCTTTAAAATGCAGCCGCGTTTTTTTGCCACCGCTTCCAGTACGCCGGTGGCATCCAGCCCTTCCAGCACGAAACCGTAGCGAGCCTTCAACAGCGCCGGATAGCGTTCGAGCAGGATGCCGGCGAGGAAGGTCGCCACTTCCTCGTCGATTACTGCGTTGCGGCCGATGGCGTGGCTGGCCGCCAGCATGAAGCCGTCTGAATCATGCTCGATCTTTGGCCAGGTCATGCCCGGCGTGTCGACCAGGATCAGGCGCGGCGACAGGTTGATGCGCTGCTGCGACTTGGTCACCGCGGGTTCGTCACCCACGGCCGCCACCCGGCGTTTGACCCAAGTGTTCATCAGCGTGGATTTGCCGACGTTGGGGATGCCCATGATCATCAGCCGCAACGGCTTGAAGGTGTCGTCGCGGTGCGGCGCCAGCTTTTGCGCCAGAGCCGGCAACTTGGCCACGTCGGAGGCTTTCTTGGCGGAAATCGCCACCGCCAGCACGCCGGGCTGCTTGTTGAAATAGTCCAGCCAGGCGCGGGTGGCTTCCGGGTCGGCCAAGTCGGCCTTGTTCAGCAGCTTGAGGCAGGAGCGTTGGCGATGCAGGCGCAACTCGTGAATCATCGGGTTGCTGCCGGCTTCCGGCAGGCGGGCGTCGAGCACCTCGACCACCACGTCGATCTGCGCCATCGTCTCCGCGGCTTTTTTGCGCGCGGTGGTCATGTGACCGGGGAACCACTGGATCGCCATGGGGTGTGGGTCTCAGGAAAGGGACGCGATTATCCCGGAAACGGCCGCTTCCAGGATAAATCCGGTTTGTCCAGGCTTAGCCGGCACCGCCGCCGCTCCCCACGCCGTGCGCCGCCTGCAATACCAGCGTATCGAAATCAGCGGCGCTCATCAGTCCACGTTCGGCGACGATGTCGCGCACCGGGCGTCCCGACTTTTCCGATTCCTTGGCGACTTCGGCAGCCTGGTTGTAGCCGATCTGGGTGTTGAGCAGGGTGGCGAGCGCGACGCTCTGGTGGATGAAGAAGGCGCAGCGTTCGCGGTTGACGACGATCCCCTTCAGATTCCTCTCGGTGGCGGCGTTCATCGCGTTGGTCAGCCAGTCCATCGCGTCGAACAGCGCGCTGCCGAGCGCCGGCATCATCACGTTGAGTTCCATCTGTCCGGCTTGCACCATGTAGGAGACGGCGGCGTCTTGCCCCAGCACCTGGAAGCACACCTGGTTGAGCATTTCGAACATTACCGGGTTGACTTTGCCGGGCATGATGGATGAGCCCGGCTGCACCGGCGGCAGCTGGATTTCGCCGAGTCCGGTTCGCGGGCCGGATGCGAGCAGGCGCAGGTCGTTGGAGATGCGGGTGAGTTCCAGCGCGAGGTTGCGGATCTCGCCCGACAGCCGCGCCAAGTCATTCATCGACTGCATCTGCGCGACCAGCTGGCCGACGCAGATGGGCTCATTGGTGAGCTTGGCCAGTTCGGCAGCGGCGCGTGCCGGGTAGTCGGGCGAAGTGTTGAGCCCGGTGCCGGCAGCGGAGCCGCCGAGGCCGATTTCGCACAGCGCCGGGCGCACCGCGTCCAGGCTTGCAGCGCAGCGGGAGAGCGTCCACGCATAGCCGGCGAATTCCTGCCCCAGAGTGGTTGGCACCGCGTCCTGCAAATGGGTGCGGCCGCTCTTCACCGTATCCTTCTCGCGCTCGGCCAGGCGCGAGAATTCTGCGGCCATGCCGTACACCGCTGCGATCAGGCGTGGCAGCTTGGCCAGGACAGCGAGGCGGATCGCGGTGGGGATGGTGTCGTTGGTCGACTGCCCCATGTTGACGTCATCGTTGGGATTGATCGGCTGGTATGTGCCTTTCTCTCCGCCCAGCGCCACGTTGGCGAGGTTGGCGATGACTTCGTTGCTGTTCATGTTGTGGCTGGTGCCGGCGCCCGCCTGGAAGCGGTCGACCACGAATTCGTCGCTATACTCGCCGGCGAGAATCCTGTCGCAGGCGACGACGATGGCATCGCGCTTTTCTTCGGACAGCCAGCCCGGCTGACAGTTTGCGCGCGCGGCGGCCAGTTTGATCCGCACGTGAGCTAGTACGAAATCCTTATCCGGACGGCGCCCGGAAATGGGAAAATTGATTACAGCGCGTGCAGTTTGTGCGCCGTACCAGGCATTCGCGGGAACCCGGACTTCGCCGAGCGAGTCTTTCTCGATACGGAATTCATTCATGGTGGAAAAACCAATGCGGACGTTACAAAGAATGCGATTTTATCCGATGTGGCTGGCCGGGTTGCTGCTGGCGCTGACGGTGTCATGGGCCCAGGCCGAAGGTTTCAAGGTCACCGATACCAACGGCAAGACGCATACCCTGGCAGGCTACAAAGGGAAATGGGTGCTGGTGAACTACTGGGCGACCTGGTGCCCGCCCTGCCTGGAGGAGATCCCCGATCTGATCGGACTGCATGAAAACAAGAAAAACAATCTCGTCGTCATCGGCATTGCGCTGGATTACCGCAATGCCAAACAGGTAACCGATTTTGCCGAGGGCTTGCTGGTCAATTACCCCATCGTGCTCGGCAATCCCGGGATCGTGAACCAGATCGGGCCGATACAGGGTTTGCCGACGACTTATCTTTACAACCCCGACGGCAAAATGGTCGCCCAACAAGTAGGGGCCATTACCCGGGCATCAGTGGAAAATTACATCGCCAGCAAATCGATCCCAGCCAAAAAATAAACCCTGTATCTATACGAGGAGGTTCCATGCGCCAATTGCTTATCGCGTTTTTCCTGTTGCTGGCTGCGCCCGCCTGGGCGGAAACGCGCGACCCCGCCAACCATTTCTTCCAGCCCAAGTTTGGCGATTTGCAGGCTGATCTGCAGGAAGCCAAGAACAAGGGAAAGAAAGGTATTTTTCTATTTTTTGAAATGGATGAGTGCCCGTTCTGCGAGCGCATGAAAACCACCATTCTCAACCAGGCCGACGTGCAGGATGCGTATCGCGCGCAGTTTCTGCTGTATTCGATCGACGTCAACGGCGACACCGAGTTGACCGATTTCCAGGGTAAGGACACCACCGAAAAGGCTTTTGCGTTTGGCCATCGCGTGCGCGCCACGCCGACACTGTTGTTCTTCGATCTGGACGGCAAGCTGGTCACGCGTCATACCGGCCCGACCAAGGACAAGGCCGAATTCTTGCTGCTCAGCCGGTACGTGGCAGAGGGGGCCTACGCGACCCAGCCCTTCACCAAATACAAGCAGGGCAAATGATGCGCGCTACATGGGGTGTGCTGCTGACGTGCGTGCTGTCGGCGACGGTTCAGGCTGAGCGGCTGACGCTGGACGCTGCGCTGGCGACGGTGGCTGCGGCGCATCCCGACCGCCGGGTGGCGGAGAGCGATCTGGCGCTGGCGCGTGCCGACCGCGATCAGGCGGCAAGCCAGCAGGATTTCAGTTTGTTTCTGGATGGCAGCCTGCGCACGGGGCAACGCTCGGATGGCGACTGGAAGCCCGACAACATCGGCCGCATTGTCGCGCGCAAACCGCTGCTTGATTTTGGCCGCAGCAGTCAGATGATCGCTGCGGGGGACCAGGGGGTCGCGGCCCGCCAGGCAGCGCTCTTCGATGTCGAGAATCTGCGTCGCATCGACATCATGGCGCGCTACTTCGACGTGCTGCTGGCCGACCAGCAATACGTCGCCGACAACGAATTCATGACGGTGGCCTATCTGGATTGGGACAAGGCCAGGGAGCGTTTTGAACTGGGAATCGGTAGTCGTCCCGATTTGTTGCGGCTGGAAGCCTTCTTTCAGGATTGGCGCGAACGACGCAACGCCAGCTTGCAGCGCATGCGCAGCGCCCGGCAAAAACTTGCCCATGCCATGTATCGCCCTGGCAATTTGCCTGGCGAACTGGCCGAGCCCGCCCTCAAGGACAATGCCCGTCCGCTGCCCGAATATGAATCCCTGCTGCCCTGGGTGCTGGAAAAAAATCCGCGCATGCGGGTGCTGCAAGCGCAACTGACCGCAGCGGATGCGCGTATGGGGGCGATTCGTGCCGAGCGCAATCCGGTGCTGGAAGCCGAGGTGATCGGTGGCGGTTACAGCCGTGATGCCATCACCCGCGACGAACTGAGCGCTGGCTTGGTGTTCAATATTCCGCTGTATCAGGGCGGCCGCGTGGATGCGAGGATTGCGCGCGAGTTGGCGCAGAAGGATCGCAACGCCGCCGAGTTGGAGAAACTCAGGTTTGAGTTGGCGGATACCTTGCTTGCCACCCTGCAGGAAATTGAATGGCTGCGTAGCAGCAGCCGCGCCGCGGCCGACCTTCAGATCGAATACCGTGACTGGGCGCTGGAGCGCGCGCGCGCAGAATATGAACTCGAACTGAAAACCAATCTGGGCGCCAGCATGGCCGAAACCCAGGCGGCACAACTGCGCCGCAGGCAGGTGGAATACCGGCTGGCCCTGGCGTTGGCACGTCTGGAAGCATTGTCCGGCGGCAGCCTGCCGCCAGTTGAGGGAGTACGGGAATGAAGCAGCAAATGGTGACGCTTGCACTGACCGGGTTTTTTCTCATGGCGGCGAACCCGCTGTGGGCATCGGACAAAATCGAACTCACCACCCGCGTATCCGGCGTGGTGGACGAAGTCTTGGTGAAATCGGGGCAACGTGTAAAAAAAGGCGCAGTGTTGCTGCGTCTGGACAAGACGATTCTGCAGGCGCGTTTTGCTGAAGCGACCGCGGAGCAGACACGCGCGCAGGCCGATGAAGCTGATGCCAAACGCGATCTGGAGCGGGCGCAGGAGTTGTTCGATCGGACCGTGTCATCCAGTAGTGAACTTGAGGCTGCCACGCTGGTTCACCTGCGTGCGCAGGCAACCTTGTCGGCGGCCAATGCGCGTCATGTGATTGCACAACAGAATCTGATTGACGCGGAGCTCAAGGCACCTTTTGATGGTGTGGTGAGCGCGCTCCCTGGCGGCCCTGGTACCGTGGTGACGGCCGACTGCCAGCCTCGGACACTGGTAGTTCTGCAACCGGGTCAACCCTGAGCCAAAATTTGGGCTTCCCCCAATTGCGGTCTTGCCGCAAAAGTTAGCTGCGTGGCCGGGGTCCTGTGAGGTTGTCAGCCGACTTGCTGCTGGGGACATAATCCCAGTGGCGTTTCCAGGCGCCGACAACGAGATTGGGGTATTCCGCGCGGCCCAGGCTGCCGTTGTAGCGGCCCAGCGCGCGGAATAAATCGCCGTGTTCGATGTCGATGTAGTGGCGCAGGATCAGTGCGCCGTAGCGCAGATTGGTGCGCAACTGGAACAGGTTGTGGTCGGGGTTGCCGATGGCCTTGACCCAGAACGGCATCACCTGGGTGTAGCCGCGCGCACCGACCGGGGACACCGCGTATTTGCGGAAGCCGCTTTCGACCTGGATCAGGCCTAGCATCAGCTGCGGATCGACCCCGGCGCGCGAGGCCTCCCAATGCAGGGTGGTGAGAAACTCCAGCCGTTCGGCTTCGTCCGGCATGCGCTTGGCGAGTCGGCGCGACATTTCCTTCAGCCAGGCCGCTTCATCCAAGACGTTGTGAAACGCGGTCCGAGTGACCGCAGTGTCGGCCAGAGCGCACTGCAGCGACGAGCGCACACTGGCCGACATCGCTTCCTCGCGCTGGTTGCCTGCCTGGGCGGGCAGGGCAAACAGCAGGGCGATGAGCAGGCCGATGTGCGTCGTTTTGTTCATGTCAGCTTTCCAATAAACCCTTCAAAAATTCCGTTGTACCGGTCAGCGCAATTTTTTGCGCCTCGCCGCTTTGTCCGGGTGTGGCCTGGCGTGGCTGGTATTCGATCACGCCGTCCTTCAGCCCGCGCTCCCCTACAGTCAGACGGTGCGGGATGCCGATTAGTTCGGCGTCGGCAAACATCACGCCGGGGCGCTCGTCGCGGTCGTCCAGCAGCACGTCGAGCCCGGCGCGGGTCAGCTCCGCATACAGCGTATCGGCGGCGGTTTTAACCATCTCGTTCTTGCCGTAGCCGATGGCCACAATGACGAGTGAGAACGGTGCCATGGCCGCCGGCCAGATGATGCCGCGGTCATCGTGGTGCTGTTCGATGGCCGAGGCTACGATGCGTGATACGCCGATGCCGTAGCAGCCCATTTCCATCGCTTGGGCCTTGCCCGCCTCGTCCAGATAGGTGGCGTTCATCGCCTGGGAATACTTGTTGCCGAGCTGGAACACGTGGCCGACCTCGATGCCGCGGCACAGTTGCAGCGATCCCTTGTCGTCGGGGCTGGGATCGCCAGGTACGACATTCCGTATATCGGCCACAAAGTCCGGTTCCTGCAGGTCACGTCCGAAATTGACACCGGCCAGGTGAAATTTAGGTTTGTTCGCACCACAGACGAAATCGCTCATTGCAGCGACCGTACGGTCGGCGATGACCTTGATTTGGGTGCGGTCGATGGCGACCGGTCCGAGGAAGCCGGGCGGGCAATTGAAGGCCGCACGAATTTCGGCTTCGTTCGCCAGCCGGAAATCCGCCATGCCTTCCAATTTGCTGAGCTTGACTTCGTTCAGCATGTGGTCGCCGCGCAGCAGCAGGACGACCATCTCGTCGCCGGCCATGACGGCGATGAGCTTCACGGTTCGGGCGAGCGGGATATCGAGCAGGGCGGCGACGTCCTCGCAGGTGGTCTGTTTCGGCGTGTCCACCTCGCGCAGCCCTTCCTGTGGCATGGCGCGTGGCGTTGCAGGGGCGAGCGCCTCGGCCAGTTCGACGTTAGCTGCGTAGTCCGAGTCCGGGCAGTAGGCGATCAGGTCTTCGCCGGAATCGGCCAGCACGTGGAATTCGTGCGAGGCGGAGCCGCCGATAGCGCCGGTGTCGGCGGCCACCGGGCGGAAAGTCAGCCCCAGCCGGCTGAAAACCCGGGTGTAGGCGTCGTACATCGTCTGGTAGGTTTCCGCGAGGCTGTCCTTGCTGGCATGGAAGGAATACGCGTCCTTCATCAGGAATTCGCGCGCGCGCATGACGCCAAAGCGCGGGCGGATTTCGTCGCGAAACTTCATCTGGATCTGGTAGAAGCTGACCGGTAATTGCCGATAGCTTTTGATCTCACGGCGCGCGATGTCGGTGATGACTTCCTCGTGGGTGGGGCCGAAACAGAAATCGCGCTGGTGGCGATCCTTGATTTTCAGCATCTGTGGGCCGAACACCGCCCAGCGCCCGGTTTCTTCCCACAATTCGGCCGGCTGCACCGCCGGCATCAGCAGTTCGATCGCGCCGGCGCGGTTCATTTCCTCGCGTACCACCGCCTCGACCCGACGCAGCACACGCAGACCCAGCGGCATCCAGGTGTACAAGCCCGAGCCCAGACGCTTGATGAGTCCAGCGCGCAGCATCAGTTTGTGACTGATCAACTCGGCGTCGGAAGGGGCTTCCTTGGTGGTGGAGATGAAAAACTGGGTGGCGCGCATGGTGAGACAGTCGGAACGAAAAGCGGCATTTTAGCGTGCGGACGTGTAATCTTTCGCCCTCACTTCGGGACGGGACAACAATGCGTTTGAAATTTGGAAAACGTCAGGCAACCGATGACGGACTGGAAGTGACCGAGGAACGCGGCATGCGTGTGCTGCACCTGGGCAGTCGCGCGATCCAGAGTGCGATGCGGGTGAGCCGGCCGTGGGATCTGGAACTCGCCTATACCCGCGCGATGATGGGCTTTCTGATGTTCAACCCGATGCCGCAGGACGTGCTGATGATCGGCCTGGGCGGCGGTTCGCTCGCCAAGTTCATCCGCAAGCAGCGCCCGCAGACGCATATTACTGCGGTAGAAATCGATCCGCGGGTGATTGCCGCTGCGCGCACGCATTTCGAACTGCCGCCGGACGATGACACGCTCAACGTGGTCGAGGCCGACGGCGCGCTATACGTGCGGCAGCATCCCGGCTGTGCCGATGTCATTCTGCTCGACGGCTTTGATGCGGGGAACCAGGTCGAGGCGCTGGCAACGCAGACGTTTTATGCTGCCTGTCGCCGTGCGCTCAAGCCCGGTGGGATGCTGGTGGTCAATCTGTGGGGACGCGACAGCGAGTTCAAGGAATATTTCGCGCGTCTTGCTCGTGCGTTTGACGGCGAAGTGGGCTGGTTGTCGGTGCAGTACAAAACCAACGTCATCGTGTTCGGTTTCAACGAGCCGGCGGCACCGGCGCGGCTTGACGCGAAGCTGGCGGATCTTTCCAAACGCTATGGCCTGGACTTTCAGGGTTTCGCCCGTGATTTTCAATGGGTGGAAGACGTCATGCCTTTACTGGAATGACGTTCAGGCAGGTTTGAGTCAGCGGGCCTCGTGGCTCATTCCTCGCCGAATCGGCTGCCGGGGTGGCTGTCGGAAGATTTGAGTGTTTGCAACAAATCCCAATTAAAACAATGTGTAACAGCGTTTTTCGCATCGCGGAAGGTTTGCATTTTGCGGCGGGTGTGAAAGAATGCAGATAATCGAATTTTATAGATGGTGGCGGCCATGATCGACCGAGAAGGGTACCGCCCGAACGTAGGCATCGTATTGTGCAATGCGCAGAACCAGGTTTTCTGGGGCAAGCGCGTCAACCAGCACGCCTGGCAGTTTCCCCAGGGTGGCATCAATGCAGGGGAAACGCCGGAACAGGCCATGTTCCGGGAACTGGAAGAAGAGGTGGGTTTGCAGCCAGAACATGTGCGCATCCTCGGGCGCACGCGGGAATGGTTGCGTTATGACGTGCCTCCGCACTGGACGCGGCGGGACAATCGCGGCCTTTATCGCGGTCAGAAGCAGATCTGGTTTCTGCTGCGGCTGACCGGGCGTGACTGTGATGTCTCGTTGCGTGCCAGCAGTCACCCCGAGTTTGATGCCTGGCGCTGGAACGAGTACTGGGTACCGATGGACGCGGTGGTTGACTTCAAGCGCGAGGTGTATCGCCTGGCACTGGAGGAACTTGAGCGTTATCTGCACAAGGACGTGCGTTTTTTACGGCAACGTGCAAGGCGCCTGTGCGACCGGCGTGGTGAGGCGCTGGACCTGCAGTTGAAGCTCTGAACGGGCAGCGGCGTGATGAAGATCCGGATTTACACTTCAAGCACGCTGACGACCGTTGCCGAATCGATGCCGGGCGTGCCTTTGTGGCAAATCGCTCCCACGCGCGACAGTGACGGGCAGCGATTGACCGATTTCATGATGCTGATTCCCCGCTTGCGGAGCCGGCCTCCTGCCGAGATCGAACGTGTCTCGAACGATATCCAGGCGCTGCTGGAGCTGCAGCAGGATGTGGTGTTTGCCGACCTCAACCTGAAATTGAATTTGTTATGGGTGTCGTTGCGCCCCCGGCCAGGCGCGATAAGCGAACTGGTCGCCGCAATCAGACTGCGTGTACCCGGCGCCGTGCTAGTAGGGCATTACGCCGAACCCCGCTAGCCAGTTTCATCGATTCATCCCAGGCAGACATAAAAAATCAGGAGTGACTGCATGTGCGTATTTAGAAAAACACGTGGCCTCGTGGGCTTGATGTTGCTCGGCCCCGGCATGGTGGTCGCCAATGGGGCCTTGCCCGTTGCGTCGGACACCCTCCCACCCGTTCAAACAATGCCTGCCATGGTTGCGTCGGCGCCGATGTGGCAGCAAATGATGTCTGTTCTAGGTGTGCCGCCTTTTTACTCGATGCCCCAGTCCGGTATGGCATTGCCAATGCTGCCACAGTCTCCGGCCCCGATGATCATGTCGCCAGCCATGCCCGCAACATGGATGCCCTTTGCGTGGGTGTGGGTGCCCGTAGGGGCCGTGACGCCTGCGCCGGCAGCGGTCGATTATGGCCCGGTGGCGGATACGCCCGTGATTGAGTTGCCTTTGGCGGACACGGCAGCGAATATTATGATGGCTCCGGATGGCATGGCACATGCCTCCGCAACTGTCGACGCGGATAAGCGCGTGACAGCGGGGGAGGCGACGGCAGAGGCGCCCTTGGTTGATGTGCATTCGATTACCGATTCGAGTAGCTCGTTGCCTGCTGCAGTTATGCCCGCACCCGTTGCAGACCCTCTTGCCGTAGCCGTAAGTGCTGTCGTGGTGGATTACGGCCCGGTGACGCCCACCCCAGTGGTGGATATGCTCGCGTTGGAGAAACAGCTTGCGAGGGCGAGTTTGCGCAAGTCGTCGCAGCCGGCGTCCAAATCTGCTGTGACCAAATCAAACAAACCGGTTTCGACCACGCCGAGCAAACCCGTCAAAAAGCGCATGTGCTGGAATAACGGAGTGGTGGCACCCTGTCGCTAACGGTTGCCAATATCCCTGTAAACGTCAGGGAATCCCACGTATTTCCCGTGTTCTCGTTCACCCAAAGCGGCAGAATTCGTTAAAATGATTAATTGCTAATTAACCCGCTGGAGCAAACATGTCCGTTTCCGAATTGCAGGTGCAGACCGCACTGAAAGAGTTGGTTGATCCCAATACCCAGAAGGATTACGTTTCGACCAAATCCGCACGCAACATCAAGATTGACGGCGGCGCCGTCTCGGTTGACATCCAGCTCAGCTACCCGGCGCAGAGCCAGCTCACCAGCATCAAGAAGCAGGTCGAAGACAAGCTCAAGACTCTCGACGGCGTGACCGGCGCCACCGCGAATGTCGGGTTCAAGATCGTCTCGCACGGTGTGCAGCGCGGCGTCAAACTGATTCCCAACGTCAAGAACATCATCGCCGTCGCGTCCGGCAAGGGCGGCGTCGGCAAGTCCACCACTGCCGTCAACCTGGCGCTGGCGCTGGCTGCCGAAGGCGCGCGCGTTGGCATGCTGGACGCCGACATCTATGGCCCGTCGCAGCCGACCATGCTCGGCATTACCGACAAGCCCGAATCGACCGACGGCAAGAACCTCGAGCCGCTGATCGGCCACGGCATTCAGGCAATGTCGATCGGCTTCCTGATCGACGTCGAAACGCCGATGGTGTGGCGCGGCCCGATGGTCACGCAGGCGCTGGAGCAGCTGCTCAACAACACCAACTGGAGCGAGCTTGACTATCTGGTGGTCGACCTGCCGCCGGGCACCGGCGACATCCAGTTGACGCTGGCGCAGCGCGTACCGGTGACCGGCGCGGTGATCGTCACCACGCCGCAGGACATCGCACTGATCGACGCCCGCAAGGGCCTCAAGATGTTCGAGAAAGTCGGCATTCCTATCATTGGCGTGGTCGAGAACATGAGTCTGCACATCTGTTCGAACTGCGGCCACGAAGAGCGCATCTTCGGCGAAGGCGGCGGTGAACGCATGTGCAAGGATTACAACGTCGAGTTCCTCGGCGCGCTGCCGCTGGACGGCGCCATCCGTGCCGACACCGATTCCGGCAAGCCGTCGGTCGTGTCCGATCCGGAAGGCCGTGTGACCGAAATCTACAAGAAGATCGCGCGTCGCGTTGCTGTTAAGATTGGCGAAACTGCGGTGGATCACTCTGCCAAGTTCCCCAACATCGTCATTTCCAATACCTAACAGTCATGACAGGGCTCCGGATGATGAAATGCGCCATGACTGTTAGCCCTCTCTCCGCCCTCCCCCCAAATGGGGGAGGGGGACAAGGGCACGCTACGCGGGTTTTACGTTAATGAGCATCAAGTCCGACCGATGGATCCGCCGCATGGCGGCTGAGCAGAACATGATCGAGCCGTTCGAACCGGGGCAGGTCAAACAGGCCAATGGCCGCTCCATCGTGTCATACGGCACGTCGAGCTACGGCTACGACGTGCGCTGTGCCGACGAATTCAAGCTGTTCACCAATATCAACTCGACCATCGTCGACCCGAAGGCGTTCGATCCGAATTCCTTCGTCGAGGTCAAGGGCGATTCCTGCATCATCCCGCCCAATTCCTTTGCGCTGGCGCGCACGGTGGAATACTTCCGCATCCCGCGCAATGTGCTGACCATCTGCCTTGGCAAAAGCACCTACGCGCGCTGCGGCATCATCGTCAACGTCACCCCGCTCGAGCCCGAGTGGGAAGGCCACGTGACGCTGGAGTTTTCAAATACCACGCCCTTGCCCGCGCGTATTTACGCCAACGAAGGCGTGGCGCAGATGCTGTTCCTCGAGTCCGACGAGGTGTGCGAAATTTCCTACCGCGATCGCGGCGGCAAATACCAGGGCCAGGTCGGCGTCACACTGCCTAAAATTTAACGTCGCTGTCTCCCTGCCGACGTACAATCCGCGTTTTTCCACGTTGAGACTCAGGAGCCGCCATGCGCTTCCGCTTTCCCGTTGTCATTATTGACGAAGATTTTCGTTCCGAAAACGCATCCGGCCTCGGCATCCGCACGCTCGCCGAGGCGATCGAAAAGGAAGGCATTGAGGTGCTGGGCGTCACCAACTTCGGCGACCTGACTTCATTCGCCCAGCAGCAGGCGCGCGCCTCGGCCTTTGTACTGTCGATCGACGACGAGGAACTGGCGGGCAGCGACGAGGATACGAGCAAGGCGCTGCAAAAACTGCGTGCCTTCGTCGAGGAAGTGCGCTTCCGCAATGCCGAGATCCCGATCTTCCTGCACGGCGAAACCCGCACCGCGCGTCATATCCCGAACGACATTCTGCGCGAGTTGAACGGCTTCATCCACATGCTGGAAGACACGCCGGAATTTCTCGCCCGCTATATCGGCCGTGAAGCGCGCGCCTACCTCGATTCGCTGGTGCCGCCATTCTTCCGCGCGCTGACCCATTACGCGGCGGACGGCTCGTATTCCTGGCATTGCCCTGGTCACTCCGGCGGCGTGGCGTTCCTGAAGTCGCCGATCGGCCAGATGTTCCACCAGTTCTTCGGCGAGAACCTGCTGCGTGCCGACGTCTGCAACGCGGTCGACGAACTCGGGCAGTTGCTCGACCACACCGGTCCGGTGGGGGCGTCGGAGCGCAACGCGGCGCGCATCTTCAACTGCGATCACCTGTTTTTTGTTACCAACGGCACCTCGTCGTCCAACAAGATGGTGTGGCACGCAACGGTTGCGCCGGGCGACATCGTGGTGGTTGACCGCAACTGCCACAAGTCCATCCTGCACGCGATTATCATGTGTGGCGCGATACCGATTTTCCTGACGCCCACGCGCAACCATTACGGCATCATCGGGCCGATTCCGCTGGACGAATTCCGGCCGGAGAACATCGAGAAGAAGATCGCCGCGCATCCGTTTGCCAAGGATGTGAAGCGCAAGCCGCGCATCCTCACCATCACCCAGTCGACCTACGATGGCATCCTCTACAACGTCGACATGATCAAGGAACTGCTGGGCGACTATATCGACACCCTGCATTTCGACGAAGCCTGGCTGCCGCATGCGACCTTCCACGACTTCTACCGCGGCATGCATGCCATCGGCAAGGATCGCCCGCGCGCGAAAGATGCACTGGTGTTCGCCACCCAGTCGACGCACAAGCTGCTGGCAGGTCTCTCGCAGGCCTCGCAGATCCTGGTGCAGGACTCGGAGATGCGCAAGCTCGACTTCACCCGCTTCAACGAAGCCTATCTGATGCACACCTCGACTTCGCCGCAGTACGCCATCATCGCCTCGTGCGACGTGGCCGCGGCGATGATGGAGCCGCCCGGCGGTCCCGCGCTGGTCGAGGAGTCGATCAAGGAGGCGCTCGATTTCCGCCGCGCTATGCGAAAGGTCGACGCGGAGTTCGGCGATTCCTGGTGGTTCAAGGTGTGGGGACCCGAAAAGCTGGCCGACGAAGGCGTGGGCGACCGCGAGGACTGGATGCTGAAGGCCGGCGAGCGCTGGCATGAGTTCGGCAACCTCGCGCCCGGCTTCAACCTGCTGGACCCGATCAAGGCCACCGTCATCACGCCCGGTCTGGACATGGACGGCGCGTTTGCCGACTGGGGCCTCCCAGCGGCGATCGTTACCAAGTACTTAGCCGAGCATGGCGTCATCGTCGAGAAGACCGGGCTGTATTCCTTCTTCATCATGTTCACCATCGGCATCACCAAAGGACGCTGGAACACGCTGGTGACCGCGCTGCAGCAGTTCAAGGCCGACTACGACGAGAACCAGCCACTGTGGCGCGTGCTGCCGGAATTCATCGAGAAGCATCCGCGCTACGAGAAAACCGGGCTCAAGGACCTGTGCGACCAGATCCACGCCATCTACAAGGCCAACGATGTGGCGCGCCTGACTACCGAGATGTATCTGTCGGAAATGGCGCCGGCGATGAAGCCGGCGGATGCTTTTGCCAAAATGGCCCACCGCGAGATCGAGCGGGTCGAAATCGACAAGCTCGAAGGGCGCATCACCGCCATGCTGGTGACGCCGTATCCGCCGGGCATTCCCTTGCTGATTCCGGGCGAACGCTTCAACAGCACCATCGTGCGCTACCTGCAGTTCACCCGGGACTTCAACGTGAAATTCCCCGGCTTCGAAACCGACGTGCACGGTCTGGTCGAGGACATGGTCGATGGCAAGGCCATCTATTACGTCGATTGCGTGATGTAAGCCTGCTGTTTGGCGCGCTGACTGGCTTGATTTGTCAGGCAAAAAGCGTATTATTCTCAGTCCCCGGTTTGCCGGGGACTGTTTTTTGGCCCCGGTTTTTTTGACTTGGGTCTTTTTAACCTTGCTCTACCGCACCGCAGCGGAGGGCTGAACCGAAAGGAAACTTGATGCGGCATTACGAAATCGTATTTATCGTGCATCCCGATCAGAGCGAGCAGGTGCCCGCCATGATCGAACGCTACAAAGGCAATATCACCACACGCGGCGGCAGCGTTCACCGCCTGGAAGACTGGGGCCGCCGTCAGATGGCCTACCCGATCCAGAAGGTCCACAAGGCCCATTACGTGCTGATGAACATCGAGTGCGACCAGGAAACCCTGGAAGAACTCGAACATGGCTTCAAGTTCAACGATGCCGTGCTGCGCCACCTGACCATCAAGCGCGATGACGCCGTCACCACGGCCTCGCCGATGATGAAGGAAGAGAAGTCGCGCGACATGCTGGACAGCGCCAAAGCCGAAGTCGCCAAGGTGGAAGAGGCAGCCGAGCAGCCAGCCGCAGCTTGAGTGAGTGCCGGGTTGAATGAGTGAACAGGCTGGTCATTAGCGGCGCCCTCATCCAGGTTGATCCTGTGCGTTACAGTCCGGCGGGTGTGCCGATTGCCGAAGCAGTGATTCATCACCGCAGCAGTCAGACGGTAGCAACCCAGCCCCGGCAGGTGGAATGTGAGTTGACAGTTCAAGCAAGCGGATCGCTTGCCAGCCAGTTGGCTCAACTGACCTCCGGAACGCAGGTCAAACTGGAAGGCGCGTTGAACCGACGCAGCGTGAACAGCCGGCAACTGATCCTGATATTGAATCGAATCGAAAAGGAATAAATCATGGCACGTCCCATGGGTGGTAAAACCGGCGGCAAGTTCGCCAAAAAAGGTGGTCGCGACAGCGGCAATCGTGGTCTCTTCAAGCGTCGCAAGTTCTGTCGCTTCACCGTCGACAAGGTGGTTGAAGTCGACTACAAGGACATCGAAGTGCTGAAGGAATTCATCGCTGAAAACGGCCGCATCATTCCGGCGCGCATCACTGGCACCAAGGCGCACTACCAGCGCCAGTTGGGCACCGCGATCAAGCGCGCGCGCTTCCTGGCACTGATGCCTTACACCGATCTGCATTGAGGAGACGACCATGCAAATAATTCTGATGGATAAAGTCGTCAACCTGGGCGATCTGGGTGACGTGGTTAAAGTGAAAGACGGCTATGCCCGCAACTTTCTGATCCCAACCGGCCGTGCGCGTCGCGCCACGCAAGCCAACATGGAAGTGTTTGCCGCGCAAAAGGCCGAACTGGAACGCGTTGCCGCCGAGAAGCTGGCCGATGCGCAACGTCGTGCCGAAAAGCTTGAAGGCAGCAGCGTGAAGGTCAGCCAGAAAGCCGGCGTCGATGGCCGCCTGTTTGGCTCCATCACCAACGCCGACATCGCCGATGCGTTGAAAGCGCAAGGTCATGAAGTGGCCAAATCGGAAGTTCGTTTGCCCGAAGGCCCGTTCAAGGCCATCGGCGAATACCCGGTGACGCTGGCGCTGCACACCGACGTGACCGCCAACATCACGGTGCTGGTGGCTGGCGAGTAATCGTTCCGCCGGATGTGCCAAAAAGGGAGCCAGATGGCTCCCTTTTTTACGTCTGCCCTCTGGGTAATCAGGCTTGTCCACGCTTTATCCACAGCCTTATCCCTTGGTTGGGCTGGGCCTGAAGACTAGAATCCCCACATGGCCGCCATTCATCCGTTTTCCGCAAGTTCCGATCCCCAAATGGCGCAGATGCGCCTGCCACCGCACTCGCTCGAAGCCGAGCAGGCGGTGCTGGGGGGCTTGCTGCTGGACAACAGCGCGTGGGATCGCGTCGGCGACGTGGTGTCGGAAAGCGATTTCTACCGGCAGGACCACCGGCAGATTCTGCGCGCGATCGTGCGGCAGATTGCCGAAAACCGTCCGGCCGATGCCGTGACGGTGGCCGAATCGCTGCAGTCCATGGGGCAACTCGAAAGCGTTGGTGGGCTGGCCTATATCGTCGCGCTGGCCAGTAACACGCCATCGGCCGCCAACATCCGCCGCTATGCGGAAATCGTGCGTGAGCGCTCGGTGATGCGCCGGCTTGCCGAGGTGGCGACCGGAATTGCCGATACTGCTTATTCGCCGGCCGGCCGCAGCGCCTCGCAGTTGCTTGACGAGGCCGAGGCCAAAGTGTTCGAGATCGCCGAATCCGGCAGCCGTGGGCAGGCAGGCTTCACTGAAATCAAGCCGCTGCTGAAGGAGGTGGTCGAGCGCATCGATGAGTTGTATCACCGCGACAACGATTCCGGTGTCACCGGCATCCCCACTGGCTTTCACGACCTCGATCAGAAAACCTCGGGTTTCCAGCCTGGGGATCTGATTATCGTTGCCGGGCGCCCGTCCATGGGCAAGACCGCGTTTTCGATCAACATCGGCGAGAACGTTGCGCTCGATACGGGCTTGCCAGTGGCGATTTTTTCCATGGAAATGGGCGGTTCCCAGTTGGTGATGCGGATGATTGGCTCGGTCGGCAAACTCGACCAGCATCGTCTGCGTACCGGCAAGCTGGGCGAGGACGATTGGCAACGGCTGACGTATGCCTTGGGCAAGCTCAACGAAGCCCCCGTTTTTATCGATGAAACGCCGGGGTTGAATGTGCTGGAACTGCGTGCCCGCGCGCGGCGCCTGATGCGCCAGTGCGGCAAGTTGGGACTGATCATCATTGACTACATCCAGTTGATGTCGGCCAGCAGCGCAGGCGAAAACCGTGCTACCGAAATTTCAGAAATCTCGCGCGCCCTCAAGGGTCTGGCGAAAGAACTGCAGGTTCCCGTGGTCGCGCTGTCACAGTTGAACCGTGGTCTGGAGCAACGGCCCAACAAGCGCCCGGTGATGTCCGACCTGCGCGAATCGGGTGCCATCGAGCAGGACGCCGACGTCATCCTGTTTATCTACCGTGACGAGGTTTACAACCCCGACACGCAGGACAAGGGCACGGCGGAAATCATCATCAGCAAACAGCGTAACGGACCGATCGGCACAGTGCGGCTGGCCTTCATTGGTGAATACACGCGCTTCGAAACGCTGGCACAGCCAGGCTCCTATTAAGTCGATGCGGCCCATTCAGGCGCGGATTTCCATTGGCGCGATGGCGCACAACCTGAGGGTGGCGCGAAGTCATGCAGGCGCCTCGCGTGTGTTTGCCGTGGTCAAGGCCAATGCCTACGGTCATGGATTGTCACGCGCACGGCGCGCGCTGGCAGCAGCGGACGGCTTTGCCGTGCTGACCCTGGAAGAGGCCGCCAATCTTCGGCAAATGGGGGTGGAGCAGCCGATCCTGCTGCTCGAAGGGATATTCAGTGCGGATGAAATCGCCGGCTGCGTCGAGCTCGATTTATGGCCGGTGTTGCACCACGCCGCGCATCTCGACTGGATGCAACAACAGCCACCCGCGCGGCCCATTCAGATATTCCTCAAATTCGATAGTGGCATGAACCGATTGGGGTTCCCGCTTGCCGATCATGCTGCCATCGTCGCGCGGGCGAAAAGCCTGCCCGGCGTGGCCGGCATCACTTTGATGACCCACTACGCCCAGGCGGATGAAGCCACGGGTGTGGACTGGCAGTTGCAGCCATTCTTGCGGGAAATGACGGAGCACGGTCTGCCCTGGAGCAGCGCCAATTCGGCGGCGCTGTTGCGCTATCCGGAGACGCTCGGCGCATGGGCACGCCCCGGCATCATGCTGTATGGCGCGTCGCCTTTTGCCGATGTGCCGGCCCAGCAGTTGGGGCTGAGGCCGGCGATGACGCTGCAATCGGAAATCATCAGTGTGCGCACCTTACCGCCGGGCCAAGGGGTGGGTTACGGCCAGTTGTTTCGCGCCGAACGCGCGATGCGGGTGGGGGTGGTGGCCTGTGGTTATGCCGACGGCTATCCGCGTCAGGCATTGACGGGCACCCCGGTTCTGGTCGATGGTCGCCTGAGCCGAACACTGGGGCGAGTGTCGATGGACATGTTGTGCGTCGATTTGAGCGAATGTGAGGACGCGCGTATCGGCACCCCGGTGGTGCTGTGGGGAGAGGGTCTGCCGGTGGACACGGTGGCCGCGGCTGCCGGCACCACCAGTTATGAACTGCTGTGCGCCCTTGCGGCACGCGTTCCGGTGGCAGAAGTGGCCTGAAAACGCAGGCAATTCAGTTCCAGGGATTAGGGTGAAACGGCCGATCCAGGGGCTGTCTGAACGGATGAGGCGAAACACTCCAGGTGGCGTTCGCCCAGGGTGAATGCCGCGCAACCCGCGCCGAGCGTGGCAGCGTTCAAGGCCGCAGTAAACGCCGCATAGTCGGCAATTCCTTCGTAAATTTCCATCCATGTTGCCGCATCGTCACAGCGGCTCAGCCGTCGCGGCGGTACGCTGCAATGCGCGGCCAACGCGCTCAGCAGCGCATCGACCCGACCGGTGGCAAGCTGCGCGAGCGCGGGATCGATGCGGTAATAGACATAGGCGCACTTCACCTATTCGGGCAGCGCGTAAGGCAGCGGCTTGAGGCTCAACGTGGCGCCGTCAGAGGATTTCAGGTGCAGGGTTTGCGTGTTTGCGCTCTCGATCTGCGCAACGGCCAGGAGGTCGAAGCCGCCATTGGGTGCCGGGGCGGCGTTCACCACGGTGCCGGTGGCCTGGCCGTTCATATCAGCGCTGTACAAGCTGTCGCCTGGCGCGGCCTCGGCATCCACATGGGCGAGGAACATGCGGCGCTTGAGTTTTCCCAGGTATTGGCTGCGCGCGACGATTTCCTGGCCGGGGTAGCAGCCTTTCTGGAAACTCACGCCGCCGATCGCTTCGAGATTGACCATCTGCGGCACGAACTGCTCCTGGGTGGCGGCGACGATCATCGGAATGCCGGCGTTGAGCCGCAGCCAGTCCCATACCGGGGCGCCGACCGGAGTGGCGGATTGGCACAGGGTTTGCCACACGGCGGCGGCGCGTTCAGGCGCAATCGACAGCACGAACTTGTCGTCGCCGACGCGGATGATCTGGCCGGCCTCGCCCGTGGTCGCGTGCATCGCGGCTTCCGGCATGGCGCCCAGCGCGGCGTTTACCGCCACTTCTGCCTGAGGGCCCGCCACCACCAGCCGCACGGTTTCGTCGCTGGCATCGCGCGCCTGCACCTTGGCGCGCAGGATGAACATGGACAAGCGCTTCAGCACGCCAGGCAAAATATCCCCCGACAGTTGCAGGCAATAATCCTCGCCTTGCCGCCACATCAGGAAATTGCCGAGCAGGCGTCCCTTGGGGCTGCAGTAGCCGTTCCACTGCGCGGTGTCGGCGTGCAGCGCGCGGATGTCGTTGGTCAGTTGGCCTTGCAGGAAGCTGGCGGTGTCCTCGCCGCGAAAGGCGAGGACGCCGAGTTGCGACAGATCCGCCACAATGGTGCCGTCCGCAGCTGCCGCGCGTTCGGCGGCGGGGTCGCCATAGTGCTGCACGGTGTCGGCTTCGATTGCTGCGCCTTGAGATTGCAGAAAAGTTTTCCAGGAATCGATCACGATACGGGTCCGTTCAAAAAGGGGTGCGATGAAGGCCAAAAGTGTACACGCTGATGCGCGAGATTGAACTCAAACCCTCACGCCGGTTGGGGGTGCTGCTGTCGGGCATGGCGCTGTTGGCGCTGGTTGCCATCTATCTTGCCGCGTTGCCGGGCGAAATTCAGGCGGGGCTGGGGCTGATTGTGCTTGGTTTGAGTGGGTGGGGTTGGCGGCGGACGCTGCGGACCGCCAGACTGCGTATTGTGGCCGGCGGCCGGTTGCAATGCCTGGACGATACGGCCGAGTGGGGCGATACCGAGATACTGGGTGACAGTTTCGCGTCGACCGCGCTGATCGTGCTGCGCTACCGGCTGGCCGGCCAGCCGGTGCGGACCATGACGTTGCTGCCCGACAGCGCAGCCGCTGACGATTTGCGTCGTCTCAGGGTATCGCTTCGCTGGACACGCCGCACACGCTCGGACACAGCGTCCCCGGACGCGGGTTGAGCACGGTGTTGCCAGCGATCGGCAGCGTCTCGGGATAGTCGCGGCTGTAGTGCAGGCCGCGGCTTTCCTGACGCAACTGGGCCGAGCGGATGATGAGGTCGGCGCTTTGCACCAGGTTGCGCAGTTCGATCAGGTCGTTGCTGACGCGGAAGTTGCGGTAGAACTCGTCGATTTCGTCACGCAGCAGGCGGATGCGGTGCGAGGCGCGCGTCAGCCGCTTGTTGGTGCGCACGATGCCGACGTAGTCCCACATGAAGCGCCGTAGTTCGTCCCAGTTGTGTGAGATCACCACCTCTTCGTCGGGGTCGGTGACACGCGACGCGTCCCACAACGGCAGGTTGAGCGCCGGCGCTGGCGGGGTGGCCAGAATGTCCGCCGCCGCCGCATGGCCGAATACCAGGCACTCCAGCAGTGAGTTCGACGCCAGCCGGTTGGCCCCGTGCAGGCCGGTGAAGGTGACTTCGCCCACCGCATGCAGGTTGCAGAGGTCGGTGCGGGCATGGATATCGGTGACCACGCCGCCGCAGGTGTAGTGCGCAGCCGGCACCACCGGGATCGGCTGGCGCGTGATGTCAATGCCGAGTTCAAGGCAGCGACCGTAAATGGTGGGGAAATGCTCACGAACGAAATCGGCCGGCTTGTGGCTGATGTCGAGATACACGCAGTCGATGCCGCGTTTCTTCATTTCAAAGTCGATCGCCCGTGCTACCACGTCGCGTGGCGCCAGTTCGGCGCGCTCGTCGTGGAACTGCATGAAACGGCTGCCATCGGGTAGCAGCAGGTGTCCGCCCTCACCGCGCACCGCCTCGCTGATGAGGAAGGATTTGGCGTGCGGGTGGTACAGGCAGGTCGGGTGGAACTGCACGAACTCCAGGTTGGCCACCCGGCAGCCGGCGCGCCAGGCCATGGCGATGCCGTCGCCGGTCGCTGTGTCGGGATTGGACGTGTAGAGATAGACTTTTCCGGCGCCGCCGGTGGCCAGCACGGTGTGGCCTGCGGCAAAGGTCTCGACTTCGCCGGTGCCCTTGTTCAGTGCATAGGCGCCGTGGATCTGCCGCTCCTGCCCGCCGGCGCGCTTGCCGGTGATGAGGTCGATGGCGACGTGCTGCTCGAAGCTGTCGATATTGGGGTGGGCGCGCACGCGGTCGAGCAGGCTGGCCTGCACTGCGTGGCCGGTGGCATCGGCTGCGTGCACCACGCGGCGCCGGGAGTGACCGCCTTCGCGCGCCAGATGCAGGCCGCCGGGCGCCTGCGGATCGGGGGTGAAGGCAACACCGTTCTGCGTCAGCCAGGTAATCATCTCGCGCGCCTGGCTGGCCACCAGCCGGGTGACCCCTTCATCGCATAGGCCGGCGCCGGCGACCAGGGTGTCGTGCACGTGGGCCTCTACCGAGTCGCCGTTGTCGACTGCCGCCGCAATCCCGCCCTGCGCCCAGTCGCTGGCGCCATCAACCATCTGGCGTTTGGTGACAATGGCAACGCGGCGCTGGTCGGCAAGCCTGAGCGCGGTGGTCAGCGCCGCGAGGCCGCTGCCGAGGATGAGGACGTCGTGTCTGTGCATGATGGCGGACGATGATAGCAGGTGTCAGAATAACCCCCGCCGCCGAATCGGTGGAGTGAACTTTTTTGATTGGGCCTGCTCACATGTTGCGAAAGATGCGGTCACGTATACTTTCAACAATAAGCATAAAGAAGTAGGGAGATATGTCGGACCGCGAACTGGATCAGGTGCTGGTTGAACGTGCCCAGCAAGGCGATAAACGCGCTTTCGAGCTATTGGTGATCAAGTATCACCGCAAGCTTGGGCGGTTGTTGTCGCGCATGGTGCGTGACTCGGCAGAGGTGGAAGATATTACGCAGGAAGCTTTTATCAAGGCCTATCGCGCGTTGCCGGGCTTTCGTGGCGAGAGTGCGTTTTACACATGGCTGTACCGCATCGCTGTCAATACCGCCAAAAACTATCTGGTGGCGCACAAGCGCCAGCCGGTGTCGAGCGATGTGCAGGCGGAAGATGCAGAGAATTACGCGGAAGGCGATTTGTTGCGTGATATCGCAACGCCGGATGCGGAACTTCAGACCAAGCAGATCGCCCAAGCAGTGAATGAGGCAGTTGACGCGCTGCCTGAGGAATTGAGGACGGCCATCACGTTGCGTGAGATCGAAGGCATGAGTTATGAGGAAATCGCACAGATGATGGAATGTCCAATCGGCACCGTGCGCTCGCGAATTTTTCGTGCGCGTGAGGCCATCGCAGTAAAGATACGCCCGATGCTGGGCACCAGTCTGGATAAAAGGTGGTAACCATGTCAGCTCTTCGCAAACCCCATACGCTTTCCTCGGCCGAACAGGACGATAACGAGTGGCAATTGATGTTGTCTGCTGCGCTTGATGGTGAAGCAGCACACGCCGAAACCGACGCTTGCATCGCGGCACTGAAACGCGACGATGCCTTGCGACAAAACTGGTCTGAATATCATCTTATTGGCGACCTGATGCGTGGCGTGGCACCGGCGCAGGACGATTTTATGGCGCGCTTTTCGGCGCAACTGGCAGCAGAGCCGACTGTGCTGGCACCGCGCCCTAGCGTGTGGCCGCAACGGGTGGCTGTGGCGTCGTTTGCCTCGCTCGCGGTATGGGGTGTTGTTTCACTCACCGGCTTGATGTCGGAAGCGCCAACCACCGCGCCGATGGCGGTAGCGCCCGGTTTTCAGCAGGCTGCGCTGGCGCAGGAGGCGGTGCGTGATGACGTCGGCTTTGCTCCTTATTTGGTGGCGCACCAGGAATTCGCCCCAATGGCGGTAGTGTCGCCCTACCAGCACGCGATGGCAGTTGCGGTGGAGCCGCGTTGATGCAGGGGTCCGCTGTTTTGCGTTTGCATCAGTGTTGGTGGACATTGTGTGTTGCCGGGCTGATGTTGCTGTCTGGCTTGGCGCGGGCCGACACTGCGCTGGAGTGGCTTAACCGTGCCGCAGCCGCGGCCAAGCAGCAGAACTTTAGTGGCGTTTATGTGTATCACCATGGCGAGCATGTCAAAGTGATGCGCGTGCTGCATCGCACCGATGCGAGCGGCGAACTGGAAAAAGTCGAGGTCATGGACGACATGCCGCGCCAGTTTCTACGTATCAACAACGACGTCTATTGCCACTTGCCGGATGGCAAGCATGTGCGGCTGGAGCGCAATGCGCAGCGCCGTTTCTTCCCGGCCTTGTTGCCCGCACAGCCCGCGAGCCTGCTCGATTATTATGAGGTAAAACTCGGCGGAACCGAGCGCGTGGCCGGGCGTGCTTGCCAGGTGTTGACGCTGGAGCCACGCGACGGTTATCGCCATAGCTACAATCTGTGGCTGGACAAACAAACCGGGCTGCCGCTCAAGTCGCGCATCGTGAACGAGAATGGCAGCGTGGTATCGATGTTCGTATTCTCCGAAATCCAGATCGGCAAGGCGCCCGATGCCCGGTTGTTCCGCAATGACATGACGGGCAAACGCATCCAGAAAGCCAGCCTCGATCAACCGGCCGAGATGCCCTGGAACGTGACGCCGCCCCCGGGTTTTGAACAAGTACAGCAGGCGGTGCGTTCACTGCCAGGTAAACAGGCGCCCGTCACCCATCTGGTGTTTTCGGACGGGCTGAGCGTACTGTCGATGTTCGTCGAGCCGGTTGATCCCAAGATGCAACGCCTGCGTGGGCTGTCGGCCGAAGGCGCAATCGGCGTCTATGCACGTGAGGTCGACGGCTACAGCGTGACGACCCTGGGTGAAGTGCCGAACGCGGCTTTGATTGAAACCGGCAATTCGGTGAAAAGAAAGTAAGCACCGCCATGCTGGAACAAACCGCCGAAGTCATCAAAACCGCATCGGACGGTATCTGGGTGCGTGCGGTCGAACCGTCGGGTTGCGGCACCTGTGGTGGGCAAGGCTGCGCATCGCGCCGCATCGCCGAACTGTTCCAGCGTAAATCGCGGCTTTTCCTGGTCGACTGCGATTTGTCGCTGTCTCCGGGCGACCGCATCGTGGTCGGCATTGCCAATGGCAGCGTGCTGAATAGCGCATTGCGGGTCTATGGCTTGCCGTTGGGTCTGATGCTGGCTGGCGCTTTGCTGGCACAGGCAATCCAGCCCGGCGATGGCGCCGCACTTGTGGGTATGTTGGTGGGTGGCCTGGTGGGTTGGCTGGTCGCGCGTGGTGGACGCGCGGCACGGCCGGTCGTTTTGAGACGTGAAGACAACAATCTGTTTCGCGTGAAGGAAGGAAAATCATGATGAGAGCAGCTTTGGCAGCGACAGCGATGGTGTTTGCCGTGTCAGCACCGGTGTCTGCAAAGGATGTCGTGGACGTGGCCGATCTGGTCGAGAAACACGGCCCGGCGGTGGTCAACATCAGCACCACCAAACTGGTGAAGCGCAATGTGGAAGGCTTCCCGTTCGCCATTCCCGACGAGGAGGAGATGCAGGAGTTCTTCCGCCGCTTCTTCCCGCCGCCTGGCGGATCGGGCGGACGCGGGCCGATGCAGGAGATTCCCGCGCGCGGCGCCGGGTCGGGATTTATCGTCAGCAGCGATGGTTATATTCTGACCAATGCACACGTGGTCAAGGATGCGGACGAAGTGGTGGTCAAACTTATCGACAAGCGCACGTTCACGGCCAAGGTGGTCGGCACCGATAATCGCACCGATGTGGCCGTCATCAAGATCACCGCCGACAACCTGCCTGCGGTCAGGCTGGGCGATCCCACCAGGCTTCGTGTGGGCGAAGCGGTCGCGGCCATCGGCTCGCCGTTCGGTTTCGAGAATTCGGTGACTGCGGGCATCGTCTCCGCCAAGGGCCGCTCGCTACCGGCGGAAAGTTATGTGCCCTACATCCAGACCGACGTGCCGATCAATCCCGGCAACTCGGGTGGGCCGCTTTTCAACATGCGCGGCGAGGTGGTTGGCATGAACTCGCAAATCTACAGCCGCAGCGGGGGCTACCAGGGGGTTTCGTTCGCCACCCCGATCGATGTGGTGATGGAAGTGGCTGACCAGCTGAAAAGCGGCGGCAAAGTCTCGCGCGGCTGGCTGGGGGTGGTGATACAGGAAGTCACCGCTGAGCTCGCTGAATCGTTCGGGCTGGATCGTCCGCGCGGCGCGCTGGTGGCGCAGGTGCAGGAAGACGGCCCAGCGCGCAAGGCGGGCTTGCAGGCATCCGATGTCATCCAGACCTTCAATGGCAAGGCGGTGGAGAGTTCCAGCGACCTGCCGCGGATAGTGGGGCTGTCCAAACCCGGCACCAGCATTCCGCTGGAAGTCTGGCGCAAAGGCAAGGTCCAGCGCCTCAACGTGGTGCTGGGCGAGTTGCCGGCTGAAAGCCAGCAGACGGACAAGGGCCGCAAAGCCTTCTCGCGCGGCGGGTTGGCCCTGTCGGAGTTGAGCGATGAGCAACGCTACGCGCGCGATCTGGATCATGGCTTGCTGGTTGAAGAAGCCACGGGGGACGCGGCGCGCGCGGGTATGCGCGCGGACGATATCCTCCTGGCAGTGAACAACAACAAGGTTTCCACAGTGGAAGCTTTCCGCAAGGCGATTGCGGCGGTGCCGGCCGGCAAGAGCGCGGCAATCCTGGTGCGACGCGGTGAGACTTCGCTGTATATCCCGTTGAAGATTTCGGGTGAGTAGGGCGCTCACGCTGTTTACGCGGGCAGCTTGCCCGTTGTGTGAGGACATGGCGGCAGAGGTCCGTGCGCTGATCACGGGAGCGGGCCACAGCCTGGTTGAGGTTGACGTCGATGCGGCCCCCTCGCTCAAGGCGAAATATGGCTGGGACGTACCCCTGCTGTTCGACGCTGATACCGAGATTTGCCGCCATCAGCTGAATCTGTCCGCGTTTCGGGAATGGCTGCGCCTCAACCCCTGAAATCCGTTAAAATCCGAGGTCTTATCGAATCCCTGACCGGGCACGGAAGCGTGCCCGTTTTGTTGTGTCCCAGAACCTGATCCGCAATTTTTCCATCATCGCCCACATCGACCACGGCAAATCCACGCTGGCAGACCGTCTGATCCAGTTTTGCGGCGGCCTGTCCGAGCGCGAAATGGAGGCGCAGGTGCTCGATTCGATGGATCTGGAAAAGGAACGCGGCATCACCATCAAGGCGCAGACGGCCGCGCTCACCTACAAGGCGCAGGACGGCCAGATTTATCGCCTGAACCTGATCGACACGCCCGGTCACGTCGACTTTTCCTACGAAGTGAGCCGCTCGCTGTCCGCCTGCGAAGGCGCGTTGCTGGTGGTCGACGCTTCGCAGGGGGTGGAGGCGCAGACCGTGGCCAACTGCTACACCGCGATCGACCTCGGTGTGGAAGTCATTCCCGTGCTGAACAAGATCGACCTGCCGGCCGCCGATGCCGACCGCGTGGCGGAGGAGATCGAAGACATCGTCGGCCTCGATGCGAGCGAAGCGGTGCGTGCTTCGGCCAAGACCGGCATCGGCATTGCCGAGATTCTCGAAGTGGTGGTAAAGCAGGTGCCGGCGCCGCGCGGCGACGAGAGCGCGCCGCTGAAGGCGCTGATCATCGATTCGTGGTTCGACAACTATGTCGGCGTGGTGATGTTGGTGCGCGTGGTCGACGGCGTGCTGCGCCCCAAGGACAAGATCCGCTTCATGGCCTCCGGCGCGCAACACCTGACCGAGCACGTCGGCGTGTTCACGCCGAAGTCGATCGACCGGCCGCAGCTTTCGGCCGGCGAGGTGGGTTTCGTCATTGCCGGCATCAAGGAACTCAAGTCGGCCCAGGTAGGCGACACCATCACGCTGCTTGATCGGCCGGCCAGCGAGGCGCTGCCCGGTTTTAAAAAGGTGCAGTCGCAGGTCTTCGCCGGACTTTATCCGATCGAGTCGCATGACTTCGAAGCATTGCGCGATGCGCTGACCAAGCTGCAACTCAACGACGCGGCGCTGCAGTTCGAACCTGAAGTCAGCCAGGCTTTAGGATTTGGCTTCCGTTGTGGCTTCCTCGGCCTGCTGCACATGGACATCGTGCAGGAGCGGCTGGAACGCGAATACAACATGGACCTCATCACCACCGCGCCGACGGTGGTGTACGAAGTGCTGATGAAGGACGGCACCCTGCTCAACGTCGAGAACCCGTTCAAGCTGCCCGAACTGTCGAAGATCGAGGAAATCCGCGAGCCCATCATTACCGCGACGATTTTCGTGCCGGAGGAATTTGTCGGCAACGTCATCACCCTGTGCAATCAGAAGCGCGGCATGCAGATCGACATGCAGTACCACGGCAGACAGGTGATGCTGCGTTACGACCTGCCGATGAACGAAGTGGTGATGGACTTTTTCGACAAGCTGAAATCGACCAGCCGTGGTTACGCTTCGCTCGACTACGAATTCAAGGAGTATCGCGCGGGCGATCTGGTCAAGCTCGACATCCTGGTCAACAACGAAAAGGTCGACGCACTGTCGCTCATCGTGCATCGTGCCACCAGCGTATATCGTGGTCGCGAACTGGCTTCAAAAATGCGCGAGATGATTCCGCGCCAGATGTTCGATGTCGCAGTACAGGCGGCGATCGGCGCCAACATCATTGCACGCGAGAACGTCAAGGCGCTGCGCAAGAACGTGCTTGCCAAGTGCTACGGTGGCGATATTTCGCGCAAGAAGAAGCTGCTGGAAAAGCAGAAAGCCGGCAAACGTCGCATGAAGCAGGTTGGCAACGTTGAAATCCCGCAGGAAGCCTTTCTCGCCATCCTCCAGGTCTCGGACAAGTAAACATGAATTTCGCCCTCATTCTCTTCATCGCGCTGGCCGTCACTGGCGGCATCTGGCTACTCGACGCGCTGCTGCTCAAGCGTGGCCGCGACAAGGACGCCCGGGAGCCGCTGCTGGTCGAATATGCCAAGAGCTTCTTCCCGGTCATCCTGATCGTCTTCGGCCTGCGCTCGTTTTTGGTGGAACCATTCAAGATTCCGTCCGGCTCAATGATGCCAACGCTGCTGATCGGCGACTTCATCCTGGTCAACAAATTCACCTACGGCATCCGCCTGCCGGTGATCAACAAGAAAGTGGTCGAGCTGAACAATCCCGAGCGCGGCGATGTCATGGTGTTTCGCTACCCGGCCGATCCCGGTCTCGATTACATCAAGCGCGTGATCGGCGTGCCGGGCGACGTGGTCGAATACCGTGACAAGCAGCTGAGCATCAACGGCCAGCCGGTACGGACCGCCAATACCAGCACCTACAGCTATGTCGGCAACGGTCTCAATTACATCACCGCCATGGTGTATCAGGAACATCTCAATGGCGTGGGCCACAGCATGATGGCCGAGCCGGGCAAGCCTGCCGTTTTTCCGTCGCAGGTGGTGGACTTCCCCTATCGTGAAAACTGCTCCTACAATGCCGAGGGCGAAGGCTTTGCCTGCAAGGTGCCGGAGGGTCAATATTTCATGATGGGCGACAACCGCGACGCCAGCAACGACAGCCGCTACTGGGGTTTTGTCCCGGACGAGAACATCGTCGGCAAGGCCTTTTTCATCTGGATGAACTTTGGTGATTTTGGCCGCATCGGCACCACCATTCGATAATAAGGAGACATCATGCAGCACGCATCTGGTCTGAAAAGGCGGCAACACGGCCTCAGCATGTTCGGTTTTCTGTTTGTTGCCGCTGTGCTGGTCGCTGTGGCGATGCTGGCGATGAAACTGGTGCCGGCTTATATCGAATTTTTCTCGGTGAAAAAAATTCTCGCCACTATGGGTCAGGAGTCTGATCTGCGATCGAAAAGCAATGCCGAGATTCGCAGCGATTTTACGCGCCGCGCCAATGTAGGCTATGTCACCGTGGTCAAGCCAGAAGACCTCAGCATCGACCGTCGCGGTGGCGTCCCGGTCATTTCTGCCGACTACGAATTCCGCACCAAGCTTGTCGGCAATGCCAGTCTGGTGGTCGATTTCAGCGCCAGTACCGACCCCAACGCCGCGCCTGCCCAGATTGAATAGCGCCTTGCTGAATCAGCGTCTGCAACAGGCGCTGGGCTATACCTTTGTTTCCGCCGACCTGCTGACCCAGGCATTGACCCATCGTAGCTACGGGTCGGTGAACAACGAGCGGCTCGAGTTTCTTGGCGATTCGGTGCTGAACTGCTCGGTTGCCCGCGCGCTCTATGATGCATTTCCCGATTTGCCGGAAGGCAGCCTGTCGCGTTTGCGCGCCAACCTGGTGCGGCAGGAAACCCTGGCCGAGATTGCGGCGACCCTGAGGCTGGGCGATAGCCTGCGTCTGGGCGAGGGCGAACTCAAAAGCGGTGGCTTCCGTCGCCCCTCGATTCTGGCCGACGCGCTCGAGTCGCTGTTTGGCGCGGTGTTCCTCGAGGCCGGGTTCGACGCGGCACAGCGCGTGGTGCGTGGTCTGTTCGACCCACTGGTGGCGCAGATCGATCCCAAAGCATCGGGCAAGGACGCCAAGACCCAGTTGCAGGAAATCTTGCAGTCGCGCCGTCTGCCGTTGCCGGATTATCGGCTGGTCGATACCCAGGGCGAGGCACACGACCAGAGTTTTACCGTCGAATGCGTGCTGGCCAGGCCTGTGCTCAGCACGCGCGGCGTCGGCAAAAGCCGCCGCGCAGCCGAACAGGAGGCGGCACGCCTGGCGTGCGCCGCACTGCAATCCGAATATGTGACAAAAAAGAGCGAACAGCGTAAATGAGTGAATTCAAGTGTGGTCTTATCGCCATCGTCGGGCGTCCCAACGTCGGCAAGTCGACGCTGCTCAACCGTATCGTCGGGCAAAAGGTCAGCATCACCTCGCGCAAGGCGCAAACCACGCGCCACCGGGTGATGGGCATCCACACGACCGCCGAGGCGCAGTTCGTGTTCGTCGATACCCCGGGATTCCAGACGCGCTATGCCGGCACCATGAACCGTGCAATGAACAAGCGCGTGCGCGAGACGCTGTCGGATACCGACGTGGTGATGATGCTGGTGGAGGCGGGTCGCTTAAAGAATGAGGATCGCCAGGTGATGGCCTTGCTGCCCAAGGATCGCCCGCTGATCCTGGTGGTGAACAAGATCGACCAGGTCAAGGATCGTGCCGAACTGATGGCGTATTTGAAGGAAGTGGCGGCTGCGCACGCGTTTACCGAGATCGTTCCGGTGTCGGCCAAACAGAGCAACAACCTCGAAGAGCTGCTGAAAACCCTGCAAATCCATCTGCCGGAAAACGCGCCCTTGTTTGAAGAAGACGACGTCACCGACCAGACCGAGCGCCAACTGGCCGCCGAACTCATCCGCGAGAAGGTGTTCCGCCTGTGCGGCGAGGAAATCCCTTATGCCGTGGCAGTGACCATCGACAAGTTTGAAGAAGAAGGCAACCTGCGGCGCATCTTCGCCACCATCCTGGTCGACCGTGACAGCCACAAGCCCATCCTTATCGGCAAGGGGGGCGAAAAGCTCAAGACCATCTCCACCCAAGCGCGCCTCGATATGGAGCGTGCGTTCGACAGCAAGGTGTATCTGGAGGTCTGGGTGAAAGTGAAGGGTGGCTGGGCCGACGACGTGCGCATGCTGAAGTCGCTGGGGCTGGATTGAAAGGCTTTATCCGCGAAGGGCTCGAAGAGGCACGAAGAAAATCAAAGTCACAAATATGAATGCTTTGCGCATGGAGCGCTTCTGTATTTCAAACGTTTTTATCTTCGCGTCCCTTCGCGTCCTTTATGCCCTTCAGGGTCTTCGCGGATAAAAAAGCATGCCCGACGCCCGCATCAACAACGAACCCGGTTTCATCCTCCACACCTATCCCTTCAAGGAAACCAGCGTGGTGGCGGAGGTGTTCACCCGCAGTCATGGCCGCATGGCGCTGATCGCGCGCGGGGCGCGGCGCCCCGCTTCGGCCCTGCGCGGGCTGATGCAGCCGTTCACCCCGCTGTTGCTGTCGTGGTTTGGCAAGTCCGAACTGAAAACCCTGCACGCTGCCGAATGGCAGGGCGGCCTGATCGCCCCGCAGGGACGCGCGCTGATGTGCGGGTTTTATCTCAACGAACTGATGCTGCGACTGCTGGCGCGCGGCGATGCACACGAGGCGCTGTACGACGGTTATGTCGGCACCCTCGATCAATTGGCGGGCGAGTCATCCACCATCGATTACGAGCGAATCCTGCGCCGCTTTGAGAAGAATTTGCTGTCCGAGATCGGCTACGGCGCGACCTTCGATATCGATGCCGACAACGGCGCCCCGGTCGAGGCGGGCCTGCGCTACGTCTACCAGCCCGAACGCGGCGCGATGCGGGCAAGCGGGCAGCCCGGCTGCCCGGTCTCGGGGCAGACCTTGATCGACCTGGCTGCCGGCTGCTTTGAGCAGCCAACGACGCTGGCCGAGGCCAAGGCCCTGATGCGCACCCTGATCAACCATACCCTGGGCGCGAAGCCGCTTTATACTCGCCAGCTGTTACGCGAACTCACAGAATTGAATCCGCCAAACCCAATCTACCCCAGCTGAATCCATGAGCATCTACCTCGGCGTCAACATCGACCACATCGCCACCCTGCGTCAGGCGCGCAAGACCCGCTATCCCAGCCCGGTCGAGGCCGCGCTGATGGCGGAAACCGCTGGCGCCGACTCGATCACCCTGCATTTGCGTGAAGATCGCCGTCACATTCAGGATGCCGACGTCGCGATCCTGCGTCAGGTGCTGAAAACCAAGATGAATCTGGAAATGGCTGTGACTGGGGAAATGCTGGATATCGCCATCGCCACGCGGCCGCAGGACGTCTGCCTGGTGCCGGAAAAGCGCGAGGAGCTCACCACCGAAGGCGGCCTCGACGTCGCCGGCCAGCTGCCGAAAATCACCGATGCCTGTAAGCGCCTCGCCGACGCCGGCATTCGCGTCTCGCTCTTCATCGACCCCGACTTTACCCAGATCGATGCGGCGCACGCGGCTGGCGCGCCGGTGGTCGAAATCCACACCGGCGCCTATGCCGATGCCGAAACCGATGCTGCGCGCTACGTTGAATTCGAGCGCATCCGCAAGGCAGTGGCCTATGCCTGCAGCATGGGTTTGACGGTGAACGCCGGCCACGGCCTGACTTATCACAACGTGCAGCCGATTGCGGCACTGTCGGGCATCCATGAACTCAACATCGGCCATGCCATCGTCGCGCAGGCGCTGTTCGTGGGCTGGAAAGAGGCGGTGACGGAAATGAAGCGGCTCATGGTGGAAGCTGCATTTTGATAAGCTGAAAACCACAGTGACTACCGCCCCAATGCTGCAGCAAAGTTCAAACCTCACCGCCACCAGCCTGGGCTGGACTGCGCCTTGCGGATTTACGGTATCATCGCCGCCCTGGTCGGGTTCAGGCCGAGATCTGTGCCGGACCGTGCCCACATAACCCGCTGGTATGGTTTCTTTCCGTGATGGCGCATACCCAAAAGATCCGTAGGCCCCCTCAGGGGCGTAGAGCAGTGTGACCGTTTCGGCGCCCTGACAGGCAACGCGACAAAGGCGAGGGATGTCAATGCAAGACACAAGCACCCATAGTGCAATATCCATTGGCGAACCCTGGATGTGGGGCGCCTTCATCGCTTTCGTGCTGGTCATGCTGGCACTCGATCTGTTTGTTTTTGGTGGTCGCAAGGTGCACAAGGTCAGCGTCAAGGAAGCGGCGGCCTGGTCGGGCGTCTGGATCAGCCTGGCGCTCCTGTTCAACGCCGGCTTGTGGTGGCATCTTAACGGTACGCTTGGTCCGGAGCTTGCCGACCAGAAGGCGCTGGAATTTCTGACCGGCTACCTGATCGAGAAATCGCTGTCGGTGGACAACGTATTCGTCTTCCTGCTCATCTTCACTTCATTTCACGTTGCGCCCGAGTACCAGCGCCGTGTGCTGATCTATGGCGTGCTCGGTGCCATCGTTCTGCGCGCCATCATGATCCTGGCCGGCGCCTGGGTGGTGCGCGAATTCAGCTGGGTGCTCTATATTTTCGGCGTATTTCTGGTCGTTACCGGCATCCGCATGCTGGTCATGGCAGAGAAAAAACCGGACCTGGAAAAGAACCCGGTGCTCAGGCTCGCGCGCCGGCATCTGCGAATCAGCGAGGATTATCACGGCGAGAAATTTACCGTGGTGAAGGACGGCGTGCGCTATTTTACGCCGCTATTCCTGGTGCTGATTCTGATCGAGGTGTCCGACGTGGTGTTCGCAGTGGATTCCATCCCGGCCATTTTCGCCATCACCACCGACCCGTTCATCGTTTTCACGTCCAACATTTTTGCCATCCTGGGCCTGCGGGCGCTGTATTTCCTGCTGGCCGACGTGGCGGACCGTTTCCACCTGCTGAAATACGGCCTCGCGATGGTGCTCACCTTCATCGGCACCAAGATGCTGATCGCGCCCTGGGTCCATCTGCCGGTAGTGGTTTCGCTGGTGGTCATCGCCGTGCTGATTGGCTCCAGCGTCATCGCCAGCCTGATCGCCACGCGCAAGTCGTGATGGGCAGACCGCGCTCGTGGATATTCCCATGAGCGCGGTCCTGCATGGGTCAGAGCCACAGAGATTCGTTTTGCCGTGCGGCGTCCCATCCCGGGCACGCCGCACCTATTCAAGACGCGGTCAGCGAATGATTTTTTTCTTCAGCTTGATGCGCACGTAGAGCAGGATGATGAACGCGACCGCGCCCAGTGTGATCAGCGTGATCAGCTTCAGGTTGTCGCGGAGGGCTGCTTCGTTGTGGCCGAGGCTGTAGCCGAGCACGGCGAGGATGGTGACCCAGATGCCGGCGCCGAGGCTGGTGTAAAAGCTGAACACGGCGAGGTTCATGCGCGAGAGACCGGCTGGCAGCGAGATGTATTGACGCACTGCCGGAATCAGCCGCCCGGTAAAAGTCGAAATGTGGCCGTGGCGCGCGAAGAAGTCCTCCATGCGCTGCAGCGAATGTTCCTTGAACAGCACGTATTTGCCGTAGCGCAGCAGGAACGGCCGGCCGAGCCTCAGCGCCAGCCAGTAATTGAACAGCGCCCCGGCCAGGCTGCCGCCGATACCCGACAGGATAGCCAGCGCCAGGTTCATCTCGCCCTTGTAGGCGAGGTAACCGGCGGGAATCATCACCACTTCGCTGGGGAAGGGAAAGAAGCTCGATTCCAGCGCCATCATCAGGAAAATCCCGGTGTAGCCCCAGGCGCCGACGGTTTCCACGATGAATTGAATGGTGTCGT
>JBPPMF010000169.1:0-12451 GCA_051305915.1 Thiobacillus sp. | reverse complement strand
AATCTCGGAAAACAGGCGCTGGAACAAGTTGAGTCGATCGCCGACACCAAGGCGGTCCGGTCCATGGCAGACATGCTCGAACAGTTGCAGGACGACGACGAGTTCTGGAACCGCCAGGCATACGGACTTGGCGTGTTGCTGACCCCAGACCGCATTCGTACCTACCGGCTGGCCTACAGCGTTGAGGAGGCCGCCGAAGTCAGTGACCGTTTCCACCTCAAGCCCCTGGTTCCGACACTGCGTCCGCAATCGGCATGGGTGCTCGCCATATCGCAGAAGTCGGTCAACCTGTATGAATTCACACCTTCGCAGGAGCTGGTTGATCATCCTGTTCCCGATATGCCAAAGGATTTCAGCAATGCAACGGGCAGGACCTTGCAGCGTGACCGCGCGCCGTCAGGCAAACTTTCTGGCGACGAAGGCCACAAGGTCCTGCAGACGCAGTTCATCCGTGCCGTCGAAGCCTCTGTGCGCGCGGTGGTCCGTGGCAGCGGCGTGCCATTGTTGCTGGCCAGCACATCGGAGCTCCAGGCCATTTATCGCAGCCTCAATCACTACGACCTCCTGGCTACCGCATCGGTCGAAGGCAGTGTGGAAAACCTGCCTGTTGAAGACCTGCGCCAATCGGTCGTGCCCTTGGTGCGTGACCTGCGCCAGGCTCGAATTGACGAATGGGCCGCTCGCTACGAGCAGTACAAGAATGACAACAGGGCGATTAACGACTTGGCAAGCATTGCCCGCCTTGCAAGTCGAGGGCAGGTCGCCAGTCTGCTGGTCGATGCCGACGCCGTCCAGTACGGGGTCATCGACTCAGATGGTGGTCTTCAGCTTTCGGAGCGTCGCAGCGCGGCCACCTATGACCTGCTCGATGACGTAACGGCGCGCGTCATGGAACATGGAGGCGATGTTCTAGTCTTTCGTAAGCACGAGCAAGCTCCGCCCGAGCTGAGTCCGATCGCTGCAATTCTTCGTTGGGCTTGAGCGTTTCTGCGACACACCACCCACCTGTCATGGGCCGGCGACCACCTATTGTGATCGCGGCTTTGCCGGGTTCCAAACTGATCAAAAGGAGTAAAAAATATGGCAAACGAAGGCTATCACGAACCCGTCAACGAGCTTTCCGATCAGACCCGCGACATGCATCGAGCGATTGTGTCGCTGATGGAGGAACTGGAAGCGGTGAATTGGTACAACCAGCGCGTCGATGCCTGCAAAGACGAAGAACTCAAGTCGATTCTCCAGCACAACGCGGACGAGGAGAAAGAGCACGCCGCGATGGTGCTGGAATGGATTCGCCGTCGCGACCCGGTATTCGACAAGGAATTGCGCGACTGGCTGTTCACCGACAAGAAGTTCGACCATTGAAAAATGAGACCGGCATGACCAGGAAACTCGACGTCATCGTCATCGGCGCGGGTTCGGCCGGACTGGCTGCCGTACGGCAGGTCGAAAAGAAAACCGACAACTTCGTCCTGATCAACGACGGCCCCTATGGCACAACCTGCGCCCGGATGGGCTGCATGCCGTCCAAGGCGCTGATCGAGGCTGCCAACGCGTTTCATGCGCGCAAAAAGGCGGAGGCGTTCGGAATTCGTGGCAGCGAGCGCCTGAGCATCGACATCCCGGCAGTCATGCAGCGCGTGCGTGCGCTGCGCGACCGTTTTGTCGGCGGGGTGCTCAAATTGACCGAGGCGCTAGGGGAGCGCAGTATTGCAGGCCGGGCACGCCTGCTCGGCCCCAACGAAGTGGTGGTGGGCGATCAAGTGTTCCACGCCCGCAGCATCGTCATTGCCACCGGTTCGAGCCCGGTCGTGCCGCAGCCGTGGCAGGCGCTCGGGGATCGCCTGCTAACCACTGATACCTTCTTCGACCAGGAAACGCTGCCTGCCCGCATGGCGGTGATCGGCCTTGGCGCCATCGGGATCGAAATGGCTCAGGCCCTCTCGCGCCTCGGGGTGGAAGTGCACGCATTTAACAGTAGCTACGGACTCGCCGGGATTTCCGACCCGGCCGTGGGCGAAATCGCGCGCCAATCCCTGAATGAAGAATTTGCCATCCACACCGGACACGAAGTCGAGTTGTCCGGCACCGCAAGCGGCGTGCGCGTACAGGCCGGCCCGGTCGTTATCGAAGTCGATCGCGTGCTCGTGGCCATCGGGCGCAAGCCGAATCTTGATGATCTGGGCCTCGAGGCCCTCGGCGTGACGCTCGACGAGCGCGGCCTGCCGCCTTTCGATCGCAGCACCATGCAGATCGCCGATCTGCCGGTGTTCATCGCCGGAGACGCCAACGCAGATGCCAGTCTCTTACACGAGGCGGCCGACGAGGGTTACATCGCCGGCGTCAATGCAGTGGCCGACGCGCCGTCCTGCTTTCAGCGCCGTACGCCCCTGGCCATCGTGTTCTCAGACCCCGGCATCGCTGCGATCGGCCAGCGCTTCGCCGATGTAGACACAGACCAATGTCTGATCGGCAGCGTCGATTTCGCCTCGCAAGGGCGCGCGCTGACTGCACAGCGCAACAAGGGTGTGCTACGTATCTATGCCGCACGAGACGACGCCCGCATTCTCGGTGCTGAAATGTGCGCGCCTGCTGCCGAGCACCTGGCCCATCTGCTCGCACTGGCCATTCATCGCGGACTGACCGCCTATGATCTGCTGGCCATGCCGTTCTACCATCCGGTACTGGAGGAGGGCCTGCGTACCGCCCTGCGTGAGATCACTCGGCAATCACAGGGCGGCCGTTCAGACCTCAGCGCCTGTGACAGTTACGAGGTCGAGGCACTGGATTGAACCTGCAGTGGTGGCTGTTTCCGTGAATCTGCCGCGCTCGCCGTGATCAAGGGCAAGAAACGCTGGCGAAGATGAAACTGAAGTCTGATCCGGGACAGGCGGGACGTTCCTCACACCTCGGGCAATCAGGCGTCGAACACCTCGTAGTCGATGGGCTTGAAACTGTAGTTGTTGGACTGCTCGGCGGAGCACGCCGTCAGGCCGACAATCAGGCCCATCTGCGCAACAAAGTCCACGTAGTCGCCCGCCTTGCTGCGGGGCGGCCTGACCGCGAGTTCGCCGGTTTCCCCGTTGACATCGACATTCATGAAGACATTGAAGGTGACCGGGATCTGGTCGGATGCGATGCCGTAAGGCGCAAGCGCCTCTGCCAGGTTGCCGTGGCAGCCGCGGTGCGGATGTTCATGGCCATAGAGGATGCGAAAGGTGTCCGCGGAGCAGGGCGTCAGCAGAAAGTCATGGCGCCGCACGCGGTCCTCGCCGATCCGGAACATCGGTCTGCTGCGGTTGGAATACAGCAGGTCGCCGGTGGTCAGGAAAAGCCTGGATGCGTAATCCAGCGTGCGCCCCGAGGACAGGGACTCCTGCGTGTCATCGCGGTTGAACGCGATCAGGTCGGCGACCTGCTCGCCTCGGGGATCGATGACGCGTAGCCGCTGGCCGGCCATCAGTTCGAAGGCGATGCCAGAGCGCGGGGCGATTTCAGCGCGCATGAAACGGACACGTCCACGGCTCGTCGACTGCGCGCCCGCTGTACTGCCGTGCTTCAGAGCTGCTGCCGAACGGTTTGAGCATGGGGTTCCGGGTGCCTTCCAGGCGGGTGTCGCGCTCGATGATCGTGTCGCGGATGGTTCCGTATTTGCCGTCGCTGCGCAGGCGTTCGAATTGATCGTGCAGGTTGAAAACCAGGGCCGGGCGCAGGAAGCGCCGTGCAGTGCGGCTCGCACCCGGATGCAGGCCGACGACGTAGTAGCCACGCTCGCCGACGCTGAAGCTGAAGTCGGCGGATTTCGGGTCCTTGCTTACTCGCGGGTCCCACTCGTGATGAACGGCATCGGCATCGTGCATGGCCTGCAGATAGTGCCACAGCCGCGTTTCAAACACCTGCTCCGTCAGCATCCCGGGCTGGCGGAACAGTACGACCACGCTGCGGAACAGCGTCGAGTCATGGTCGTATTCCTGACTGAAGCGCTGCAGCGCGGCGACGGTGGCAGCGGCGGGCCCGCAGCGCAAATCACTTTCGATCTGATAGACGATCTGTCCGCGGTTGAGCGCCGATTTCGCGCCCACGCAGGGGAATGCATCCTCGGCAATAAACTGCTCGAAGTGGTGGATCAATGCCTCATCCGAATACGACAGGGCAGGTGATCGCGCTGAGCTATGCATGACGGCCTTCCTTCTTTGAATAGTGCGCCCGCCCCCGCTGCACCGCAGGCGGGCTGGATCGATGGAATGGACCTCAAGCGTAGAACGGACGGCGGTCTCGGGAAGTCATCCCCGGGCGATGCGGGGTGTAGGACAGGGCTGAAGGCAGCGTCGTCATGCCTGCGATGCGCTCAGTCCTGTCCCGCCATGTTTCCGCAGGTCACTTTCGGGGTCAGACTGAGCTAACCTAGGTATTTCGGACATTATTAAGTGGAGTCGCAATTCACTTGGCGGTGTCGGTCAACCGAAAGTTCTCAATGCTCCGACTCAATTTCTCGATCGAACTGAATTACGAAATCGCCCCACCCGGCTGCGATTTCATTTTCAGCATCCATGCCGCGCAAACCCCGCATCAGATTGTAGTGAGCGAGTCGCTGGGCATCAGCCAGAGCCTGCCGCCCATTCTGTACACCGACCCGGTCGCGCACACGCGCTATCTGCGGCTCAAGGCTTCTGCCGGGCCGCTGACGGTGCGGTACGACGCCACCGTGGATCTGGACCACCACACTGCGCAGCCGGCGCAGCTTGGCGAGGTGGCTGTGGCCAACCTGCCGGGGGCGGTGCTGCCCTTCCTCTATCCCAGCCGATATTGCCAATCTGACCGGCTGCAACGGCTTGCAGTCAAGGAGTTTGGCCAGTTGTGGCAGGGTTACAGCCGCGTGCAGGCGATCCGCGACTGGGTATTGAATCGTGTCACCTTTCTCTCCAATTCCTCCACCGGCAACACGAGTGCGGTCGATACCCTGGTGGAAGAAGTGGGCGTATGCCGCGACTTTGCCCATCTGATGATTGCCTTGTGCCGGGCGGTCAACATACCAGCCCGTTTTGTCACCGGCATCGACTATGGTTCCGACCCGGCCCTGGGGCCGAGCGACTTTCATGCCTATGTCGAGGTGTATCTGGGCGACCGCTGGTACATCTTCGATCCTTCGGGTGTGGCCATCCCGATGGGCTTTGTGCGCTTTGGCACTGGGCGCGACGCGGCCGATTCGGCTTTCGCCACCATGTTCGGCGGCGTGCGCGGGGCCGCCCCGGTCATACAAATCGAGGCTATCCCCAATGCGCAGGGCGTATTGATTGAGCCCCGGCATGTGCCGTATGCGCTATCCACCGACGGGCAAGTTGAGCGAAATTGAAGTCAGCCCCGCAGACGCTGTTACGGGGTCAGCTTGAGCTGGCGGGTTTCAACCCAGCTTGAGGCCCGGCCTGTTGCCATTCAGCGACCCGACCTCACCCCTTCAACTTGGAAAATGCTGCCGCCATGGCGCCGCCCATCGGCGCTGGTGCGGGCGCACGGTTATTCTGTTTCCCGCCCGCCGGTTTGCCTTGGCCGAGATTGTCGCGCGGCCGCCGCGGGGCCGCTTGCGGTTTCTCGCTCGTTTTCTCCGCCGTATCGCTCATCCGCATCGTCAGCGCGATGCGCTTGCGCTTCTCGTCCACTTCCAGCACTTTCACCTTCACGATCTGCCCCGCCTTGACCACGCTGTGCGGGTCCTTGACGAAAGTGTTGGACAGCGCCGAGATGTGGACCAGGCCATCCTGATGCACGCCGATGTCGACGAAGGCGCCGAACGCGGCGACGTTGGTGATGACGCCTTCCAGGATCATGTCGGGCTTCAAGTCGGCGAGTTTTTCCACGCCTTCTCTGAAGCTCGCGGTGGTGAATTCGGGGCGCGGGTCGCGGCCGGGTTTTTCGAGTTCCTTGAGGATGTCGGTGATGGTGGGGATGCCGAATTTCTCGCTGGCGTAGCTCGACGGAATAAGCGACTTCAGCAGGCTGCTGTTGCCGATCACGGCTTTGAGGTCCTGCTTGATGTCGGCGAGGATCGCTTGCACCAGCGGATACGATTCGGGGTGGACGGCGGAGGCGTCGAGTGGGTCGTCGCTGTCCATGATGCGCAGGAAGCCCGCCGCCTGCTCGAAGGTCTTTGCGCCGAGGCGCGGCACGTCGAGCAGTTGCGCGCGGCTGGCGAACCGACCCTGGGTCTCGCGGTGGGTGACGATGGCCTGTGCCACGCTGTTGGAGAGGCCGGAGACGCGCGCCAGCAAAGGCACCGACGCCGTGTTGACGTCGACGCCCACGGCGTTGACGCAGTCTTCCACCACCGCATCGAGCGAACGCGCCAGTTCGAACTGGCTGACGTCGTGCTGGTACTGGCCGACGCCGATGGATTTGGGATCGATCTTCACCAGTTCGGCCAGCGGGTCCTGCAGGCGCCGCGCGATGGAGACCGCGCCGCGCAGCGAGACATCCATGTCGGGCAACTCGCGCGAGGCGAATTCGGACGCGGAGTACACCGATGCGCCCGCCTCGGACACCACCACGCTGGTGAGCCGCAGTTCGGGGCGCAGCTTGATCAGGTCGCGCGCCAGTTTGTCGGTCTCGCGCGAAGCGGTGCCGTTGCCGATCGATATCACCGAAACTTTGTGCTGCTCGGCCAGTTTCGCCAGGGTGTGCAGCGAACCGTCCCAGTCGTTGCGCGGTTGGTGCGGGTAGATGGTGGCGGTGTCCAGCACCTTGCCGGTCTCGTCCGTCACCGCCACTTTCACGCCGGTGCGGATGCCGGGGTCGAGCCCCATGGTCACGCGCGGGCCGGCCGGTGCGGCCAGCAACAGGGCCTTGAGGTTACGTGCAAACACCTGGATGGCGTCGGTCTCGGCGCGGTCGCGCAGTGCGCCCATCAGCTCCAGTTCCAGATGCATGAAGCTCTTCACGCGCCAGGTGAAGCGCACCGTGTCCATCAGCCAGCGGTCGGCGGGGCGATTCAGATCCTGGATGCCGAAGCGGCTGGCGATGCGCGCCTCGCAGGGATTGTGCGGCGCGCTCCAGGCCGGCCGTTCTTCTTCGCTATCCAAGCGCAGCCGCACGTCGAGCAGGTCTTCGCGCCGTCCGCGAAACAGCGCCAGCGCGCGGTGCGACGGAATGGTGTGGATGGATTCGGAATAGTCGAAGTAGTCGGCGTACTTTTCTGCTGCGGCTTCCTTGCCTTCGCGCACTTTGGATTCGACGATGCCGTGCTCCTGCACGTAGTCACGCAACCATTGCAGCAGGGGCGCATCTTCCGAAAAACGCTCCATCAGGATCTGCCGCGCGCCGTCGAGCGCGGCCTTGGCGTCCGTCACGCCGGGGTTGTCGCCCTGCTCGGTGGTGAAGGGCTCGCGCAGGAATTTGGCCGCCTCCTCGTCGGGATGAAGCATCGGGTTGGCCAGCAGGGCGTCAGCCAGCGGTTCCAGCCCCGCTTCCTGTGCGATCTGCACCTTGGTGCGGCGCTTCTGCTTGTAGGGCAGATAGAGGTCTTCCAGATGGGTCTTGTCCGCCGCCAGCGAGATCGCCGTGAGGAGTTCGGGCGTCATCTTGTTTTGCTCGGTGATCGACTGGATGATGGCCGCGCGGCGGTCTTCCAGTTCGCGCAGGTAGCGCAGCCGGTCTTCCAGCAGGCGCAGCTGGGTGTCGTTCAGGCCACCTGTCGCTTCCTTGCGATAGCGCGAGATGAACGGCACCGTCGCCCCCTCGTCCAGCAAGGCAATGGCAGCGGCAACCTGCGCAGGTTTGGCCGTGATCTCGGCGGCGAGTCGGTGTTCGATGGAAGGCAGCATGGTTCGGTCTACAGATTGAATCGCGAGGCCGAGGGGAGCCATACACGGCTCCGGATTATGCCAAGTTGCGCGGCAGTATGAGCATAAAAATGCGTCTCGTATCGGATCTACCGCTTGGCTGAGGCAATATGACGGAACTCCGCACATCACGAGGCGGGGAGCATGCGCACCCTTTGGGCGTTTTTGTGTAACCGGCTTCTTATGATCGATCGACATGAGCAACAACACCCTGCGCGCCCGAGTGAGTTTCTCGTTCAAGGGCGAGACCTACGAACTCGATTCTGTCATCGACCTGAATGACCATCCGTCTGGCGAGGCGCCCAACTTTCACCAACTGCTGGCCAGGGCAGCCGGGATCGATCCCTACGCTTATTTGTATGACGCGTTGGAGTCGCACGAGATCGCGTTTTCGGATGCCACGGGAGTCGCGGTGCGAAGCTGTCGCGATGGCCAGTTCGACTGGGTTCAATTCGAGCAGGACCGGGAGGTGGAGCAGGAATGGGAGGTGGTCAGGTCCATCGCGGAACACTTCCTGCCGGCGCGTGATCTGGATGCGGAGCCTGCGCTGCAGGCAGCCTTGCTGGCCGTATATCGGACCGGAAGGGCGAGCGGAGTAAAAGGGCCGGGTGCGTGAACTCATGAGATCCGGACCTGGCTGGATGCGGCGAATTCTTCAATTAATGGGGCCGGACACCCTCATCGACACACGTATCAACGCAGCACCGGCTGATGCCGTCAGGCCCTGATGCTGCATTCCGTCAAAGCCAATTTGAACGCCTTGCGTGCTTTGCTGGCGCGCCTGCGGCGCCGCGGCTACGGTTCGGCGGCGGCGCTGCTTTACCTTGTTCCCCGCGCTGCGAGCGGGCGTCTGTACGCCAAGTTCGCGGGCGCCGTGAATGCGTTCCTGCTCGCGCCCGGGTCCAATCAGCGCCGTTTTCGGCGCTTCCAGCAGCGGCATGCAGGCGCGTTGCGCGGGCACTTGTACCTGATCGTCATGCCGCGCATGCTGCACTTTCTAATGCCGTGTGTCCGCCTGATCCCGCCGGATGTGCCGGTGATCTTCATCGGCAACGGGCAGTCCACCTGGGAAGAAGAACAGGTGCGTGCGCTGCGGCCGGACGCGCCGTTTTTCAATCTGGCGACGCTTCCGCGCTCCAGCCTCGCGCACGGCCATGTCATCGACATGCTGTTGCAGCACAACGAGGCGCCGTTCGGCATTGTCGATCACGATCTGTACATGTTCGACGAGTCGATCTTTCGCTTCGATGAATTTGCGGCAGACGAGTGCATGCGCGGGATCTTCCGGGATGTGAGCGCCAGGACCGGCCTTGCGTATCCGCAGACGCACTTCCTGTTTCTAAATACGCCGGTGTTGCGCGGCTTGATGGAACGCTACCGGGTGCATGCGCGCCTGTATCGCAGCTTGCCGCGGCGCCTTGCCCGTGTGGCCGCAAAGGCCGGGGTTGCGAGAGGGGGGTACCTGAAGGATTACCACGACTTCTTCGATACCCTGCATGTGCTGCTGGTGCTTGCCTATGCCGAGGGTTACCGCGTGGGCTTCATCGAGCTGGCACAGGATGAAAGCGTGTTTCATGTCGGCGGCACCAGCATCGGCAGCCTGATCACCAAAGACCTGCCGGAGCTCTATTTGCAGTGGCGCTTCCTGGAACTGGCCGACCAGCCGGCGCTGCGCGAGCGCTATGGGAAGCTGCTGGCACCGTTCGGGTCGTCCGGCGAAATCCGCCGGCTCTTGCCACGCACCCCGCGCGTCGAGCACTTGGTGCAGACAACGGACCGGCTTGTCGAGAAACTGTCTGCGCGCTGGAACCAGCGCAACGCACAAGGATAGATGGGGCAGGTGCTTCGGCTCGAATCCGCATGGGCTGTCGCAAACAATCAGGCATTAAGGCCGTGATTGACATCGTCACGGCCTTTAACCGGGTCCGAGCGTGCCACTCCTGATGCAGTACAGGCGCCTGCCTGCCAGCGGAGCCTATCCGGCTAAGCAAATGCGCCGGGCTCCGAAAAACAAAATGGACCGCTCAGTCACCCTCTTCACTCAGCGTGAAGCCAGCCCCGGCATCCTGCCCGAGTACCTGAACCAGATAAGGCATGTTTTTTGCGAGGGTTTGATGCAAGGTCCAGGGCGGGTTGATGACGAACATACCGCTGCCGTGCATGCCGTAGCCATCTGCCGACGGGGTGTGCACGCTGAGGGTGACGTGCAGCCAGTGCTTGATTGGCAGGCGCTTGAGCTTGTCGGGCAGTTGCTGCGCTTCCGGGTGGGCAAGTTGCGGATACCAGACTGCATAGGTGCCGGTGGCAAAACGCGTCAGCCCCTCGTTCAGCGCCGCGATGACATGCGTGTAGTCGTCGCGGGTTTCGTAGGGCGGATCGATCAGCACCAGCGCGCGGCGGGGCGGCGGTGGCAGTAGCGCCTTGAGGGCATCGAAACCGTTGCCGGTGGTGACGCTGACGCGGCGGCCCTGATCTGCGAAGTTGTCCTGCAGGATCTGGCTGTCGCTGCTGTGAAGTTCGAACAGGCGCAGGCGGTCCTGCGGACGCAGGGTTTGCAGGGCCAGCCAGGGCGAGCCGGGATAGAAGCGCAGGCTGTCGCTGGCGTGCGTGGCGTTCGGGTTGCATTCGCGCACTAGATCGACATAGTCGGCCAGCGCGGCGGGCAAGTCCTGGCGTGTCCACAGTCTGCCGATACCGCCTTCGTATTCCTTCAGCTTGGTCGCATAGCCGGTGTCCAGTTCATACAATCCCGCGCCCGCATGGGTGTCGATGATCCAGAACGGCTTGTCCTTCTGTCCCAGATAGCGGCTCAACTGGACGAGCACAAAGTGCTTCAGCACATCGGCGTGGTTGCCGGCGTGAAAGGCGTGTCGGTAGCTCAGCATGGTCGGGTCGTGAATGGGATGGCGGCTGGAGTGTTGCGTATTTCCGGCGAAATCGCAAAGCGGACAAACGGATGCACGGGTTGATGCAGTCGAGGAAGACGCAACAGCCGTGGCATTCGTGCCGCAGTAAGACGCTCGGGCCAGGCCCTGAATGCAAAAAAGGCGCAGCGGGCTCAACCGATGCACCTTCCATATTCAGGCAAAACCGCGGGCTAATAGCGGTAGCCCCGACCGCGGTCGCGGCCGTGGTCTCTGTCACGATATCTGATCTCTCTGGGGTAGCGATCCCGGGGCAGGTCGATCCACGGGCCGGTTCTGGCGCGTGAATAACGCCAGTGCTGATTGCGAGGGTGATAGGTGTAGTAAAACCCCCCGTGGAAGTAGGGCACCACATCCATTTCCACCATCACCGGTAGCGCCGGCGCCACCTCATAGGGTCTGTGTGCGGGTGCCACGACGCACGCGGGGAGCAGCGCTGCGGCAAGCAGCGGGCCATACAACATCCTGTGCAGAGTCATTTCATTCTCCTGGCTGGCATCCTGGATGTGATGCTGCGCTTGCGCGGACCTGCCGCGCTATCGTGGCAGCGTTGCAAATATTACGCGGCTTTATTCCATGATCGCGCAGATGAACCACCCGTTAGCGCAGGATGAACGCTGGCGGCTCAATGCGCTTTTAGGCTAGTCAATCAGGATTGAACTTCAAGGGTCACACTAGCCGAAAACGGAAGAAGAAGTCCGTTCCGGGATTTCTGCAGATCAAAACGCGGAGAACCTAAACTGCAGTTCATCCCGATGCATTCAGAAAGACCCATCATGAAACGCTTGCGCTATTTTCCCGCCATGCTGGCCGCGGCATTGCTCGCCGCCTGTACCACCCCTGCGCCGCCGCTGCCGACTGTCCGGGCGGTTGATCTGGACCGTTATTACGGCACCTGGTACGAGATCGCGCGGCTGCCAAACCGCTTTCAATCGATGTGCGTGTCGGATACCCAGGCGGCATATCGCCCGGATGGACAACACGTGTCGGTGGTCAATCAGTGCCGCACGGCCGAGGGCGAGACGAAGCAGGCCCATGGGATCGCCAAGCTGGTCGAGGGAAGCCATGGCGCCAAGCTGCGAGTGAGTTTCTTCCGGCCTTTTTATGGCGACTACTGGGTGCTGGAACTCGATCCGGATTACCGCTGGGTGCTGGTGGGCGAGCCGGGCCGCAACTACGCCTGGGTTCTGGCGCGGGAACCGCAACTCGATGAGGCGACGCTGGAGAGGTTGCTGGCGCGGGCCGCCGCGCTAGGGTTCGATCGCCAGGCGTTCCTGCGGACACCGCATACCCAGCTTCTGCCTCGATGACGGTTACATTTGGATACAACTGCTTACATCTTTGAGGAAACCTGAAATCCAGGGGATACATCTCCTCTCCAGAATACGTTTCATGCCGTACCTGATTCCGTGAAGTAAACCCCCGGCTTTGCCGGGGGACTCCGAAAGGTTTGACCTATACGACGGTCAACTGGACGCTCCTGATCTCGACCAAGAGAGAAGGAGAGCACCATGAAGGAGTACCAAAGTCTTGCGCATACGCGGTGGGATTGCAAATATCACATCGTCTTCATACCGAAGCGGCGTAAGAAGAAGTTGTTTGGCGCGTTGCGACGGCATCTTGGGGAAGTATTCCGGGAGTTGGCGCAGCACAAGGAAAGTGCGGTAGTAGAAGGGCATCTGATGCCGGATCACG
>JBPPMF010000150.1:0-13763 GCA_051305915.1 Thiobacillus sp. | reverse complement strand
CGCCTGCCGGGCGACCTCGCTGCCGATACGGTGAACCTGCAACTCGATCTGCAGGCCACGGCTGACGGGGCTTTCAATGGCGAACTCGATGCGCGCGGGGTGACGCTGGCCGGGCAGCGGCTGAACTTCGTTCGCGCCACCGCGCAGGGACGGCGCAATGCTCACAGCGTGGCGCTCGACGCCCGCATGCCGGATTGGCGGTTGACCGCGAACCTGGCGGGCGGGCTGGATGAACATCAGGTCTGGCGCGGGCAACTGACCCAGGCCGAGGCGCAGGGGCCCTGGCCGATGCAATTGCTGGCGCCGGCCACGCTGTTGCTGTCGCGCGACCAGCAGCAGGTGAACAACCTGGCGCTGACGCTGGCGGGCGGCCGGCTGACGGTCGAGCAGTTCAGCTATCAGGATGCGCAACTGGCCAGCCGCGGCGCGATGACCAATCTGCCGCTGGCGCCGTTGCTGGCGCTGCTGGAAAACACCCCGCCTTTTACCACCGATCTCAGGGTCGATGGCGACTGGAACGTGCGCCTGGGCGAGCGCCTCGATGGCCGGGTGCGGCTACGCCGCCAATCCGGCGACGTGCGCCTCGCCGAGCCGGCGCTCAGTCTGGGACTGACGACGCTCACGCTCGATCTCGACGCCGAGGCCAGCCGGGTCAGCGCGCGTGTCGAGGCGGTCAGCCGCGAAGCCGGCCAGCTACGTGGCGAGGGACAGGCTACGTTGCAGCGCGAGGGGGCCGGCTTTGCCCTGCCGCGGGCTGCGCCGCTGGCGTGGACCGCGCAGTTCGATGTGCCCGATCTGCGTCTGATGAAAGCCTTCATTCCGGTTGGCATTCGGGCTGACGCCCGCCTCAATGCCCAGCTTACGGGCAGCGGCAGCCTGGCCGCGCCTCGCATCGACGGCCGCATCGATGCCAGCCAGATTCGGTTTGCCATGCCGGACGAGGGCATTGCCATTACCGACGGCACGCTCAAACTTATCCTGGCCGATGACCGTGTGCGGGTGCAGGAAGGCGAACTGAAAGGGCTAAGCGGTCGCATTGTGGTGAGCGGCGAGGCGCAGCTGAAAAACCCGCAGGCGGGGCTCACGCTCAAATTCGAGAAATTTGCCGTCACCAATCGCAGCGACCGCCGCGTGGTGGTGTCCGGGATGACAAGCCTCAATCTCGACCTGAAACGGCTGCAGCTGACCGGCGAACTCACCGCCGACCGTGCCCGGCTGGAAATGCCCGAAGCCAGCCGCCCCACGCTGTCGTCCGATGTGGTCGTCGTCGGCCAGCCGCCGCGCGAAAAATCGGCGGTCCAGCGCATCCCGTTGCAACTCGATCTCAAGCTCAATCTGGGTGAGAATTTTCTGTTCAAGGGCGCCGGGCTCGACGCGCGTCTGGGCGGTCAGTTGCGCGTGTTCAGCGTGAACGACACGCTGCGTGGCGAAGGCCGCATCCAGACGGAGGAAGGGCGCTATGCCGCCTATGGACAATCGCTCACCATCGAGCGCGGCGTACTCAGTTTCATCGGTCCGATCGGCAATCCGGGTCTGGATATCCTGGCGGTGCGCAAGATGCCATCGGTGACAGTCGGCGTGCTGGTCAGGGGTACGGCGCAACGCCCGCAGGTGATGCTGTATTCCGATCCGGCCCTGCCCGATACCGAGAAGCTCTCCTGGCTGGTGCTGGGGCATGGCCTCGAGAAGGGCGGCCAGCAGGAGTTCGCCTTGCTTCAGATCGCGGCCGGTGCGTTGCTGGGCCAGGCGGAATCGGTGAACTTTCAGACGCAGCTGGCCGAAGCGCTGCGCATCGATACCTTCGACATACGGGCGGGCGAAGGTGAAGATCTCACCAGTACCGTGGTCAGCGTCGGCAAACGGTTGTCCTCGCGCGCCACCTTGAGCTATGAGCAGAGCATCGACGGGCTGAATCAGGTCGTGAAGGTGTTGTACCAGCTGACGCCGCATGTGCGGTTCGAAGCGCAGGCCGGCCAGCAAAGCAGTTTCGACGTGTTCTACACGCGGGAGTACGACTGAAACGGCGGATCCCCGCAGGACGCGAACAACACGAAGTCTGGCACGCAAGACCGGGGGCAAGGCCGCCTTGGTTCGATTTCATTCACTTCGCGTCCTAGCGGATGGATATGCTGATTTCAAGCTGAACCGATCAAATCGGGATGTTAGAATTGGGCGCATGTTTGACGTCCGCATCACACTGCCATGAATTCGCCGAGCCGACTGCCCGCTCTGTCCGGAGGCGACCGCTGATGCGCATCCTGCTGTCCAACGACGATGGTTATTTCGCGCCCGGCCTGGCTGCGCTGGCGCAGGCGCTTGCGCCGCTGGCCGACATCACCGTGGTGGCGCCCGAGCGCGATCGCAGCGGCTCCTCCAATTCGCTGACGCTTGATCGTCCGCTGATGCTGCGGCAGGCGCCGGGCGGTTTCTATTATGTCAACGGCACGCCGACCGATTGCGTGCATCTGGCCGTCACCGGCATGCTGGATCACATGCCCGACATGGTGATTTCCGGCATCAACCACGGCGCCAACATGGGCGACGACACGATTTATTCCGGCACCGTGGCCGCCGCCACCGAAGGCTATCTGCTCGGTATTCCGTCGATTGCGGTGTCGCTGGCCAACCACAACGCGGTGCATTTCGACACCGCAGCGCGGGTGGTGGCCGAGCTAGTGCAGCGCATCCAGGCGAAGCCGCCGACCGAGCCGATGCTGCTCAACGTCAACGTGCCGGACCGTGCCTGGGACGATCTGGGCGGTCTGGCCGTGACCCGCCTGGGCAAGCGCCACAAGGCCGAATCGGTGGTTAAGACCACCAACCCGCGCGGCCAGACCGTGTACTGGGTGGGGGCCGCCGGGGCCGCGCAGGATGCCGGCGAGGGCACCGATTTTCATGCGGTGTCGAGCGGCTTTGTTTCGATTACCCCGCTGCAAATGGATCTCACCCGTTTCAGCCAGATGGACAGCGTGAGCGCATGGTTGAAACCCTGAATCTTCGCGCCGGCATCGGCATGACTTCGGCGCGCACGCGCGGCCGTATGGTCGAGCGCCTGCGCGAGCAGGGCATCCGGGACGAAACCGTGCTGGCGGCAGTAGGCAGCGTGCCGCGCCACCTGTTCGTCGACCAGGCGCTGGAATCACGCGCCTACGAGGACACCGCGCTGCCGATCGGCTTCGGACAGACCATATCCAACCCCTACATCGTCGCGCGCATGGCCGAACTGGCGCGCCATGGCGAAAAGGGCCAGGGCCGCGCGCTTGGACGCGTGCTGGAAATCGGACTGGGTTGCGGTTATCAGGCCGCGGTGCTGGGCAAGATCGCGCGCGAGGTGGTGTCGATGGAGCGCATCGCCGCGCTGGTCGGCAAAACCCGTGTGCGGCTGCGCGAGCTACGGGTCAACAACGTCAAGCCCAAACACGGTGATGGCATGCACGGGGCCAAGGATTTTGCGCCCTTCGATGCCATCGTGATCGCGGCCGCGTTTGCCGAGGTGCCGCAGGCCCTGCTGGCGCAGCTGGCCGATGGTGGGCGCCTGGTGATGCCGCTCGGCAATACCACGCAGACGCTGTGTGTGGTCGAACGCCAGGGCGACGCGTATACCGAGCGTCTGCTCGAAGGGGTGAAGTTCGTTCCTTTGCTGCCGGGAGTGGCGTGACTGGAATGGCCGTTGGTGCGCGTGTGAGAATCGTTCTGCTGGGTGTGATGGTGCTGGGGCTCGCGGCCTGTACCGCACGCGGCCCAGCACCAGTGAGCGAGCGCGGGCCGGCACGGGTCGGTCCGCCGCCGCCTGTTGCGGCCAAGCCCGCGACGCTGAGAATCACCCCGCAGATCGCGCCCTCCAGCAATGGCCTGCACACGGTACAGCGCGGCGACACGCTGTACGCCATCGCGTTTGCCAATAGTCTGGATTATCGCGAAATCGCCCTCTGGAACCGGCTCGAATCGCCTGACCGGATATTGGTCGACCAGGTACTGCGGCTGACGCCGCTGCCAGGTGCCATCGAAATCAAACCGCTCGACGACGTGCCCGAACCGACTGCGCGCCCGCTGGCGGAGCCGCCCTTGCTCAGCCAGCCGCAAGCGGTATTGCTGGCGTATTCCGAGGCCAGTTGGGCGCAGCTGTCTGCTCCGCCCGTTGCAGCTGTGCTTGTGCCGGTAGCCGCCGGGCCGGCCCCCGTCGCAGCGACGCCGCCGGTTGCCGCAACGGCTGCAAACACGGCGGTGACCAGCTGGCTGTGGCCGGCGGACGGCACACTGGTGGGGCATTTTGGCGCGGCGGGTGGCAAGGGTATCGATATCGTTGGGAAACGGAATGCGCCGGTGCGGGCGGTGGCCCCCGGGAAGGTGGTCTACAGTGGTAGCGGCCTGCGCGGTTACGGTCAGTTGCTCATCGTCAAGCACGCAGGCGAGTTTCTGTCGGCATATGCGCACAACGAAACCATCCTGGTAAAGGAGGGCGACAGCGTGACCGCCGGGCAGAAGATTGCACAGATGGGCGACAGCGCCGCCGACCGGGTGAAACTGCATTTCGAGATCCGCCGTTATGGCAAGCCGCTCGATCCCCTGACTTTCCTGCCGGAGCGCTCATGAGCACCCACCCGGACGACGACTCGGACGACTTGCTGCGCGACGAAGCCGAAGCAGAGCCGCAGAGGGTTGAAGACGCCAGCGAAGATCTAGCATCGGCTATCCTCGACGAGTTGCAAGTCGATGTGACCCAGTTGTATCTCAATGAAATTGGCCAGGCGCCGCTGCTCACCGCAGAGGAGGAACTCGCGTTGGCCCGGCGTACCGTGCAGGGCGATTTCGAAGCGCGCCAGACCATGATCGAGCGCAACCTGCGGCTGGTGGTCAACATTGCCAAGCATTACGCCAACCGCGGCCTGACTCTGCTCGACCTGGTGGAGGAGGGCAATCTCGGCCTGATTCACGCGCTGGAGAAATTTGACCCCGAGCGCGGTTTTCGCTTTTCCACCTACGCCACCTGGTGGATTCGCCAGAACATTGAGCGCGCGATCATGAACCAGTCGCGCACCATTCGCCTGCCGGTTCATATCATTAAGGAACTCAATATCTATCTGCGTGCCAGGCGGCATCTGGAATCCCATGGGTTTCCCGACGCCACGACCGAGGATATCGCCGCGCTGACCGGTCATTTGGTCGAGGATGTGCGGCGCATCATGCAGTTGAACGAACGGGTGGCTTCGCTCGATGCGCCGCTCGATATTGATCCCACGCTGTCGCTGGGCGAGGCGATCGCCGACGATAATGCCCACCTGCCCGATGAGATGCTGCTGCTCGAGGAAATCGAGCACCACGTCCACGAATGGCTGACCCAGCTCAACGACAAACAGCGCTGGGTGATCGAACGCCGCTTCGGCCTGAGCGGATTTCAAATCAGCACGCTGGAAGACCTGGCGCTGGAGCTGCAGGTGACGCGCGAGCGCGTGCGGCAGATTCAGATGGAAGCCCTGCGCATGCTGCGGCAGATGCTGCGCCGGCGCGGCGTTTCCAAAGACGAGTTGTTCTGAGATGCGTCCCGAGTCACCCGGAGGCTGGTCGGAGTCAGTGCAATGATCGACTGGCATCAGATCGACACCGTCTTTCTCGACATGGACGGTACCCTGCTCGACCTGCATTTCGACAACCATTTCTGGCTCGAGCATATGCCGCGCCGCTATGCCGAATATCACGGCCTGGCGCCGGAAACGGCGCGTGCGCACCTCACCGCGCATTACGAACGCCATAGCGGCACGCTCAACTGGTACTGCCTGGATTTCTGGAGCAGCGAACTCGCGCTCGACATCGTGCAGTTGAAGGAAGAAGTCTCCCACCTGATCGCGGTGCGCCCCGACGTGCCGGCTTTTCTGCAGGCGGTGCGCGCGTCTGGCCGGCGCGTGGTGATGGTGACCAATGCGCATCCCAAGAGCCTCGGCCTGAAAATGCGCGAAACCCGAATCGATGCGTATTTCGACGCGTTGATTTCGTCACATCAGGTGGGCCTGCCGAAGGAGCATCCGGATTTCTGGCAGGGCTTGCAGGTGATCGAGCCGTTTGAACGTGCGCAAACCTTGTTCGTCGATGACAGCCTGCCGGTATTGCTTAGCGCGCGCGCTTACGGCATCGCGCACCTGCTGGCGGTGTGCAACCCCGATTCACGACAATCGCACAAGGACTGCGGCGACTTCTCCGCCATCAGCAGCTTTGCGCAGGTGATGCCGGCGGGTCCTGAGGCGTGATCTGGATGTCGCACAGGCCTTGCTGCCCACCAGTTATATTGAGTAGCGTCGTAATTTTTGCACCGGCCAATTTGGCATGATTACTCCACTGAAAGGAACCCGTCTCACATGAAAACCCCCGTGCTTTTTTCCGCAGTGATTGCTTTGTCCCTGACAGCTTGTGGCCAGATGGAAAGCCCGCCTGCAACAAGTCAGGCCGAACCCGCCGCTGTAGCCGCGACCGAAGTGACCACACCGGTGCTGAAGAGTGGTGAGCAGGTCTACAAAGAGGTGTGTATGGTCTGCCATGCGAGCGGCGTGGCTAATGCGCCCAAGGCCCTCGAGCCGGGAGGCTGGACTGCGCTATTGGCGGAAGGTCAGGCTGTCGTGACGGCGCATGGCTGGGTGGGCGTGCGCGGCATGCCGGCCAAAGGCGGTCGCCCCGATCTCGGTTTGGAAGAATTCGCCCGCGCGACCGCCTGGATGGCACGCAGTGCAGGGGGCGACTGGCAGGACCCGGACGCAAAGATGATGGAAGAAATTCGCAAGGAAGAAGTCAAGCGGATCGAGGATCTGAAAACGCGGTCCTGAGCCTCGTCAGGCTTCCGGATCAGTCCGGGTGGGTTGAGGGCTGACGCGTTCGATCAGCACCGCTGCCCCCACGTTGCGGCCTTCGGCAGCGAGAATGTTGTAGGTGCGGCAGAGCGCGCCGATGTCCATCACTTCGAGGCCGATGCGCGCGTCCACCAGTGCGCACGTGAGCGAGGGGTGGGGGAAACGCAACCGGTTGCCGGTGCCCAGCAGCAGAATATCCAGTTTGCGATGCGCGACCCACTCGAAGTGGGCCGCGGTCAGCGTATCGAAACCCAGGCCGGCCCAAGGGGCAATCTCGATGCCGCGCTCGCTCAGCAACAGGCTGGCGTCGTGGCGATGGCCGTTGATGAACACATGATCGTCGCCATAACCGGTAAACAGCAGTGGGCTGGCGCTGGTGTTGAGGTGCAGTTTCATGCCGAAACCTTAGCAGATTCGCCGGCAGCCGGCTTTTGACTGTTGCAACGGCGTTTGCCGGGGCAGGGCGGCTCCGGTAAAATCGCGCGTTTTCCAAGGCATTGTTTTGCCTTGATTGTTGCCTTTTTCTTCTGTCCACCGGGAAAATACTGTGACGGCTGATCACAAGCCACGCTTGCGCACCATCCACAAGTCGTCGAAGCTCGACAACGTCTGTTACGACATTCGCGGGCCGGTGATGGCGCGCGCTCGGCAGATGGAAGAGGAAGGCCATCGCATCATCAAGCTGAACATCGGCAATCCCGCGCCGTTCGGCTTCGAGGCGCCTGAAGAAATCGTGCAGGACGTGATCCTGAATCTGCCGAATGCCTCGGGCTACAGCGATTCCAAGGGGCTGTTCTCGGCGCGCAAGGCGATCATGCACGAGACCCAGCGCAAGGGCATTCCCGGGGTGCAGATCGACGACATCTTCATCGGCAACGGCGTCTCTGAACTGATCGTGATGGCGATGCAGGCGCTGCTGAACAACGGCGACGAGGTGCTGGTGCCGGCGCCGGATTATCCGCTGTGGACGGCGGGGGTGAGCCTGGGCGGTGGCAAGCCGCGCCATTACCTGTGCGACGAGGGCGCCGGCTGGCTGCCGGACCTGGATGATATCCGGTCCAAGATCAACTCCAACACCCGCGCCATCGTCATCATCAATCCGAACAATCCGACCGGCGCGCTGTACCCGACCGAGTTGCTACTGGAAATCCTGGAAATCGCGCGGCAACATCAGCTGATCGTGTATGCCGACGAAATCTACGACAAGGTGCTGTTCGACGGCGTGGTGCACACTTCGGTCGGCTCGCTGGCCGAGGATGTGCTGATCATCACTTTCAACGGCCTGTCGAAAAACTACCGCGCCTGCGGCTACCGTTCGGGCTGGCTGATCGTGTCGGGCGACAAGCGCCATGCCAAGGATTACCTGGAAGGCCTCAACATGCTGGCGTCAATGCGCTTGTGTTCCAACGTGCCGGGGCAGTATGCGATCCAGACCGCGCTCGGCGGCTACCAGAGCATCAACGACCTGGTTGCGCCGAGCGGCCGGCTGACGCGCCAGCGCGACCTGGCGCACGAACTGCTGACCCTGATTCCCGGCGTGAGCTGCGTGAAGCCGAAGGCGGCGATGTACCTATTCCCCAAGCTGGATCCCAAGCTGTATCACATCCACGACGACCAGAAATTCATCCTCAACCTGCTGGAAGAGGAGCGCGTGCTGGTGGTGCAGGGCAGCGGCTTCAACTGGCCGCAGCCGGACCATATCCGGGTGGTGTTTCTGCCGCACGAAGAAGATTTGACCGAGGCGATTTCGCGCATGAGCCGGTTCCTCGACCGCCAGCGTGCGCATCGCTGATTATTATTTGAACGAGACCAATCAATGAAACCCATCAACGTCGGCCTGCTGGGCCTGGGTACTGTCGGTGGCGGCACGCTCACTGTGCTGCGCCGTAATGCCGAAGAAATCACCCGTCGCGCCGGGCGCGAAATCCGCGTGATTCGTGCGGCAGTGCGCAACCTGGAGAAAGCCAAACTGCTGGCCAGCGATCTACCGCTGACGACCAACCCGTTCGATGTGGTCGACGATCCCGAAATCGACATCGTGGTCGAGTTGATCGGCGGCCTGGAGCCGGCGCGCGAACTGGTGCTGCAGGCGATCGCCAACGGCAAGCACGTGGTCACCGCGAACAAGCATCTGGTCGCCAAGTACGGCAACGAGATCTTCGCGGCAGCACAGGCCAAGGGCGTAATGGTCGCGTTCGAAGCGGCGGTGGCGGGGGGCATTCCCATCATCAAGGCGCTGCGCGAAGGCCTCACCGCCAACCGCATCGAGTGGCTGGCCGGCATCATCAACGGCACCAGCAACTTCATCCTCACCGAAATGCGCGACAAGGGTGCGGCCTTCGAAGACGTGCTGAAACAGGCGCAAGAACTGGGCTACGCCGAGGCCGACCCGACCTTCGACATCGAAGGTATCGACGCCGCGCACAAGCTCACCATCCTGTCGGCGATCGCCTTCGGCATCCCGATGCAGTTCGACCGCGCCTACACCGAGGGCATCTCCAAGCTCACGCGTGAGGACGTGCAGTACGCCGAGGAGCTCGGCTACCGCATCAAGCTTCTGGGCATCGCGCGCCGCGCTGAAAACGGCATCGAGTTGCGCGTGCACCCCACGCTGATTCCCGAGCGCCGCCTGATCGCCAACGTCGATGGCGCGATGAACGCGGTGCTGGTGAAGGGCGACGCCGTCGGCCCGACGCTGTATTACGGCGCGGGCGCCGGCGCCGAGCCGACCGCCTCCGCCGTGGTCGCCGACCTGGTCGACGTCACGCGCCTGCACACCGCGGATCCGCACCACCGGGTGCCGCATCTGGCGTTCCAGCCCGACCAGCTGGCCGATACGCCGATCCTGCCGATGGACGAGGTGCGCACCGCGTACTACCTGCGTCTGCGCGCCTTCGACCGTCCCGGCGTGCTTGCCGACATCACCCGCATCCTGGCCGACAGCCATATCTCGATCGATGCCATGGTGCAGAAGGAGCCGGCCGAGGGCGAGGAGCAGGTCAACATCATCCTGCTGACCCACATCACGGTGGAGAAGAACATCAACGCGGCGATCGCCAAGATCGAGGCGCTGGATACGGTGGCGGGCAAGGTGATGCGCATCCGCCTCGAAGAGCTGGCGGCCAAATAATGAACTACCTCAGCACGCGCGGGCTGGCGCCGCAACTCCGCTTTTCCGAAATCCTGCTCGGCGGGCTGGCCAGCGACGGCGGCCTCTATGTGCCGGAGGCTTACCCGCGATTGACGGCCGCCGAACTCGAAGCGATGCGCGGCATGAACTACCGCGAACTCGCCTTCGCCGTGCTGTCGCGCCTGGTCGACGACATCCCGCATGACGACCTGCGCAAGCTCATCGACAAGACCTACATCGCCGACGTCTACCGCTACGTCACGGACAAGGAAAACGCCGAAGACATCACCCCGCTGAAAACCCTGGAACCCGGCTTGCACGTGCTGGCGCTGTCGAACGGCCCCACGCTGGCGTTCAAGGACATGGCGATGCAACTGCTCGGCAACCTGTTCGAATACGCGCTGGCGAAAACCGGCGGCGAGCTGAACATCCTCGGCGCCACTTCCGGCGACACCGGTTCCGCCGCCGAGTATGCGATGCGCGGCAAGCGCGGTGTGCGTGTGTTCATGCTGTCGCCTGTGCACGGCATGACCCGCTTCCAGCAGGCGCAGATGTACGCGCTGCAGGACGCCAATATTTACAATCTCGTCATTCGCGGCGTGTTCGATCAGTGCCAGGACATCGTCAAGGCGGTATCGAACGACCTCGACTTCAAGACCCGACATCACATCGGCGCGGTCAACTCGATCAACTGGGCACGCGTCGCGGCGCAGAGCGTCTACTATTTCAAGGCCTATTTCGCAGCGACGCAGAATAACGACCAGCAGGTGTCGTTCTCGGTGCCGTCGGGCAACTTCGGCAACGTCTGCGCCGGCCACATCGCGCGCCAGATGGGCCTGCCGATCGACAAGCTGATCGTCGCCACCAACGAAAACGACGTGCTCGACGAGTTCTTCAAGACCGGACTGTATCGTCCCCGTCCAGAAACCAGCCACACCTCCAGCCCGAGCATGGACATTTCAAAGGCGTCCAATTTCGAGCGCTTCGTGTTCGATCTGACTGGGCGCGATGCCGAGAAAGTTCGCGCATTGTGGGGCGCGGTCGAGTCCGGTGGCAGCTTCGATCTGAATGCCCACTCCAACGTTGAGGCAGGCACCCTGTTCGGCCGCGTCGCCGAATTCGGCATAGTCTCGGGTTCGAGCAACCACGCCAACCGCATCGACACCATCCGCACGGTGTACGAGGTGTACGGCACGATGATCGATCCGCACACCGCCGACGGTCTGAAAGTGGGCCTGGAGCATCGCGAGCCCGGCGTGCCGCTGATCTGCATGGAAACCGCGCAGCCCGCCAAGTTCGAGGACGCGATCCGCGAAGCGCTCGGCATCGAGCCGGTGCGACCGGCGGAACTCGCCGACCTCGAAGCGCAGCCGCAGAAAAAACACGTCATGGATGCCGACGTCAATGCGGTCAAGCAATTCATCGTCGACCACGCCCGCTAAAGCCAAGCTCCTGGCTTTAGCCGAACTGGTGGCGCAGGTGCAGGCGTGCACGGTGTGCGCTGCCAACCTGCCGCATCCGCCACGCCCCGTTCTTCGCGTTTCTCCTACTGCACGCCTGTTGATCGTCGGCCAGGCGCCGGGGCGGCGGGTACACGAAACCGGCATCCCGTGGAACGACCCTTCGGGCGACAAACTGCGGCAATGGCTGGGGATGACACGCGACGAGTTCTACGACGTCTCGCGCATCGCCATCGTCCCCACCGGTCTGTGCTATCCCGGTACGGTGAAGGGCAGCGACCTGCCACCGCGCCCGGAATGCGCGCCGCTGTGGCATCCGCAGCTGCGTGCGGCGATGCCCGACATCCGGCTTACCCTACTGATCGGCGCCTATGCGCACACGTATTACCTGGGCAAGCGCCGTGGCCGCACGCTGGCCGATACAGTCGCTGCCTGGCGCGATTTAGCCCCGGATTATTTTCCGCTGCCGCACCCCAGCCCGCGCAATCGTCTATGGTTTAAGCGCCATCCCTGGTTCGAGCAGGAAGTGCTGCCGGCCCTGCGCGAACAGGTTGGTGCCGCGCTGGCGACAGGCGATAGTGACAGCGCGCATAACCATATTGAATAAACCCGCACCTCAGGAAACCTGCATGAAACTCGTCACCTCGCTCACCAGTCCCTACGGCCGCAAAGTTCGTGTGGTCCTGGCGGAAAAGAAAATCCCGTTCCAGCTTCAGATCGAAAATCCTTGGCTGCCCGACAGCCCGGTTTCCACGCTAAACCCGCTCGGCAAGGTGCCAGTGCTGGTGCTGGAAGATGGCGTCAGCGTGTTCGATTCGCGCGTCATCGTCGAGTATCTCGATCATGTCAGCCCTGTGGCGCACCTGATTCCCCCCGAGGCGAAAGGCCGCATGGTGGTGCGCGGCGTCGAGGCGCTGGCCGACGGCGTGACCGATGCCGCAGTGGCGATATACCTGGAAAAAAAGCGCCCACTCGAACAGCAAAGCAGCGACTGGTTGCAGCTGCATGAAAAGACCCTGTTCCGCGGCCTGGAAGCCCTGTCCGAAGCACTGGGGGAAAAGCCCTGGTATCTCGGCAACAGCAACAACATGACGTTGGCCGATGTCGCCTGCGGCTGCATGCTGGGTTACCTGAGTCTGCGCTTCCCTGAAATCGACTGGCGCACGGCCCATCCCAACCTGGCGAAACTTGCCGACAAGCTAGCCACCCGGGCGTCGTTCCAAGAAACCGTGCCCGTCGTCTGATGCCCCGCGGTGCGTCATGAACCCCCTCTCCCTTGAGGGGCTGCGGAAGGGTCGCCGCGAAGCAGCGGGGTCCCCACCGGCGTACTCCTTGCGGGTGAGAGGGCTGGGGAGAGGGTGAATGCTGACGCAGACGAAAACAGCCGCACCCCGCCCCGGGAAATCGTCAATCAACGGAGCAATGCCATGCCACATAAAACCGCAACCCTCGCCGGCGGCTGCTTCTGGTGCATCGAAACCGTGTTCAACCGGCTACACGGCGTTGAATCCGCGGTGTCAGGCTACATGGGTGGCCATACCCTCAAACCGACCTACAAGGACATCTGCACCGGCGACACCGGCCACGCCGAAGTGGTGCAGGTGAGGTTCGATCCGGACGTGATCTCCTATCGCGACCTGCTCGACGTCTTCTTCACCATCCACGATCCTACCCAGCTCAACCGTCAGGGCAACGACGTCGGCACGCAATACCGTTCGGCGATTTTCTGGCACACGCCCGAGCAGAAGGCCGAGGCGGAAGCAGCAATCGCCGAACTGGCGGAATCAGAACAATTCGGCGCGCCCATCGTGACGGAAGTCAGCGAGGCGACCACCTTCTACCCCGCCGAGGATTATCACCAGCGCTACTACGAGCAGAATCCCCACAAGCCCTACTGCCAGTTCGTGGTGGCGCCAAAGGTGGCGAAGGCGCGGGCGAAGTTTGTCGATCGCCTCAAAGATGTAAGCGGCGAATGACCAGAGTGGTTATATGACGTTAGGGGTTTTCATGGAAATTGCCGCACGTGTTGCCCTGCCACAAGATCGGGATGCAATCCGTCAGTTTTACGAACAAGCGATGAGGAATCATATCGAGACGATTTTGGGTCTGGCCCTCATGGCACTCGGTTAAGCCCATAACGCCTGGAATTGGGGTGGGCTGAACCCTTGTGGTGGTAGGCTTTTGTTGCGAAACGAAAGTCACCATTAGGAGGCCAGCCCGAATGAAGAATACCAAAGTTGAGCGCGCCCGGCGGAACGCGGCGATGTTACGGCGTCAGTTTTTACACGGCGAGGGTGGCCTGTTCGATCAGGTGCTTGATGATCAGACGCTGGCGAC
>JBPPMF010000135.1:0-10164 GCA_051305915.1 Thiobacillus sp. | reverse complement strand
AAATTCCTCAACAAAGTCCGAGAAGAATCCGCCCAGCAGAATCCTGGGGTCATGCTCTGCGCGTAGCCTTTGCGATACTTCGCGTAAGCCGTAGGCCAATGAGCGCAAATGTAAAAAGAACTCTCGCGCCTGTCGCGCCGCTTCGGACAGTGCAGCGGCCTGGTCGCCAGGATTAAGTTGCACTTGGACGATATTGTTGTGGATGGTCTGCACGATCCCACCATAAAGGCGATTACGTTGCTGCGCGATCTCCAACAAATTCCCGAGTAGCCGCCCGACATCGGGCGGCATAGCGACGCGGGTGCGATAGCCGTCCTGCTCCTCTTCCAGCCAGCCACATTGCCGTAAACGCCTGTAGGCGCGGGCAGCATAACCAAGTTGGGTATTGGGGATGTCTAAGGAGTTTTCTTCACCTTCCTCGGGTTGCCAGTTCTGCAACGTCATATCCGAAAGCACTTCTTCGATCTCGCTCCGAACCGTTTCGTAAGCAGGCAGCAAAGCTGCAGAGGTTCCGAAGAACAACGCGTGCAAACGCGTCAGTACGTTAACGTAAATACTCCGGTTCGCGCCCGCCAAAGGAGCAAATAACGCGTCTGGGAGGTGTTTGAACAGAGCCATGGCTTAGTTGGAGTAAGCCAGATTCGGCGCCAGCCAGCGTTCGGCCTCCGCCAGTGTCCAGCCCTTGCGGCGGGCGTAGTCCTCGACCTGGTCGCGCTCGACCTTGGCCACGGCGAAATACTGGCTGTCGGGGTGCGACAGGTAGAAACCCGACACCGCGGCGCCCGGCCACATGGCGAAGTTCTCGGTCAGCATCACACCAATCCGGGTCGTCGCGTCGAGCACCTCGAACAGCGGCGCTTTTTCGCTGTGCTCGGGGCAGGCCGGGTAACCGGGCGCGGGGCGGATGCCCTGGTATTTTTCCGCGATCAGCTCGTCGTTGGCGAGCGCTTCCTCGCTGGCATAGCCCCAGAACTCGCGGCGCACCCGCAGGTGCAGGTGCTCGGCGAAGGCCTCGGCGAGGCGGTCACACAGCGACTTGAACAGGATGGCGGAATAGTCGTCGTGCGCGGCCTCGAACGCCTTGGCGCGCTCGTCCTCGCCGATGCCGGCGGTGACGACGAAGGCGCCGAGATAGTCCTTGAGTCCGCTGGACTTCGGCGCGATGAAGTCGGCGATGCACAGGTTGGCGCGGCCTTCCGGCTTCTTCATCTGCTGGCGCAGGTTGTGCCAGGTCATCAGCACCTTCTCGCGCGACACGTCGGCGTACACCTCGATGTCGTCGTCATTGATCGTGTTGGCCGGGAATAGGCCGAATACCGCGCGCGCCTCCACCCAGCTCTCCGCGACCATTGTCTTCAGCATCGCCTGGGCGTCGTGGTAGAGCTTGGTCGCTTCGGCGCCGACCACTTCGTCACTGAGTATCTTGGGATATTTGCCATGCAGTTCCCATGACGCGAAGAACGGCGTCCAGTCGATCACTTCGACCAGCTTGGCAAGATCGTAGGCCTTCAGCACGTGGACGCCGGGCTGCTTCGGCACGGGCGGCGTGTAGCTTGTCCAGTCGATCTTGAATTTGTTGGCGCGCGCTTCGGCGAGCTTCAGCCGCACGGTGTCGGACTTGTGCTTCAGATGCCGTTCGCGCGTGATGGCATAGTCCGCCCTGATCTCGGCGGCAAAGGCATCGCGCATGTCCTTCGACAACAGCTGGGTGCAGACGCCGACTGCGCGCGAGGCGTCCTTGACGTACACCACCGGGTGTTCGTAGTTCGGCTCGATCTTCACCGCGGTGTGCGCCATCGAGGTCGTCGCGCCGCCGATCAGCAGCGGAATCGTGAAGCCCTGGCGCTGCATTTCCTTCGCCACGTGCGCCATTTCCTCCAGCGAAGGCGTGATCAGGCCCGACAGGCCGATGATGTCGGCCTTGTGCTCGCGCGCGGCATCGAGAATCTTCTGCGCCGGCACCATCACACCCAGATCCACGATGTCGTAGCCGTTGCAGCCGAGCACCACGCCGACGATGTTCTTGCCGATGTCGTGGACGTCGCCCTTGACCGTCGCCATGATGATCTTGCCCGCGCTCTGCGCATCGCCGGCCTGCTTGTCGGCTTCGATGTAGGGCAGCAAGTGCGCCACCGCCTGCTTCATCACGCGGGCGGATTTCACCACCTGCGGCAGGAACATCTTGCCGGCGCCGAACAGGTCGCCGACCACGTTCATGCCGGCCATCAGCGGGCCTTCGATCACGTGCAGCGGCCGCTCGCATTCGAGGCGCGCGGCTTCGGTGTCCTCGACGATGTATTGCGTGATGCCCTGCACCAATGCATGACTGAGCCGCTCGCTCACCGGCAGCTGGCGCCACGACAGGTCCTCGACGCGTTCCTTGGCGCCGCCTTTCACGTTTTCGGCAAAGGCGACCAGCCGCTCGGTCGCGCTGTCCTTATCAGAACCGTTGGGGCGGCGGTTCAGCAACACGTCCTCGACGCGTTCCTTCAGTTCCGGATCGAGGTTGGCATACACGCCGAGCTGGCCGGCGTTGACGATGCCCATGTCCATCCCGGCCTGGATCGCGTGGTAGAGGAAGGCGGTGTGGATTGCCTCGCGCACCGCGTCGTTGCCGCGGAACGAGAAGCTGACGTTCGACACGCCGCCCGAGATGTGGGCGTGCGGCAGGTTCTGGCGGATCCAGCGGGTGGCTTCGATGAAGTCGACCGCGTAGTTGGCGTGCTCCTCGATGCCGGTGGCGACCGCGAAGATGTTCGGGTCGAAGATGATGTCCTCGGGCGGGAAGCCGACGGTCTCGGTCAGGAGCTTGTAGGCGCGGGCGCAGATCTCGGTCTTGCGCGCGTAGGTGTCGGCTTGGCCGGTTTCGTCGAAGGCCATCACGATCACCGCCGCGCCGTAGCGCCGGCACAGCGTCGCGCGCTCGATGAACTCGGTTTCGCCTTCCTTCATCGAGATCGAATTGACGATGCCCTTGCCCTGGATGCACTTGAGGCCGGCTTCAATCACGCTCCATTTCGACGAGTCGATCATGATCGGCACCCGCGCGATGTCGGGCTCCGAGGCGATCAGGAGCAGGAAGCGCACCATCGCCGCCTCGGCGTCGAGCATGCCCTCGTCCATGTTGATGTCGATGATCTGGGCGCCGTTTTCCACCTGCTGGCGGGCGACCGAAAGCGCGTCGTCGTAGCGGCCCTCGAGGATCATCCGGGCAAACGCTTTCGAACCAGTGACGTTGGTGCGCTCGCCGACGTTGACGAAGAGGCTGTCCTTGCCGACGTTGAACGGCTCCAGTCCCGACAGGCGCATCGCCGGTTCCTGTACCGGCGGCACGCGCGGTGCAACGCCTTCAACAGACTTGGCGATGGCGGCGATGTGCGCCGGCGAGGTGCCGCAGCAGCCGCCGACGATGTTCAAGAGGCCCGAGCGCGCCCACTCGCCGATGTGCACCGCCATTTCGGCGCCGTCCATGTCGTATTCGCCGAAGGCGTTGGGCAGGCCGGCGTTGGGGTGGGCCGAAATCAGCACGTCGGACTTGTTGGAGAGCTCCCCGACGTACTGGCGCAAGAGATCGGGACCGAGCGCGCAGTTCAGTCCGATGGATAACGGCCGGGCGTGGCGCACCGAATTCCAGAACGCCTCGCCGGTCTGCCCGGAGAGCGTGCGGCCGGAGGCGTCGGTAATGGTGCCGGAGATCATCACCGGCAGCCGCATGGCGTGGGTGTCAAAGTATTCCTCGATCGCGAACAGCGCCGCCTTGGCGTTCAGCGTATCGAAAATCGTCTCGACGATCAGGATGTCGACGCCGCCCTTCACCAGACCGTCGATCGCTTCCAGGTAGGTCACACGCAACTGGTCGAAGGTGACGTTGCGGAAGCCGGGGTCATTGACGTCGGGCGAAATCGTCGCGGTGCGCGAGGTCGGTCCCAGCACGCCGGCGACGAAGCGCGGCTTGGCAGGATTGGCTGCGGTCGCCTCGTCGGCGGCCTCGCGCGCCAGTTTGGCGGCGGCGAAGTTGAGCTCCGGCACCAGGTGTTCCATGTGGTAGTCCGCCATCGAAATCGCGGTGGCGTTGAAGCTGTTGGTCTCCAGGATGTCGGCGCCCGCCGCCAGGTACTTGGCGTGGATTTCCCTGATGATCTGCGGCTGCGTCAGGGTCAGCAGGTCGTTGTTTCCCTTCACGTCGTGTGCGAAGTCGGCGAAGCGTTTGCCGCGATAGTCTGCCTCACTGAGCTTGTAGGACTGGATCATCGTTCCCATCGCGCCATCGAGGATCAGGATGCGCTGGGTGAGCAGGGAATTCAGCAGGACTGTGCGGGACATGGCAGGGTGGCGTAGAAATACGGCAGCAGGGCAATCGCGCATTATATTCCGTTGGCGCGCCCCATCCCGCGGTGCTAAGGTGCGGAAATCGAGTCTGCCCGGTGCCTGCCATGAAACATCTCGAACCTGCCGAAGCCCAAGCCTTTCTGCAGTCGCATCCCGAAGCCGTCTTCATCGACTGCCGTTCGGAAATCGAATACCTGTTCGTCGGCCATCCCGTGGGGGCGATTCACGTCGCCTGGCAGGATGGCCCTGACTGGGACGTCAACCCGGATTTTCTCGGACATTCGCGCAAGGCCGCCTCGGCCAACCGCCCGGTGGTGCTGATCTGCCGCTCGGGACGGCGCTCGGTCGAAGCTGGGCGCTACCTCGAGAAATACGGTTTTCCAGAGGTGTACAACGTGCTGCATGGATTCGAGGGCGACATGGATGAGTCGCACCATCGCAGCACCAAAAATGGCTGGCGGTTTGACGGTTTGCCGTGGGAACAGACGTAATGTGTCGTTTCAGCTTGGCAACACGCTCAGCCGGGCCTATGTCGGTGTTTGCGTGCGCGCTGCTTATCCTCGGTGGATGTGCAAGCTTTCCCGATGCCGCGCGTGATATGGCGATGCCCCACACTCAGATGGTGGCGTTCGAGGGCGCGCGCGGGCCGGTTTCCGAAGGGAGGAGCGACGCCATTATCGAGAAGCTCCAGCCCGCATCAGGCGATATCGATATCCTGCAGAAGCACTTGGCCTTGGAACAGGCGATCAATGCCGACAGTCCGCTGGTGCTGGGCAACAAGCTGACCCTGCTGCAGGACGGCCCGGCGACCTACCAGGCCATGTTCGCGGCCATGCGCGCGGCCAAAGACCACATCAATCTGGAAACCTACATCTTTGAGGATGACGACACGGGAAAACAGTTCGCCGATCTATTGCTGGAAAGGCAGGCTGCCGGCATCCAGGTCAACCTGATCTACGACAGCGTCGGTTGCCTGAATACGCCCAAGGCATTTTTCGAGCGCCTGAGCGCTGGCGGCATCCAGGTACTCGAGTTCAATCCGGTCAACCCCCTGGCCGCGCGCAAGAAGGAATGGCTGCTGAACAACCGCGATCACCGCAAATTGCTGGTGGTCGACGGTCGCGTCGCTTTTATCGGCGGCATCAACATCAGCGAATCCTATTCCAGCGGCTCATCCATACGGCTGGCCCGAAAAAAAGGGGCAAAACCGGTGGGGTGGCGCGACACCCATCTACAGATCGAAGGGCCGGTGGTGGCCGAGTTCCAGAAGCTGTTCATGGATACCTGGAGCAAACAAAAGGGTGCGCCGCTGGCCGATAGAACCTACTTTCCCAAACTCGACAAACAGGGCGACGGCATCGTGCGCGCCATCGGCAGCGCCTCGGATGACCCGCACAGCCTGATCTACCTTACGCTGCTGTCGGCGATCAATCATGCGGAACAGCGTGTGCATGTTACCAACGCGTATTTCGTTCCCGATCCACAATTGCTCAAATCGCTGACCGACGCGGCGCAGCGCAGCGTCGAGGTGAAGCTGATTTTGCCGAGCCATACCGATTCCTGGGCAGTATTCCACGCCGGCCGCTCGCATTATTCGAAGCTGCTGCGTGCCGGCATCAAAATTCACGAGCGGCGCGGCGCGGTGATGCATTCCAAGACAGCCTCCATTGATGGCGTCTGGTCTACCATCGGATCGACCAATCTGGATTGGCGCAGTTTTCTGCACAACGATGAACTCAATGCGACGATCCTGGGTCGCGACTTTGCCCGGAAAATGGACACCATGTTTGCCGCCGATCTGGCGGAGTCCGATGCGATCGATCTCGATCACTGGGAGCAGCGCTCATTGCTGTTCCGCCTGAAGGAGTGGGCGGCGCGCCTTGCTGAATATTGGCTGTAGGCCGTCACGGCGTTGACCCGTTGTGATGTGTCATTGCCCGCCCTTGTTATGCATGATCCCAATGCGTTTCCCCCGATGCTGCCGGGCTGGAGTCCTGAGCAGTGGGAGGGCGGTTTGTGAGGCAGTCGCCAACAGCAGCTAAACGTGTGCAGTCGCGTGCGGAAGATATCGCGAACAGCCTCAGCCACGGGCTCGGGCTGGTCGCTGCACTCGTGGCCACACCGTTCATGATCCAGCATGCGCGAGGACAGGGTGACGCGGCGTTCGTTGTTGGCGCGAGTGTCTTCGTGGCGACCATGGTGCTGCTATATCTGGCCTCCACCCTGTATCACGCGCTGCCGGCTGGCCGCGCCAAGCGGGTGTTTCGGGTGATCGAACACTCCGCGATCTTCTTCTCATCGCAGGGACGTACACCCCGTTCACTTTGGGCGTGTTGCGTGGCGCATGGGGGTGGAGCCTGCTTGGGATGATCTAGGGTCTTGCCGTGGCTGGGGCCGTGCTGAAGGCCCTGAACCGGATGTCCCATCCCATCATCTCCACCAGTCTGTATCTGCTCATGGGCTGGCTGATTGTGATCGCAGTTCAGCCCCTGTCTGATCGCGTGGATACTTCCGGCCTGCTATGGTTGATTTCCGGCGGTCTGGCTTACACGGTGGGGGTGGTTTTTTTCGCATTCGATTCGCGCCTGCGCTACGGTCATTTCATCTGGCACCTGTTCGTCATGGCGGGCACCACCTGCCATTACTTCGCTGTGTTCTGGTATGCGGCCTGAGTGTGCTCCGCGGTTCCACGAACCTGCCTGAATCAACGCCTAAGCGATGGCCTGCCTTACCACGGCCCCCGTATCAGCGGGGACCGCCGCTTCGCGCGCAGATTGCCTTCCCATCGGCAGTTTGCCGACTCGCAGCGGTAGCGGCTCAGCGACACGAACATGCTCGACAGCAAATCCCCAGCCGACGCGGCACGCACTGCGTCTCACCGTTACAGCGAGGACACACGCAGCCGGAAGAGGAATAGCCAGCGTAGTCGGGACGGCGTGCTCGCTGCGAACGGCGCTTTCATGGTGAGATTGCCGACCAGGTTCCACCGCGGGGAAGTTTCACCCGTATCGGCGTGATGCTATGCGTGTGTCCAGTTTGAGTCAGCGGCCAGCATGCCCCCGGCATTGAATGACGCTGGCAAGGCTTTGCCACGCACGCTGGTTGCCAAGGGCGAATTGAATCGTTCAGGATTCGTCATGAAGTGTGTGGTTTCAGGAAGACGGCTGTCCAGGCTGCTTATTGATCACTTGCGGCGGCGGATAGCCGCCGATGTTGGCGGACCATAGAAGCCGGGTTGGCCGATGCTGATGGAGCCCCCGATGTTGGATGCAACTGCCGGTACGGCGACTGCGGCCAGTGCGGCTGCAAATAATAAATGTTTCATGATGACACTCCTGTGAGTGTTGACTTGTTAGATCAGGCACACCAATCGATCTGGCCGCCACATTCGATCTACCATTCATCGTCGGCATTTCATGATTCAAGCAGCCTGCAAATCTGCGGCCACGATGCCGCGCTTCGCGGGGCATTCATTTGTCCAATCGTCTAGCTCTGTGAGCCCTTCAGGAAATGGCCAAACTCAATGCACAACCGGCACGCAGGCTGGGTTCGGTGTGCGTGTCAGCTGTGGCTTTGGACGGTGCTCAATCGAAGCCCGGCAATTCCTGGAATGAACGGTTTCCCCGAGGGCTGCAACGTCCTGCATCGATGCGCGGGCGACATGGATGCAGTGCACCACCGCAGGACGAAGAATGGCTGGCGGCTCCGCAGGTTGCCGTGGGGCAGACGTGATGGGGATGGAAGGGTGGGGCTTGTTTGTTTATTCAGCTAAACAGCAACTGGGTGGCCTGCTGTTTCTGCTGCACGTACCCGAGCAATCGGGAAGACTATCCGGGGTTTGCGTTGAGTGTTCGATCACCGCTATGCCCGAACCCAATTGATCCAGAACCCTACAGGAGCAGCGGCTTTTTAACGCCCGCGCAGCCTGCGTCCGATTTGCCACACGACCCAGCCGCGCTGCAGCCATGTGCCGACACGTCGTGGGCTCAAGGCGGCAAACAGGAGTGTGACGCCCGCCAACAAGGCGGGATGGCGTTTGACATAGCTGATCACAGCGATGCCCTGGTCGGCCAGGGCCAGGCGCCCGCGCCATGGTTCCAGGTCGTGTGCCAGCGCGGTTCGCTGGGCCGCAGCCTGCGCCACCAGGTGATTGCGGCGTTCGGCCAGGCGGGTCAATTTTTTGTTCATGATCCGGAACGGATACGTTGGCGGTCTTTGGACAATTCAGCCAGGCTGGCTTCGAACAGCCGCGGTTTGGTCCGGGCCTTGTGCATGGCGTACCACACCAAGCCAACACCGGTGGCCAGAAAGCCCCCGGTCAAGGCGCCTAAGGCCAGCAATCGGTGTGAGTCCCAGAAGGCGACCACAATCAGCAATGCCAGCAACAGCACGCCCACACCCAGACAAAACAGCGCGACCAACCCCAATATCAGGAGTGTGGTCACGTGTGCCCGCTCTTCTGCAATGTCCGTGGACAACAATTCGAGACGGGTATGAACAATGCCGACCAGACTTCCTGACAGCGTTTTCAGGGATTCAAACAATCCCCCCGTCGCAGCTTGTGATTCCTCAGCCATCGCCAGATTAACGACGACCAATCAACAGGCCGATCACCATGCCGACACTGGCGGCGATGCCAATGGCCTGCCACGGATGTACATGGACATATTCATCCGTCGCCTTGGCGGCGGCCTTGGTCTTGGCGAGCAGAACTGCCTCGGCTTCGCTAATTTTTACTTTTGCCGTGGCAAGGGATTCTTCCGCCTTGGCGCGCATTGCTGCCACCGCCTCACCGCCCTGGCCGGCTGTCGCCTTCAGCAGGGCCTCTGCATCGGCTACCACCACTTTAAAATCTTGGATCAGCTGCTCTTTTTCGGTGGACAGATTAATAGTACTCATGTCGATTTTCCTTTTGATAATAGTGAGAAAAATCCGGGCTTCCGCTAGGGCGTCCGGACTATGAGCATTTTACGCTACAGGATTGAACAACACCCGCTTAATAAGAAGTCTAGACACTCATGAAGCCATTGCAAATCAAGTGTCTGCCGATATTTTGTGCAGGTTGGTCAGCCCGGATTTATTTTGTGGCGGGGGTGGCTGTGACTGGCCGTGGGGGGATGACCTTGACGACCTGGAGAACCACTCGCTGCGGCGCCATGACGGCGCTTTGCTTGACGTCGATCGTCATATTGTCACCGGAAACATTGAAGTCCCCCGTGATGAATTCAGCACTTTTTCCAATGTTGAATACGTTAATCATGAGTCCGGCACGCCCTATCGAATAGGTGCCAGCGGCGCCAATCCTGGTTTTGGGATCGATCAGGCCGAAGGTGCCGTCAGGCGAAAAATAAAAGACCAGGCCGATATTCGAACTGTCCTTGGCTTCGGTCACCACCCACGGTCCAACCGGATTCGGGTTGACTGTTTCTGCCCGGGCCTGCCCGACAAGCAGGGCGAATGAGATGAAGAGGAATAAAGCGATGGCGGAGCGTGAGGTTTTATGAATAGCGGTAAATAAGGGCATGGGGATCTCCTGGGAATGGGGATGGGTTCTGAGAACGGATTCGCTCACCATCGTAGATCAGTCTAGTAAAAAAAATGATGACAATATAAAACCCGGAATCCTGTTGACCATTCGGCCATCCAGTGTGGTTCTTCAATCAAGAAGAACCGGGGCTTGCATGTCCGCAACCAGACACAACTTCCGGCTGCGGATCGCGGTTGTCGCGATTACTTCAGACGCATGTCGTTCTTGACTGATTTCACGCCATTGACGCCACGCGCCAAATCAACCGCCCGGTTCGCCGCAGCCTGCGAGCTCACGAAGCCGCTGAG
>JBPPMF010000117.1:0-5942 GCA_051305915.1 Thiobacillus sp. | reverse complement strand
CACTATTTTTCAGGCCACACCATCATGACCGACGCTTTCAACACTTTTGACTCCATTTCCACTGGCAGCAAGGCGCACTTCGCCTCGCTGAAGAAACTTGAAGCCGCGCTGGGCGTGTCGGTGACGCGCCTGCCGGTGTCGATCCGCATCGTGCTGGAGTCGGTGCTGAGGAATTGCGACGGGGTGAAAGTGACGCCGGACCACGTCAAGCAGCTGGCGGGCTGGAAGCCGAATGCCGAGCGCACCGAGGAAATCCCCTTCACCGTGGCGCGCGTGATCCTGCAGGACTTCACCGGCGTGCCGCTGCTGGCCGACCTCGCCGCGATGCGCGCGGCCGCCGCGCGCGCCGGCCGCGATCCGCAGAAGATCGAGCCGTTGGTGCCGGTCGACATGGTGGTCGACCACTCCATCCAGGTCGACAAGTTCGGCACGGCTGACGCGCTCGATCTCAACATGAAAATTGAATTCGAACGCAACCAGGAACGCTACCAGTTCCTGAAATGGGGCATGCAGGCCTTCGAGACCTTCAAGGTGGTGCCGCCCGGCGTCGGCATCGTGCACCAGGTGAACATGGAATACCTGGCGCGTGGCGTGATGGAAAAGGACGGCATGGCCTATCCGGACACGCTGGTCGGAACGGACAGCCACACCACCATGATCAACGGCCTCGGCGTGGTCGCCTGGGGCGTCGGCGGCATCGAAGCGGAAGCTGCGATGCTGGGCCAGCCGGTGTATTTCCTCACGCCCGACGTCGTCGGCGTCAACCTCACCGGCAGCGTCAAGCCCGGCGTCACCGCCACTGACGTGGTGCTGACCATCACCGAGATGTTGCGCAACGCCAAGGTGGTCGGCAAGTTCGTTGAGTTCTTTGGTGAGGGCGCTGCCGCGCTACCGGTCACCGACCGCGCAACCATCGCCAACATGGCGCCGGAATACGGCGCGACGATGGGCTTTTTTCCGGTCGACGAAGCCACCTGCCAGTACTTCGCCGCCACCGGCCGCAAAGCCGCGCAGGTCGACCTGATCCGCGCCTACTACCAGGCGCAGGGCCTGTTCGGCATCCCCAAAGCGGGCGAGATCGACTACTCACAGACGCTCAGCCTCGACCTCTCGACCGTCGAACCTTCGGTCGCCGGCCCCAAGCGGCCACAGGACCGCATCGCGCTGTCCGAGATCGAATCGACCTTCGACACCCTGATGCAAAAGCCCAAGGCGGAAGGCGGCTACGGCAAGACTGCCGAAGAGTTGCGCCGCACCTATGCGGTCGAGGGTGGCGACGAATTGCGCCACGGCAGCGTGGTCATTGCGGCCATTACCTCGTGCACCAACACCTCCAACCCCGGCGTGATGATCGCCGCCGGCCTGCTGGCGAAAAAGGCGGTCGAGCTCGGTCTCTACACTCCGTCCCACGTAAAAACCAGCATGGGCCCCGGCTCGCGCGCGGTGACCGAATACCTGAAGGCAGCCGGCCTGCTGCCCTCCCTCGAACAGCTCGGCTTTTCCGTGGTCGGCTACGGCTGTACCACCTGCATTGGCAACTCCGGTCCGCTGCCGGAAGCGATCGAGAAAACCGTGCTCGACAACGACCTGGTCGCCTGCTCGGTGCTCTCGGGCAACCGCAACTTCGAGGCGCGCGTGCACCAGAACGTCAAGGCCAACTTCCTGATGTCGCCGCCGCTGGTGGTGGCGTTCGCGCTGGCCGGCCGCGTGCCGTTCAATGTGGAAAGTGAACCCATCGGCGCCGGCAAGAACGGGCCGGTGTACCTGAAGGACATCTGGCCGAGCAACGAGGAAGTGGGGGCCCTGCTGCACCACTCCACCGATGCCAGCGCATACAAGAGCTATGCCGACGTCGGCGCCGACAACCCCTTGTGGGATGCCGTGACTGCGCCGGCCGGCGCGGTGTACGAATGGGACGAGCAATCGACCTACATCCAGGAGCCGCCGTTCTTTATCGGTGAAAAGGCCGCCAACATCGCCATCAAGGGCGCGCGTGCGCTGGCGATCTTCGGCGACTCGGTCACCACCGACCACATCAGCCCGGCCGGCGGCATCAAGCCGACTTCACCGGCCGGCCTCTATCTGACCGAGCACGATGTCGAGAAGGCCGACTTCAACAGCTACGGCGCACGTCGCGGCAACCACGAGGTGATGATGCGCGTCACCTTCGCCAATGTGCGCATCAAGAACCTGATGATCCCCGGCAGCGAGGGCGGTATCACGTTGAAGAGCGGCGAAGAAAAGCCGATCTACGATGCCGCCATGGCCTACCAGGCCGAAGGCACGCCGCTGATGATCTTCGCCGGCGAGGAATACGGCACCGGCTCATCGCGCGACTGGGCGGCCAAAGGCACCACGCTGCTGGGCGTGAAAGCCGTCGTCGCCAAGAGCTTCGAGCGCATCCATCGTGCCAACCTGGCCGGCATGGGCGTGCTGCCCTGCCAGTTCAAGGACGGCGTCGACGCCGCCACACTCAAACTCGATGGCAGCGAGACCTTCGACCTCGAAGGTACCGAATCCGGCATCGTCCCGCAGCAGGATGTGACGCTGGTGATTCACCGCGCCAATGGCAGTACCGAACGTGTCGCGCTCAAGCTGCGCATCGACACCCCGATCGAGGTCGAGTATTACAAAAAGGGCGGGATTCTGCCCTTCGTGCTGGGCCAATTGGTAAGCTGAGCCAACGAAGCGATACTCCAACCCATTAGACCGGGCATGGCTAGCCACCACACTGGGTGTGATGATCTATGAAGACATGATGCCTGAGACGCGCAGCCAACATCGCCGAGGCATCATGGCAATAAAAACACCTGAAACTCTTGAATTAAGCCGATCTACGAATTAGCATTTCCTTAAATACCTACATACGGGAGTTAAAAATGACCAAACGTACAGTTCTTCTCGCCTTGTCTGCCATCGCTTTCGCCGCGTTGCAAACCGGTTGTAGCGACAAAACCCTGACCTATCAAGCCAACGTCAAACCCATCCTGGAAGCCAACTGCGTGTCGTGCCACGTAGCCGGCGCCAAAGGCTATGAAGCCTCCGGTTTGCGTCTGGATAACTACGAAGCGCTGATGAAGGGCACCAAGTTCGGCACCGTGGTGGTTCCCGGTTCCAGCGTGAGCAGCACCCTGTACCGTCTGGTTTCCGGCCAGGCCGACCCTTCGATCCGCATGCCGCACGGCGCAGCCGCACTGCCTGATGCGGATGTGGCCACCATCGCTACCTGGATCGATCAAGGCGCGAAATACTAAATTCCCAACTGTGGAGACACACCCAATGAGCAATCGCAGCTTCTTACATTTCAGCGCTCTGCCCCTGTCAACGCGCATGGTCTACACCATGACACTGCTGGTGCTGGGAACAGGTTATCTGTTCGCGATGCTGCAGGTGTTCTTCAGCCATGCAGGGCTGGACGGCAACCCCAATAACATATCCGCCGAAGACATCCGCGTTGCCTATCACGGCAGCGATGCTGACACCAGACTGGAATCAGCGCTGAAAGGCCCGATGGCCGACATGCTGCCCGTCGAGGAGCGTGCGGTGATCTTCAAATGGGTGAGCTCGGGTGCCACGCTGGATGCTTTTGAAAGCGACGTGAAACCGATCATGGAAGAACGCTGCGTCGTATGTCACGATGGCAGCAACCCACACCAACCGAAACTGAACAGCCACGATGAAGTGATGAAGATGGTGGTCAAGGATACGGGTGCGACCATTTCGACGCTCGTTCGCGTATCGCACATCCACCTGTTTGGCATCACCTTCATTTTCTTCATCGTCAGCAGCATTTTCACGCATGCCTATATGCGGCCGCTCTGGATGAAATGCGTGATCATCGTGCTGCCCTTCCTGACCATCCTCACCGACATCTTCTCCTGGTACCTGACCAAATGGATCCCCGGCTTTGCCTGGTTCATTATTGGCAGCGGTGCCTTGATGGGCCTCTCGTTCACTGTGCAGTGGGTCGTCTCGATGTGGCAGATGTGGTTCTACACACTGCCCGATGAAATCGATGAATGCGGCGGCGTCCTGCCGATGCTCGGCGGCAAGTCGAAAACCTGAGGCATCCATCCCGCCCCTGGCAACAGGGCATTTAAAGTGGTGTGTGTGGACCAAGTTCACACGCCCCGTTTTTGTGTGGTCTTGCGTATATCTGCCCCCGGCAGATGCATTGCCAGATTGAGGAATGGCTTGCGCTGACAAGTCAGAAAGTGAAATGCACCGCGAACAGTTCGCTGACCTTGTTGGGGGCGATGGGTTTACTGACAACGTAGCCCTGAATCTCATCACAGCCATGCTGCTTCAGGAACGCCACCTGTTCAACGGTTTCGACACCTTCTGCCACCACGCGCAGCTTCAGGGCATGCGCCAGGCGGATGATGGCATTGGCGATTTCGGCATCGTCGCTATCGGTCAACACATCGCTCACAAAGCTCTTGTCGATTTTCAGCGCATCGATCGGCATGCGCTTAAGCTGACCCAAGTTGGAATGCCCGGTGCCGAAGTCATCGATATAGATGTGCAAGCCACGCTGGCGCAGCGCGTCGAGCATGCCAAAGGTACGCGCGGGGTTTTCCATCGCGGCGCTCTCGGTCACTTCCAGCTGCAAGTACGCGCTATCCATCCCGGTATCTTTCAGAATGGCGTCGATATCATCGATCAACCGCGCATCGGAAAACTGGCGTGGCGACAGGTTGATCGCCACTGGCGGCGGGCTGAGGCCGGCGTCACGCCAGGCGATCCACTGCATACACGCCGCCCGCGCCACCCAACGGCCAATCGGTACGATGAGGCCGGTTTCTTCCGCCACTGGAATGAACTGATCGGGTCCGACAATGTTGCCCGAACGCGTCAGCCAGCGCGTCAGCGCCTCCAGCCCCACGACCTTGCCGCTGGCAAGATCAACTTTGGGCTGGTACACCAGCACCAGCTCATTGCGCTCGAGTGCCTGGCGCAAGCCACTTTCCAGGCTCAACTGCTGCTGCGCTACGGTGTTTAATTCGTCGCTGAAATACTCGAATCCGCTGCGGCGCTGCTTGGCCTGATACATCGCCAGATCCGCCTGGCGCAGCAGGGTGTTGGCATCTGTGCCATCGTCCGGATACACGCTGATGCCGATGCTGGCACCAATGGCATACCGCCGCTGGCCCAACTTGAACGATTCGGCCAAGGTCTGGATCAGTTTGCGCGCCACCCGACTGGCGCCGCGTGAGGCTGGCGGGTGGGTCAGGATGATGGCGAACTCGTCCCCACCCAGCCGTGCCACAAAGTCATCGGCGCGCAACTGCTCGTGCAGCCGGCTGGCCACGACGCGGAGGACCTGATCACCCACTTCGTGCCCTGCGAGTCATTGATGTGCTTGAAGCGATCGAGGTCGATGAACAGCAAGGAAACCTGCGAGTGTTCCCGCCGCGCGCGCGCCAGCGCATGGCCAAGAAAATCCTGGAAATACGAACGGTTGGGCAGGCCGGTCAGCGGATCATGGTTGGCCAACATGTCCAGCCGCATTTCGGAATAACGTCGCTCGGTGAGGGCCGCCGACACAAATAGCCCCCCAAGCGCCATGGTGATCATGCTGAATTGCAGTGCAAATACATCGCGTGGCGTGGTGGCGTCGTTGATGCCACCATAGCTGACAACCGCCACGCCCATCACGATGAGCGCTGCCAGAAAAATGGCCAGACTCGCCCCTGTAAGCAGCAGGGGGGCAATCAGAAGCACACCCAGCAAATCACCCAGCCACCATACCCACAATCCCTGCAGCACCATATCGTCAGGCAGGTCACTGAAGTGATGCAGGCTCCATACGTCGATGAGGGCGCTCACCGCGCAGCCCAGCGGTGCCGCCACCAAGGCAAACTTGGCGACGCTGGACACGTAATCGAGACTGCTGCTGAAAGGCTGTAGATGGCGCGGCAGATAGCCCATGATCTATGCGC
>JBPPMF010000099.1:0-9166 GCA_051305915.1 Thiobacillus sp. | reverse complement strand
TTGGCGGCGGTGGCGATCAGCTTGGCCACCAGAATGTCTTCCATGTCGTCGCGGGTGTAAGCGGTGAAACGCTGCCAGCGTGCGATGGTGTCGGCCACGGCACGCGCATCCATGCCCGGCTGCAACCGTAGTAGTACGGCGTTGACCTTGTGGCTGGAGGTCTGGATCGCCTGCACCGCGTCGAGCACGCCGGGCTGGCCGGGCCGGTTGACTGCCGGGTTGGCGGCGAGCCGTTTGCGGTCCTCGACGATGGCATCGTTATCCTTCAAAAACTGCGCTTCCTGCGCGTCTTTCAGCGGGATGAACAGCATGGGATCGCCACCGGAGGACACCATGCGGCGGGTAAGTCCCACCACGGTGTAGTCGTTGCGGCGGATGCGCACCACGTCGCCCACCGCAAAGCCGGTCTTGGCGTCGGCCACCGCCTCGTAATGGGCGCGGGCGATCGGGCGGCCGGCCAACAGAAACGCCGGCCCACCCGGCTTGCCCGGCTCGAAGCCGGCCACCATCACGCGCTGCGACTTGCCCGCGCGCGACACCTGCATGGTGAGGTAGGCGACGTTGCCGGTCTGCGCCACACCTTCCAGACCAAGCAGCGCGCGATAGAGATCGTCCGGCACGTTCGACGGTTCGGCGAATGGACCCAAGGTGTTTTGCTGCACCACCCAGACGTCGGCGTCGACCGCGCGCAGCAGCACCTTGGCGTCGTCGACCATGCCACGGTACACGCCGGCCATGGTCAGCGTCACCCCGATCAAGAGGCCCAGCCCCAGGCCGGTCAGCAGATAGCTTTTGAGGTGATGCGCGATGTCGCGCCGAGCCAGATTGATCATGGCTGTAGATTAATCATGGACGGGTGCTGCGCTCACCGCGGCGTCAGCTTCTGCTCGCGCACCCGCACGCCGTCGTCGAGCTGTTTCGCGCTATAGACGATGATGCTGTCGCCGGCTTGCAGGCCGGACACGATCTGCACCCGCTCCGCAGTCTGCACACCGGGCTGCACCAGCTGGAAGCGCGCACGCCCCGCATCGTTCCGCCACACCCCGGCGTGGCCCTTGTGCTGCGCCAGTGCGGCGCGCGGCACGGTCAGCGCATTGCGCGTGCCGGGCAGGCGAATGGTCACTTCCGCGAGTTCGCCCAGATACAGTTGTTCCGGCGCGGGATCGAACGCCACGTTGATGATGCGCTCTTCGGTCACCACATCGCTTTGCAGTTCGATCCGCACCACCTTGCCGGGCAGGGCTGCGCCCGGCGCCGATCGCAACACGATATCGGCCGCCTGCCCCACCGCGACGCCCTGCGCGCGCGCCTGATCGACCCGGGCACGCACCCACAATTGCGTCGGGTCGACCAGCCGCAATACCGCCTGGCCGGCCACTACCGCGGTGCCGGGCTCGGCTTCGCGCGCGGTCACCACGCCGTTGATCGGGCTCAGCAGCTTGAGGCTGTTGCGCTGCTGACCGATGGCCTGCAATTCGGCTTCGGCGCGGCCGATCTCGCGCTGCGCCGCGCTGGCATTGGCACGCGCCGCTGCCAGCGCCGCTTCGGCGGCAGACGCCTCGTGACGGCGGCTGTCGGCCATTTCCTTGGCGACAAAGTTTTGCTGCTGCAAGGCGAGATAACGCGCGCTGTTGGCCTGCGCCAGCTGTGCGCGGCTGTCCGCCTCGGTTACCTGCGCCTGCGCCGCCTGTGCGGACTGCCGCGCACGCGCCGCAGTGCTGCGCGCCGCGTCGGCACGCTGAGCCAAATCCACGGCATCGATTTCAGCCAGCAACTGGCCGGCGGTCACCCGGTCGCCCTGGTCGACGCTCACCCGCAACAGCCGCCCCGCCTGGATCGGTCCGACTGCATAGGCGTGGCGCGCCTCCACCGTGCCGATGCCGTAGACACCGGGATTGAGGTCGGCGTGCGTGACCGCAGCCGTCTCTACTCCCACCGGCGCCAGCGGACCGCGCGTGGCAAGCAGCCAGACAAAGGCGGCGATGAACGCCACAGCGCCGAGCGCCAGCAGCAGGCTTCTTCGACTTGTTTTCAGGATGGTGCGGAGGTTCATGGCGAATCAGGTCAATGTGTGTTGTTCAGTCGAGGCGTATTGATCTGGTAGGTGGCGTGGCAGGCCACGCACTTTTCCAGCGTAGCCGAGAGTTGGTTAAGACTGAAGCTCGGGCCGGGGTCAACTGGAGCATCGCGCGGCTGTCGTGAAGGGGCATGGACGCATGGTGCGAATGAAGGTCTTCCGCGGAGGCAGCCGTTACGCCCAGGTTCAGCAGGGCGGCGAAGAGAAGGGTTTGCAGTTTCATGAGGTTCCTTGAGAGAGTGAGCGAATAGCCGGGATAAGGCCTTCAGATTTCAGGCTGATCGAGACAGGCCAGTATCGCATCCGCCACCCCGCGCATCTCGTCCGCGCTCGTCACATAGGGCGGCATGACATAAACGGTGTGGCCGATCGGGCGGATGAACACGCCCAGCGCCAGCGCGGCCTGGTGGAAGCGGGCGGGAAAGCCCGGCGTGGCATCCGCCACATCGAACGCCCAGATCATCCCCAAATGACGAAAATGGCGTACCCGGATGTGAGCGGCCACTTCCGCCAGGATCCGGGTAAATTCGATGGCCCGAACCCGGTTGGCGGCAATGACATTGTCGTGTTCGAAGATGTCCAGCACCGCCAGTGCGGCGCAGCAGGCGAGCGGGTTGCCGGTGTAGGAATGCGAATGCAGGAAACCGCGCGCGGTGGCGTCGCCGTAAAACGCGGCGTAGATGGCGTCCGTCGTTAACACGGCGGACAGCGGCAGGTAACCGCCGGTGATGCCTTTGGACAGGCAGATGAAATCCGCCGTGACCCCGGCTTGCTCACACGCGAACATCGTCCCGGTACGGCCGAATCCAACAGCGATCTCGTCAGCGATCAAATGCACCCGATATTTCGTACACAGTTCGCGCGCGCGGCTCAGGTACGCCGGGTGATACATCGCCATGCCCGCCGCTCCCTGCAGCAGTGGCTCGACGATAAACGCCGCCGTGGTAGATGCGTGCTCAGCCAGATAAGCCTCCAATGTGTCGGCGCAACGCAGGGCGAACGCTTCGGCGCTTTCACCCGCTTCGGCCAGGCGCGCATCGGGCGTCGGCACCTGCACACTGTGGCGCAACAAGGGCGCGTAGGTGTTCTTGAACAACGGAATGTCGGTTACCGACAGCGCGCCAATGGTTTCGCCGTGATAGCCGTTCTTGAGGCTGATAAAGCCGTTCTTCTCCGGCTTCCCGCAATTGCGCCAGTAATGCGCGCTCATTTTCAGCGCGATTTCGGTGGCCGAAGCACCGTCGGAACCGTAAAACGCATGGCCCAGGCCGGTGAGCCCCGCCAACCGCTCCGACAGTTCCACCACCGGCGCATGGGTGGCGCCGGCCAGCATCACATGCTCGATTTTGCCGAGCTGGTCGGTGATCGCCGCATTGATGCGCGGGTTGCAGTGGCCGAACAGATTGACCCACCAACTGGAAATCGCGTCCAGATAGCGCTGGCCCTCCGGATCGATCAGCCACGGCCCTTCGCCGCGGGCAATCGCCAGCGGTGGCGCGGCTTCCAGCTGTTTCATCTGGGTGCAGGGATGCCAGACGGCGGCGCGGGTTCGATTTAAAAGATCATTCATGGGCTTGAAATTGTCACAATGCGCCCCTACTATTAGCACTCAACGGCGACGAGTGCTAACAACACCTTCGCCGCTTCCTATTTTCGGGCAGCCGATGCTGCCTTTTTCAACGCTACCGCAATGGAGACTTTGCAAATGAAAATCCGTCCTCTGCACGACCGTGTGATTGTTAAACGCATGGAAGAAGAGCGCAAGACCGCTTCCGGAATCGTCATCCCCGACGCCGCCACAGAAAAACCCGATCAGGGCGAAATCATCGCCGTGGGCACGGGCAAGAAAGACGACCAGGGCAAGCTGATTCCGCTGGACGTGAAAGTCGGCGACCGTGTGCTGTTCGGCAAATACGCCGGCCAGACCGTCAAGGTTGACGGCGACGAACTGCTGGTGATGCGCGAAGAAGACATCATGGGTGTGGTTGAAAAGTGACGCAGTGTCCGCGTTTCGGCGCGGAAACAACTGCGTCATCCTGGCGCAAGCCGGATGACAAATTCTAGAGATTTAAGGAGTAATACATGGCTGCAAAAGACGTACGTTTTGGCGATTCCGCCCGTCACCGCATGGTGGCTGGCGTCAACATTCTGGCTGATGCCGTTAAAGTGACCCTGGGCCCGAAAGGCCGCAACGTGGTGCTCGACCGTTCCTACGGTTCCCCCACCGTGACCAAGGACGGCGTGTCGGTCGCCAAGGAAATCGAGCTGAAGGACAAGCTGGAGAACATGGGCGCGCAGATGGTGAAGGAAGTCGCCTCCAAGACCTCCGACATCGCCGGTGACGGCACCACCACCGCCACCGTGCTGGCGCAATCCATCGTCAACGAAGGCATGAAATTCGTGGCCGCCGGGATGAACCCGATGGACCTCAAGCGCGGCATCGACAAGGCCGTCATCGCCATCACCGCTGAACTGAAGAAGATCTCCGTGCCCTGCACCAGCAGCAAGGAAATCGCCCAGGTCGGCGCCATTTCCGCCAACTCCGATTCCTCGATCGGCGACATCATCGCCGCTGCGATGGACAAGGTCGGCAAGGAAGGCGTCATCACGGTTGAAGACAGCTCGGGTCTTGAAAACGAGCTCGACGTCGTCGAAGGCATGCAGTTCGACCGCGGCTACCTGTCGCCCTACTTCATCAACAACCCCGACAAGCAGATGGCGATCATGGAAGATCCGTTCATCCTGCTGTACGACAAGAAGATCTCCAACATCCGCGATCTGCTGCCCGTACTGGAACAGGTCGCCAAGGCCGGCAAGCCGCTGATGATCGTCGCTGAAGACGTCGACGGCGAAGCGCTCGCCACCCTGGTGGTGAACAACATCCGCGGCATCCTCAAGACCTGCGCCGTCAAGGCACCGGGCTTCGGCGACCGTCGCAAGGCGATGCTGGAAGACATGGCCATCCTCACCGGCGGCACCGTGATCGCCGAAGAAATCGGCCTGAGCCTGGAAAAAGCCCAACTGACCGACCTCGGCCGCGCCAAGCGCATCGAGATCGGCAAGGAAAACACCACCATCATCGATGGCGCCGGTGAAGCCGAAGCGATCAAGGGCCGCATCGCCCAGATCAACAAGCAGATCGACGAAGTCAGCTCCGACTACGACAAGGAGAAGCTGCAGGAACGCAAGGCCAAACTGGCCGGCGGCGTGGCCATCATCAAGGTGGGCGCAGCGACTGAAGTCGAGATGAAAGAGAAGAAGGCGCGCGTTGAAGATGCCCTGCACGCCACCCGCGCTGCGGTGGAAGAAGGCATCGTCCCCGGCGGCGGCGTGGCGTTGCTGCGTGCACGTTCCGCGATCAGCAGCCTCAAGGGCGACAACCACGACCAGGATGCCGGCGTGAAGATCGTGCTGCGCGCCATCGAAGAACCGCTGCGCCAGATCGTGAAGAACTGCGGTGAAGAAGCCTCGGTCGTGGTCAACAAGGTGCTCGAAGGCAAGGGCAACTTCGGCTACAACGCTGGCAACGGCGAATACGGCGACATGGTGGCGATGGGCGTGCTCGACCCCACCAAGGTCACCCGCGTTGCACTGCAGAATGCGGCTTCCATCGCCAGCCTGATGCTGACCACCGACTGCATGATCGCCGACCTGCCGGATGACAAGCAGGGCGCCCCGATGGGTGGCGGCGACATGGGTGGCATGGGCGGTATGGGTGGCATGGGCATGATGTAATAAGCCCGGCCCGGCTGTTTACAGCCCAGCTAAAAGCCCCGCCTCGCGCGGGGCTTTTTTTATGAACTCGGCGGCGAGGCCGCGGGCGTGATTGAAGCGTTGGCGTTCGGGATTCAGTACTTGAGCGACACGCTCAAAGCCCCGAAACCCTCGCTCTTGTCCTGGGTTTCGTACACGCGCGAGCGCAACACATGGGTGTAGCTGACACGGGTCTCCGGCCAGTCGAGGACAAATCCAAACTGCAGGTCGCCGACCAGGGGTTTCTTGTCCACGCTGCGGCTATCGCGGAAGGTGTTGCCATCAAGAAAGATGTTTCGCGCAACCGCTCGCCCTTCGATGCCGGCGAACAGATACCAGCCGAAACCGGGTGCCGGGGCGATGTCCGCTAAGCCCGGCAAGCCCGGCTGGACGCGCGGCGGCCCGTAGTCGCTCGGCAATCGTTTGCCGTAACGCAGCGTGACGCCTGTATTGGCATAAGTGAAAACGTTGCCGAGTGCGGCCCCTGCGTGGGGCGTGAAATCGACCTGGCGGCCCAGGAAAGTCGTGCTCGCGTATTCCCGCCAACTGCGCTGGTAGACCAAAATGATGCCCGGCTCATTGCGAAGCTGGGTGTCCCACCCTTGCGGTTCATCGGAGCCCAAGATCTTGTGGATCAATTTCTGGGCCGGCTCGGCCAGCGAGGCCGGCCCGACCACGCCCAATGTGGCGCCAAACTGATCGAGCTGTTTGCCGGATTCCACTCCCAGCCCGATCGACGCATATAGCCAGCCGGCATAAGGCGCCTCGTCCAGAGGTGGATTGGCGATGTTGATGTCATTCGCCACGAACATGCTCTGGCCGAAGGCGTAGCCATGGCGAATCGTGCCCTGTTCGGGGAACCCGGGCACGAGGCGGGCGAGTTTGACCGCCCAGTCCGGCGGGGAAACGTCCGGAGCCGGCACCCAGCCGAGCCGCAAGCCGTTTGTATAGTGGTTGTTGTCGCTTTCCTGAAATATGTCGTTTTCAAACACGAAGCTCAAGGTCCCACGCGGTTCCGGTTCTGCCGCCCGGGCCCCGAATGGGGAGGCGCCAACCCAAACAAGCAGCAAGGTCAGTCCGATTTTTCCGTTCATGCCATGGTTCCCAGGGTTTTGCGGAAGCGGGATGCATCAGCGCCAGCCTTCGTTGACTTTCAAGCGATACGCGAATTGTCGGCCACAGCGTGTGTTTGATCGGCTCATGAATTATGAATAGCGGATGCCGCTCAGTTTTGCGTCAACAGGTCATGCACCATGCGACTGAAAATCTGCGCCACGCCATTGCGGTCGAGCCCGGGGTTGCGGATGGTGCGGATCCGCAGGCCTTCAAACATGGCGGCGAGGGTTTCGACCATGCCCGCGATCGTGGCTTCGCTGTCCTGGTGACCGGCGGCCTGGCGCTGGATGCGGATGGTTTCGGCAAGGCTGTTGCGGAACGCCCGGTCGGCGGCACGCACGATTTCTGCGATATGGGGATTGCGGGCCGCTTCGGCGACGATTTCCAGTTGCAGCCCAGCCGTTCCCGGGTCGAGATTGTCCTGCACGCCTTCGACGACGCGTTCGATCATGGCCGCCTTAACGTCGCTCGCGGCGCGCAATTCGGCAGTCAATCCCAGCATGCGTTCGAGGTCCTGGGCGACGATGTCGGCAATGATCGCTTCCTTATTCTCGAAGTAATGGTAGATGTGCCCGGTGCTCATGCCGGCCACCTTCGAAATCTGCGCGATGCTGGTGCCGTGAAAGCCGTGCTGGCGAAAGCATTCCTCGGCAGCGGCGCGAATTTGCGTGCGGCGAGCTTCGGCGCGTGGGGCTTCCGTGGCGGGATTGATGGCGGCTGACATATGTACCTCCGGTCAAGACGTTCAAGTGATGTTTTGAAATCGGCAAATCTTGCAATTAGGCGAATTCTAATATAGATTGAACGTTCATTCTATTTTTGTTGTTCGATTCCATTGATCGAACGGCTCTATATTATTTATAGCTTTAGCCAGTTGCCCGCTTTGGGTTGCTGGTCGCGCCATTTCAAAAGGTCAACCATGCATATTCGTCGCAACCTGCCTTTCACGCCGCTGGGCCTCGCGCTGGCGGGCGTCTTCCTGCTTGCCGCCTGCGGCGGAAAAGAAACCCCGCCCGGACCGGGCGCGGGCGGGCCGGGTACGCCAGCCGTCACGGTGATGACAGTGCAGACCGAATCCGTTGCGGTGGCCTCCGAATTGCCCGGCCGCACCTCGCCCTATCAGATTGCCGAACTGCGGCCTCAGGTGACCGGCATCGTCAAAGAACGCCTGTTCAAGGAAGGCAGCGAAGTCAGGGCGGGCCAGGTGCTGTACCAGATCGACCCCGCCACGTATCAGGCGGCGTTCGACAGCGCGCAGGCCAACCAGGCGCGCGCCGAAGCGAATCTGTACGCGGCGCGGCTGAAGGCCGAGCGCTACGCCGAGTTGGTGAAGATCGAGGCGGTGAGCAAGCAGGCCAATGACGAAGCGGATGCTGCGTTGAAGCAGGCGCAGGCCGACGTCGGCGCCGCCAAGGCCGCACTCGACAGGACGCGGATCGATCTCGGTTTCACCCGCGTCACCTCGCCGATCTCGGGCCGCATCAGCCGCTCGGCGGTGACGCCGGGGGCACTAGTCACCGCCAACCAGGCCGACGCGCTGGCCACCGTGCAGAAGCTCGACCCGATCTATGTCGACCTCACGCAGTCCAGCGCCGATCTGCTGCGCATGAAACGCGACCTCGAATCCGGCAAATTGCAGCGCGCCGGCGGCAATGCGGTGCCGGTCCAGCTGGTGCTGGAAGACGGCAGCGTCTACGGTGCCGAAGGCAAGCTGGCTTTTTCCGAAGTGACGGTCGACGAAGGCACCGGCAGCGTCACGCTGCGCGCGGTGTTCCCCAACCCCAAGGGTGAACTGCTGCCCGGCATGTACGTGCGGGCGCGCCTGACCCAGGGCACGCAGGACAATGCCATCCTGCTGCCGCACGCGGCGGTGAGCCGCGACCCGCGCGGCAATGCGCTGGTGATGCTGGTGAATGCCGAAAACACGGTCGAGCCGCGCAACGTCAAGACCGAGCAGTCGATCGGTGACAAGTGGGTGGTGAGCGAGGGGCTCGCCCCCGGCGACCGCGTCATCGTCGAAGGCCTGCAGAAGGCGCGTCCGGGCAGCCCGGTGCAGGCGCAGGAAGCGGGTGCTGCCGAAGCCGCCCCGGCTGCCGCACCCGCTGCAGCGGCGAAGTGAGGTAGCGCACCATGGCCCGTTTCTTCATCGACCGACCCATCTTCGCGTGGGTCATCGCCCTCGTCATCATGCTTGCCGGCGTGCTGTCCATTCTGGCGCTG
>JBPPMF010000096.1:0-6124 GCA_051305915.1 Thiobacillus sp. | reverse complement strand
GTCAGCGTCAGCGAATCACTGCCGCCCGCAGTCGGTGCCGAGGATTTACCTGCCCCCTTGCCCTTGGCGGCAGATACTTTGGAGGCGGCGGGGGGGGTGACACGCTTGTCGATTTTCACGAGCTGGATTCCTGTGAGCCTGTTTTCCGGAATGGAGGCAACTAACCTGTGGATACGGTATTTATCCGGAAAACCTTAGTGTGAACTTATTTCAATAAATGCGAAGCCAGCCCATCCGCCAGCTTGGGTTCGAACCAGGTGGATTTGGGCGGCATGACTTCATTGGCATCGGCCACCGCCATCAGGTCATCCATGCGGGTGGGATGTAGCGCGAACGCCAGCGCCATTTCGCCGCTGTTAACCCGCTTTTCCAGCTCGGGCAGGCCACGGATACCGCCGACAAAATCGATGCGCTTGTCGCGCCGGGGGTCGGTAATGCCGAGGATGGGTGCGATCAGGTTGTTCTGCAGCAGGCTGACGTCGAGGCGTCCCACCGGGTCGGCCGGAATCCGGTCGGGGCGGATGCTCAGGCGATACCACTTGTCGCCGAGATACATACCGAAAACGCCCGGCTGCTCGGGTTTAACCGTGGCAGCGGCCGGCTCGACGCTAAAGGCGGCGCCCACGCGTTCGAGGAAGGCTTCCGCGCTCAAGCCATTGAGGTCGGTGATCACCCGGTTGTAATCCAGGATGCGCATTTCGTGCGCGGGAAAAACCACCGACAGGAAGAAGTTATAGGACTCGGCGCCGGTATGCCCTGGATTCGCGGCACGGCGCGCGGCGGCGATGCGCGAAGCCGAGGCGGAACGATGGTGGCCGTCGGCAATGTAGAGCGCGTTCATGGCGTTGAACGCCGCGGTGATGCGTGCCTGGGTCGCGGCATCGCGGATCACCCACAGGGTGTGGCGCACGCCGTCGAGTTCGGCGTCGGAGTCCGGCGTGCCGGCGGAGGCAGCAGCCAGGATAGCATCGACCTCGGGCGCGTCGGGGTAGGCCAGCAGCACCGGGCCGGTCTGGGCGTCGAGTGCGTCGATCTGGCGCACACGATCGTCTTCCTTGTCGGGACGGGTGAATTCGTGCTTGCGGATACGGTTGGTGTCGTAATCCGCTACCGAGGCCGCGGCCACGAGGCCGGTCTGGCTGTGGCTGCCCATCACGATGCGGTAGGCGTAGTAGCAGGGCGTCGGGTCGCGCGCCAGCACGCCGGCCTGGATCATGGCCTGCAGATTTTCGGCCCCCTTGGCGTAGACCTCGGGCGCGTAGGGATTGGTGCCCGCGGGGAGGTCGATTTCCGGCTTGGAAATGTGCAGGAAGCTCCACGGGCGGCCGCTGGCGCGTTCCCGCGCTTCGTCGGTGGACAGTACGTCGTAGGGCGGGGCGACGACATCGTTGGCGCGTCCCGGTGCGGGGCGGAGGGCGGCAAAAGGCTGGATCAGGTTCATAGAAATGGTTATTTTGCAGGTGGAATGGGGTCGCCCAATGCGGCCAGAAATGCGGTTACTGCGCCAATACGCCGGGCGAGATCAGGCAGGGGAGTGCTCAGTTTCAGCCGGTCGGGACCGGCGAGCCGGTAGCCGGCCTTGCCCTGGATCAACAGGATAATTTTACCCGGATCGATAGGCGGGTTGGGGACGAATTGCACGCTCATGCCCTCGCCGGATACATCCAGCCGCACAATGCCGTAGGCGCGGGTCGACATGCGCAGGCGATGCACCGCCAGCAGCGCGCGTGCCGTATCGGGCAGTTCGCCAAAGCGGTCGACCAGTTCCTCCTGCATCTGCGTCAGGTCGTCCGGGGCCTGGCAACTCGCCAGCCGCTTGTACAGCACCAGCCGCTCGTGCACATCGGGGCAGTAGTCTTCGGGCAGCAGCGCAGGCAGGTGCAGGTTGATTTCCGACACCACCCCCAGCGGCTGATCCATGTCGGGTTCATGGCCGGCTTTCAGGCTCGCCACCGCGCTGGTCAGCATGTCGTTGTAAAGGGAAAAACCGACTTCGATGATTTCGCCGCTCTGCTTCTCGCCCAGGACTTCGCCGGCACCGCGGATTTCCATGTCCTGCATGGCGAGATGGAAGCCGGATCCCAGTTCTTCCATCAGTTGAATCGCTTCCAGGCGCTTTTTCGCCTGCGGTGTGAGGGTGCGATCCTCCTCCACCAGCAGATAGGCAAACGCTTGGTGGTGCGAGCGCCCGACCCGGCCGCGCAGCTGATGCAACTGCGCCAGCCCGAACTTGTCGGCGCGGTTGATCAGAATGGTGTTGGCGGTGGGGATGTCGATGCCGGTCTCGATGATGGTGGTGCACAGCAGGATGTCGTAGCGCTGCTGGTAGAAATCGCGAATCACCTGCTCCAGTTCGCGTTCGCCCATCTGGCCGTGGCCGACGCGGATGCGCGCTTCCGGCAGCAGCTTTTCCAGCCGCTCGCGCATGTTTTCGATGGTGCTCACTTCGTTGTGCAGGAAATACACCTGGCCGCCGCGTTTCAGTTCGCGCAGTACCGCCTCGCGGATCAGTCCGCTGGAAAACGACTGAACGAAGGTTTTAATCGCCAGCCGCTTCTGGGGCGCCGTTGCGATGACAGAGAAGTCGCGGATGCCTTCGAGGGACATCGCCAGGGTGCGCGGGATCGGCGTGGCGGTCAGCGTCAGCACGTCCACCTCGGCGCGCAGTGCCTTCAGCTGCTCCTTCTGGCGCACGCCGAAGCGGTGTTCCTCGTCGAGGATTACCAAGCCCAGACGGGCGAATTTCACATCCTTCTGGATCAGCCGGTGGGTGCCGATGACGATGTCGAGCTTGCCGTCCGCCAGCGCCTGCAGTGCCTCGGCCTGTTCCTTGGGGGTGCGAAAGCGCGACAGTTCGGCCAGCTTGATCGGCCAAGCCGAGAAGCGGTCGGAGAAATTGTTGAAGTGCTGCTCGGCCAACAGCGTGGTCGGTACCAGCACCGCCACCTGGAAGCCGCCCATCACGGCCATAAAGGCGGCGCGCAGCGCAACCTCGGTCTTGCCGAAACCGACGTCGCCGCACACCAGCCGGTCCATCGGCTTGCCCGACTGCATGTCGGCCATCACCGCCGTGATCGCCCCCGCCTGGTCGGGCGTTTCCTCGTAGCCGAAACCTTCGGCGAAGGCTTCGTAATCGTGCAGCGAGAACTCGAACGCATGGCCCTCGCGCGCCGCGCGCAGCGCGTACAGGTTCAGCAGTTCGGCCGCGGTATCGCGTGCCGCCTGCATGGCGCGGCGGCGCGCCTTTTCCCACTGGTCGGTGCCTAATTTATGTAGCGGGGCCGCCCCTTCGCCGGCGCCGCTGTAGCGCGAAATCAGGTGCAGGTTGGCCACCGGCACGTAGAGTTTGTCGCCTTTGGCGTATTCAAGATGCAGAAACTCGGTGTCGCCGTCGCCGAGGTCCATGTTGACGAGGCCGAGGTACTGGCCGACGCCGTATTGCGCGTGCACTACCGGGTCGCCGGGCTTCAGTTCCGAGAGGTCGCGCAGCAGGTTGTCGATCTGCGTTGCGCGGGCCTCGCGCGCGCGCCGGGTTTTCGGCGGAATGGCGTATAGCTCGGTTTCGGTGATGACGGCAAACTTGCTGTCCGCCGTGACAAAACCTTCGGCCAGTGGACCATGCGTGAGCAAAATGCGCTCATCGCGCTGCAGGGCTTCGGTCCAGCCCTCGCACAGCGTGGCGTCGAGGCCATGTTCAGCGAGATATTCGTGCAGGGTTTCGCGTCGCCCGGCTGACGGCGCGACGATCAGCGTCGTACCCTTGAAGCCGTCGATGAAGCCCTGCAGCTTGGCGACCGGGTGCGCTTCGCGGCGGTCGACCGAAATCGGCGGCACCGGGTGGGCCAGCCCGCTGCCGGTCTGCTCTACGTCGAGCCGCTCGTAGCCCTTGGCCAGACTGAAAAATACGTCGGTCGGCAGGAACAATTCATTGGGCGGCAGCAGCGGACGGTCCTTGTCGCCCGATAGCAGGCGGAAGCGGCTTTGCGCGTCGGTCCAGAATGCCTGCCCGGCCGGGTCGAGTGCGCCGTGGGCCACGATGCGGGTCGGCTTCGGCAGGTAATCGAACAGCGTTGCCGTCTCGTCGAAGAACAAGGGCAGGTAGTACTCGATGCCGGCCGGCGCGAGTTTGTTGCTGACGTCCTTGTACAGCTTGGATTTCGAGGGGTCGCCCTCGAAACGCTCCCGGAAATTTTGCCGGAAACGGGTGATGCCGGTCTCGTCGAGCGGGAACTCGCGCGCCGGCAGCAGCCGCACCTCGTTCACCGGGTAGATGCTGCGCTGGGTATCGACGTCGAACGCGCGCAGCGTCTCGATTTCGTTGTCGAACAGGTCGATGCGATAGGGTAGGGCGCTGCCCATCGGGAACAGGTCGATCAGTCCGCCGCGCACTGAAAATTCGCCTGGCGCGAACACCTGGTTCACATGCGTGTAGCCGCCCAGCGCCATCTGCGCGCGGAAGGCGGCTTCGTCGAGCGTGTCCTTCTGCTTGAGGAAAAACGTGTGGGCGGCCAGGAAGGCGGGCGGCGCCAGTCGGTACAGTGCGGTGGAAAGCGCCACCACGGCAATATCGAACTCGCCGCGCGAAATCTGGTACAGCGTCGCCAGCCGCTCCGAAATCAGGTCCGGGTGCGGCGAAAAACTGTCGTAGGGCAGGGTTTCCCAGTCGGGGAAAGCGCATACCCGCAGGCCGGGGTCGAACCAGCGCAGCTCCTCGGTCAGCCGGTTGGCGTCCCACGCGCTCGCGCACACCACCACCAGCGGCGCGGCGCGGCGCGCCAGCTCGGCCAGGTACAGGGCATCGGCAGCGCCGGCCAGTCCGGATGCGTTGCGCGGAAGGCTGGAAGGCTGGAAGGTGGAAGAGAAGAACGTCATGCAAATGGCAGGATTATAGGATTAATCTCGGACGAGCGAAGCGCGGTTGGGGGGCGGGTATAATGCTCGCCTTTCCTTGTTTGTGTGACACCCATGAGCCTTAACAAAGTCAGTTCCGGCCGTAACCTGCCCGACGATTTCAACGTCATCATCGAAATCCCAGCCCATGGCGAACCGATCAAGTATGAAGTGGACAAGGAATCCGGCGCGATGTTCGTCGACCGCTTCATGTCGACCGCCATGCATTACCCCTGCAACTACGGCTACATCCCGCACACCCTGTCGGAAGACGGCGACCCGGTCGACGTGCTGGTGATCACGCCGATTCCGCTGATCACCGGCGTGGTAGTGCGCTGTCGTCCCATCGGCATGCTGAAGATGACCGACGAGGCCGGGGTGGACGGCAAGCTGCTGGCCGTGCCGGTCGACAAACTGTGCGGCCTATACCGGGGCGTAAGCCGCCCCGAAGACCTGCAAGCCCTCTTGCTGGCGCAGATTTCCCATTTCTTCGAGCACTACAAGGATCTCGAAGAAGGCAAGTGGGTCAAGGTCGACGGCTGGGCCGGCATTGACGATGCCCGCGCAGAAATCCTGGCCGGCGTGGAGCGTTATCGCAACGCGGCGGACAAGCCGGCATTCTAAGAAAGTGCTGAATAATTTGCTTGTTGTCATTGCGAGCGAAGCGAAGCAACCCAGAATGTCTGCGGAATTAACGAACCCTGGATCGCCACGGCCCTGCGGGCCTCGCGATGACGGAATAAGTCAGCGTTTCACTAAATCATGAAAGTCTGCATCCTCTCCGACTCTCACGACAACCGCCGTCTTTTAGGCGCGGCGGTCGAGCACGCCAGGGCGCACGGGGCGGAAGCCGTGCTGCACTGTGGCGACGTGGTCGCACCGACCACGCTGCGGGTTCTGCAGAAATTCGAGCTGCCGGTGCACGTCATCCACGGCAACAACACCGGCGATCTCTACAACATGAGCCGGCTGGCCGCCGAGCCCAACAGCGTGATCCGCTACCACGGCCAGGACGCATCCTTCACCCTGGCCGACCGCAACCTGTTCCTGGTGCACTACCCGCACTATGCGCACGCGCTCGCCTGTACCGGCGACTACGATCTGGTGTGCTGCGGCCACGACCACAAATCCAGCATCACCCAAGTCGCCACCGTCAAGGGCGGGCAGACCTGGCTGATCAACCCCGGCACTGTCGGCGGCGTCGGCGCACCGCCCACCTACATCATGGCCGACC
>JBPPMF010000083.1:0-7976 GCA_051305915.1 Thiobacillus sp. | reverse complement strand
GTCAGCGTCGAGGCCGCGCCGGCCTCGGTGCTGCCGCCGGTGACGCCGCACGTTTAGCAGGCTGCTGAAATACCCCCATTCGCCCCCCCCCAGCCTCCAGGCTCTCAGACGTTAAACTGCTCCCCATTCATTGACCCAGCTATAGCCTCTTCATGCGCGGACCCGACACCTTCACCGAGAGCCTGTTCACCCTGCGCAAGCTGGAGGACTTCGTGCCAGCCGACCATCCCCTGCGGCCCATCCGCCAGATGGTCAACGCCGCTTTGGTGAAGATGGATGCCTTGTTCTCCGCCATGTACGAAGCCGACATCAAAGGCGGGCGCCCCAGCATCGCACCCGAGAAGCTCTTGCGTGCCATGCTCCTGCAGGTGTTCTACAGCATCCGCTCCGAACGCCAGCTCATGGAGCAGACCCAATACAACCTCCTGTTTCGCTGGTTCATCGGCCTGTCCATGGACGACGTCGTATGGGTGCCCACCGTCTTCACCAAGAACCGCGAGCGTCTGATCGCGCACGACGTCGTTATCGAACTCTTCAATCGGGTGCTGGAGCAGGCCGAGCACAAAGGACTGCTCTCGGGCGAGCACTTCAGCGTCGACGGCACCCTCATCCAGGCGTGGGCCGGCCACAAAAGCTTTGTGCGCAAGGACGGCGCAGACGACGACAGCGACAGCGGCAATTTCAAGGACAAGAGTCGCAGCAACGACACCCACGTATCGAACACCGATGCCGACGCACGGCTGTACTGCAAAGGCGACAACGCCAGCCGACTGCGCTACATGGGCCACACCCTCGCCGACAACCGCCATGGGTTGATAGCCAGTGCCATGGTCACCACCGCCGATGGCTTTGCCGAACGCGAAGCGGCCAAGACGATGATCGACGACGCCCGGCAGGCGGCAGACAACCCGCAGGCGGAAATCACGCTGGGTGCCGACAAGGGCTATGACGCCAAAGAGTTCATTGATGCCCTGCAGGAAATGAACGTCATTCCCCACGTCGCGCAAAACACCTCGGGGCGCCGCTCCGCGGTGCCGGATGCAATCGCTGCCAGCGAGGGCTACGCCATCTCGGTGCAGAAGAGAAAACTCATCGAGCAGGGCTTTGGCTGGGCAAAGACCGTCGGGCGCATCCGCCAGGTGATGGTGCGCGGGTTGAAGAAGGTCGATCAGACGTTTGTGCCGACCATGACGGCCTACAACCTCACGCGCATGCGCACGTTGGGAAAAATCCGTCCGCAGACGGCGTGAGGGGCGGGACGTGAGGGGAAATTGGGCTCAAAAGGTCGAAAACGGGTTCAATGAGAGCAGAAATCCAATCATGCGAGCGAACCGGATGAAAAATCGAACGCTTGGCGCAACGCGCCACGCATCCGCGTGGGGTATTTCAGCAGCCTGTTAACTTGAATCTTGCCCGCAACTACATAGTTGGACCTGCCCCCAGCGGTGTGCCCCGGTCTGCTTGTCACACGTTTTCGCTGTTTGCGTGATTCCGTCCCGCCCCGCCGTGGCGTGCCGGGCCTGGTGTTTACGTACTATTCGGCTCAAAGGGTTGTACACTGCCCATAAGTCCACATTAACGATATGGCTATGGAGCATTCCTCTAACGTCAGAATGTTCAATCTGACGCGGTACTTCTCCGCATTGTCCCTTGTACTCATCGCTCTCGTTGGCGGTGTGCTCGGTGGCTACTTTCATAATTTCTCCACCCGGCATCTCATCAGCCAGGCTGAACACGACAATGTCGTCATGACGCAAATCGTGCGCAATGCACTGATTGAGGAATTTTCAGCCGCTATGGCCCAGTTTCAGACGCCGGAGGATGCGCTGGGACAAAAAATCGGCGCCAGCGCCACCGCGCTGCATCCCAAGGTGCTGTCCCTGATCAAGAACAGTGCCGTCATCAAGGTCAAGGTGTATAACCGCAGCGGATGGACCGTGTACTCCAGCGATTTGTCACAGATAGGCGAAAGGGTGGATCACAAGCCGGGGTTTCAGGCCGCGGTGCACGGCAAGGTGGCCAGCGATTTGAAGCATCGCGATGCCTACAGCACCCACGACGGTGAGCGGGCGAAAATCGACTTTATCGCCAGCTATGTGCCGATACGCGACCAGAACGGCAATATCAATGGCGTGTTCGAAATTTACCGCGAGGTCACGGCACTGGTTCAGCGCGTGGAAAGTACGCTGTGGCAGGTGGCCCTGGTGGCAGCTGCGGCCCTGGCTTTGCTGTACCTGTTGCAACTGCTGGTGGTGCGTCGTGCCCAATGCATCATCCGCCTGCAGGGGTTGGAACTGGAAACGAGCAATCGGGAGCTGGATCGGCGGGTGCAGGAACGTACTGCGGCGTTGGAAAGCGAGATTGCCGAACGACGTCACGCAGAGAAGCAGCTTGATCACCTGGCCTATCACGACCCCCTCACCGGCCTGCCTAATCGGTTGATGTTCAAGGAGCATCTGTTGCAGTGCCTGTCGCGGCTGGCCCGGCAACAGTCCAAGCTGGCGATTTTGTTCATTGATCTGGATCGGTTCAAGGATGTCAACGACACGTTGGGCCATTCCGTGGGGGATGCGTTGCTGGTGGCGGTGACGCGCCGCATCAAAACCTGCGTCCGTACTAGCGACACGCTCGCGCGCCAGGGCGGCGATGAATTCATCTGCATTCTGGAGGACATCGCAAACCAGGATGCAGTGGTGCAGGTGGCCGACAAGTTGCTCGACCTGTTTCGCCAGCCCTTTACCGTGGATGGCAATGAACTCTATCTATCGGCCAGCATTGGCATCTGTGTTGCGCCGGATGACGGATACGAGGTCGATATTCTGGTGCGCAACGCCGATGCCGCTATGTATCAGGCCAAGGCGCAAGGCCGCAATCGCTACCATTTCTATACCGAGGATTTGACCTATCGGGCGCAAGAGCGGGTGCGCCTGGAAACCCTGTTGCGCCATGCCATCGAGGCCGGCGAGCTCAGCGTCCACTTCCAGCCCAAGGTCGATGCCCGCGACAGCAGCCTGACCGGCGCCGAGGCGTTGCTGCGCTGGAACAACCCCGAGCTGGGCAGTATCCCGCCCAATCGTTTCATCACCGTGGCCGAGGAAAACGGCTTGATCATCGAACTCGGTGCCTGGGTGATGCGTGAGGCCTGCCGGCAACTGGCGTTGTGGGATCGGGACGGTTTCTTTGTTCCGAGAATGTCGATCAACCTGTCGGTGAAGCAGCTGGAGTACGCTGGCTTTCTTGACCAGGTGGGCGACACTTTGCGCACCAACGGCATCAATCCTTCGCGCATTGAGTTTGAAATTACCGAGTCGGTCATCATGTCGGTGGACGATTCCATGGCCATGCTGAATCGGCTGCATGCGATGGGCGTTTCCCTCTCGGTGGATGATTTTGGCACCGGTTACTCCTCGCTGGCATACCTCAAGGTGCTGCCGCTTCACACCATCAAAGTCGACCAAAGCTTTGTTAACGGCATCGGCGTCAATCCCAGTGATGAGGCCATCATCCGCACCATCATCGATCTTTCCAGCAGCCTCGGCTTCGTCACTGTGGCCGAAGGCGTGGAAACCACTTACCAGGCACAGTTCCTGCGCAATGCGGGGTGTGACCAGATACAGGGCTACCTGTACGGCAAGCCCGTGGGGGCCGCCGAATTCCAGGCCCAGTGGCAGGCGCGCAGCAACAGCAAGGTGTTCCCCGCCAGTCTTTCAGCCCCGGCGTTTCTCGACACTGACTGAGCGCAACACATCCAATTCAGGACAGTAGAACAACAAGCAACCCGTCCTGATGCTATTCGTCAACCTGGGTGAGTAAGTTCGACTCCGCCGATACAGAGTCGGACAGCGCATCAGTGTCATGTCGAGAGTCGCTGATCCAGGCGGCGACCAGGGCGAGCAGGGTGTCGGGGTCGACCGGTTTGGCCATGTGATGGTTGCAACCCGAGGCCAGGGCACGGTCTTTGATCGCTTTGTCGGCGTAGCCGGTTACCGCCACCAGGCACATTTCATCAGCCCGTGGCAACTGGCGCAGTTGTCGGGCAGTCTCGAAGCCGTCCATCCCCTTGAGGCCGATATCCAGCAGTACAACCTGGGGGCGGAAAGTCGCAGCCAGCCCCAGGGCTGTCTGGCCGGATTCGGCAACGGCGACCTGATATCCCATCATCTCGAGCAGAGTCGCCATGCTGACGGCCACCATAGGCTCGTCGTCCACGACCAGGATGCGTCCGCCTGTCCTGGCTGGCGCGTCCATACTGCCTTTGGGAGCCGGTGCCGGTGCTGCCGCAGCGATGGGTAGCCAAACAGTAAAGGTGGCGCCCTGTCCGGTCCCGGCACTGTACGCGTCGACCCGGCCACCGTGCATGAGGACCAACTCGCGTACCAGGGTAAGGCCGATTCCCAGACCGCCCTGGGAACGGTCCAGCGTGCGATCGCCCTGCTGGAAGAGATCGAAGACATGAGGCAGCAGTTCCGCACTGATGCCTGGACCGTTGTCGCTTACCCGGCACGCGATCCCCTGTCCCGCCACCTCGGCGTCGAGTTCGATGGCGCCGCCCACGTGGGTGTACTTGCTGGCGTTGTCGAGCAGGTTGGAAATCACCTGGGTCAGCCGGACCCGATCGCCGTTCACCCACACGGGCTGTTTCGGCAATCGCAGGGTGACTTGTTGTCCCCGGCTTTCGAGCATTGGCAGTGCGATGGCGAGGATCTGGGCGAGCAGGGCACTCAATTCGATCCGTTCGTTCTTGAGTTCGATCCTGCCCTGCACGATGCGGGAGACGTCGAGCAACTCGTCAGTCAGGCGGGTCAGGTGCTGCACCTGTCCCTCGATGACTTCCTGGGCCCATTTGAGCCGCGGTTCGTCCATCTCCAGGCGGCCCAGGATGAAGGCGGCATTGCGGATGGGCGCCAGGGGATTGCGCAGTTCGTGGGCCAGCATGGCCAGAAATTCGTCCTTGCGCCGGTCGGCATCCAGCAAAGCTTGCGCCGCCTGTTTGCGGGCACTGATGTCCTGGAACGACAGAACCGAGCCGGTCGGCGTGGTGTCTTCAGGCAAGGGTGCAATCACCAGGCTGACCGGGAATCGGCTGCCGTCGTGGCGGGCAAAAGTCCAGTCTTCGGTCTGGTAGGGCTGGCCGGCATTGATCGACTTCCAGCACGGACAGGTGGCCTCGGTCAGGGCGAGACCTTCGCCGGTCACGGCGCGGACCACGTCGGCGAGCTTCCTGCCCAGCATCTCCTCCTCGCCGATTCCCAGGAGTTTCTGGGCCTCAGGGTTGGCGAATATGACCCTGTGCTCGGCGTCTGCCCCGATCACCCCCATACCCATCGCCTCGGTCAGCGCCCGGCTGACCTGGATCGAGCGCTGCATCGCCCGATTGCGGGCAAGCGCTGCCTCGGCTTGTTTGCGCGCGCTGATGTCGCGCTGGAAGACCAGGATCTTCTCTTGTGCCGCCCAAAAGGAGGTGAGGATCTCGACCTCGTAGATTTCCCCATTCTTGCGGCGGTGCCGGGATTCGAAGCGGTCGTAACCGTTCGTTATGATGTTCCGGATGTGTTGCGCCGTCTCTTCCGAGCTTTCCGCCGCCTCAATCTCCGGGATGCGCAACTTCAGCAACTCTTCGCACGAGTAGCCGCTCATGCGGCTGAAGGCATCGTTCACCTCCAGGATGCGGCCCTCCAGGTCGCAGATCCAGAAGCCATCGCCCGTGGTCGCGAGCAGGGTCGCATGGCGCTCGGCCTGGGTACGCAGAACTGCCTCGGCGGCCCTGCGGGCGCTGATGTCGCGCACGAACCCCACCGCGCCGTCCTCGTCGCCAATCCGCAAAGGCACCGCATAAACCTCGACCTCCACCGGTGTGCCGTCCATCCGCAGATAGACCTCTTCGAGCGGCGGGGCAACCTCTTTGGCTTCGGTGAGTCGGCTCATCCGCTCGGCAACGATAGCGCGGTAATCCGGGTGGATGCGATCCAGTACGGGCTGCCCGAGCATCTGTTCCGCCGATGCCGCGCCGAACAGGCGCACGGCCGCTGCGTTGACATACACATAACGGCCGTCCCGCCCCGCCACGACGATAGCTTCCGGTGAGCTTTCCACCATGGCATGGAACTGAATTTCACTCGAATACATCTGCAACCCCGCTTGCTCGGTTTCGGGAAAAGTTCAATTAGAATAAATTTATCCTAAAACCGGGGATTGAAGAAATGGCATCGGGGTTTGAAACCGATTCAAATTCTCAATGCGGCAGAATGAAAGCCGTTTTTCCCCCGCATTCTGTGTCATGCCGAGGTGATGGCGCGCCGCGATGCAGCGGGCGGGGGAATGACAGGCTGGCGGACACGCTGTGGGCTGACATCCTCACAGTCGCGGCCGACCGGCTGCCGAACGCGGGATCGCGTAGGTCAAGCAAGTGATCCAGGCATCCGCAGGCCGATATCGAACGTGCCCGCATAGCCCTGTGCTTCCTGCTTCAGCCGCAACATCAACTGCTCGCCGCCGTTCCGGATGAGGCCGTCTCCCGCGTTCCGCATTCTGTTCCGCCCGTAGCCGCGTGCTCTGCTGCTGCTCAGTCGTACGATCCGTATGGCCATGAAGTTGCTGTGGAAGGCTCGTGGGTACCCAAGGAACTTACTTATTGATAGTTCGATTGTTCGGCTATTCGATTCAGTCGAAAGTCGGGGCGCAGAGCAAATTGCCCGCGAAAGCGGTCATGGCCAGCAGCGTGATGAGAAACAACCGCATACGCGGCAATCAGGCCGTCCTCATGCCCCGGCCGAGCGGCGCCAGAGTTGCTGCATCCAGACCTGGCCGCAGTACACGGCGGCGACGAGGTAGACCAGCCCGCCGGGCACCCACATGATCAGGCCGGCCAGTTGCTGGTCGCCGAGATCGGTGGCGTCGCCGTAGAGCGGGGCTTTCGCGAAGGTCAGCAGGGCGCCGAGCAGCCCGGTGTGCATCAGCGTGATCAATAACGCGAGCATGGCCCGCCCGCGGTTGGGCGCGCTCGCGCGCAATACCGCCCACCAGAACAGCCCGGCGCTGAGGAGGAAGCAGGCGTGTTCGATCGCATGCCACCAGGGGTTCTCCACCGCCAGCATGTAAGGGCGCGGCGCGTGCCAGAACCAGATCATGGCGCCGTGTACGGCCGTCATCGTCAGCGGCAGCTGCGCCGCGTTCAGCGGCCACAGCCATAGCCAGCGCATCCGCTCGCCGAAGGCGGCGCGCCACTGTGGCAGTGGAGCGGCAAGCACCCACAGCGGCGCGATGACGCCCATCAACAGCATGTGCTGCGCCATGTGCAGCGCCGCTCCGGTTTTCGCCCAGTCGTCGAGGGGACCGAGCAGGGCGAGCAATGCCAGTGCGGCAGCGAAATGGAAAAGCCAGGCACGGCCCGCGCGCGGCGCGACGCGGCGGCAGCCGGCGAGATAGGCGAGCCAGGCCGTGACGAGCAACAGTCCGGTGAGCAGCGCCGGCAGACGCTGCGCCAGCGCGCCGTCGATCAGGCTGTGCGCATGTGCCGGAGCGGCTGCGCACACCAGCGCCGTGCCCAGCAGGACGGGGGTCAGGGACATGGCGGCAGGCCGAGGACAGGGAGGCCGATGACCAGCGTCGACACGGCAGCGACCGCGTACAGAGCGGCGCTCAAGGTGGTGACGAATCGCTCGCGCGAGCCGGCCTTTGTCGGCCGGGCGGCGCGCCAGCACCCCCACGCCTGCAGGACCAGCCAGGCGAAGGTAATCGCAGTGAGCGCGCCGAGCAGCCCGTTCAGCCAGGTCCGGGCGCCGAGTTCGGGGTCGGGCGGCGCAAGCGCGCAGCCCACCGACAGCCCGCCATAAAGCGCGACGAACCAGACGCTCCAGACGATCAGGCCGAGCACCAGTTGCAGGGGATGCGACGGCGCCAGCATCAGCCGCCGCCCCATGCGGCCGGGAACAGCACGACGCAGACATAGGTCAGCCAGAACGCGAGAAGTGTGTACG
>JBPPMF010000058.1:0-23483 GCA_051305915.1 Thiobacillus sp. | reverse complement strand
GCTTGCTTGACCTGGCCCGGGTGCAGGGTCTGGATGCCTTTGAGCACCTTGCGCACCAGCGGCGACCGGGTCGGGTCGACAAAGCCGTGGTCGCGGTGCCAAGAGGCAATGGCGGCCAGCCGGTGGCGAAGGGTGCTGGTGGCCAGGGTCTGCGCATACGCGGCCAGGTAGCGGGCCACGCTGTCCGGTGTCGCTGGGAGGTGTCCTTGCCACTCGACTTCAAAGTGCCGCAGCGCCGACGCATAGCTGCGCACCGTGTTCTGGCGCGTGGCCGCATCGAGGTGGCGGTCCAGTTCGGTCACTGGCGCGTGGCCTCCACCGAGGCCGGCTGCCGCAGCGTTGACAGGATGGTGCATTCAGCCCGCTGCCCGCCGTGGCAACTGGCAATCACCCGTTCCAGCTCGCTTGCCATGCGCTGCAGGTCGGCCATGCGCGCCCGCACGTCGGTCAGATGGCTGCGGGCCAGCCGATCCACGTCCCCGCATGAAAGCTCTTCATCGCCCGCCAACTGCAGCAGGCTGCGGACCTCCTCCAGGCTGAAGCCCAGGTCCCGGCCGCGCGCAATGAAGCGCAGTCGCTCGATGTCGGCCGGGCCATAGACCCGGTAGCCATTGCCCGAGCGCCCCGGGCGCGGCAGCAGGCCGATCCGCTCGTAATAGCGGATGGTCTCCAGATGGCACCCACTGGCGTCGGCAGCCTCACTGATTTTCATTCGTAGTACGCTTGACTCCGTAGTAGCTACGGACTTTACCCTCACCAGCTGTGCCATGCCAGCGGTCCGCCTGGGCCTGGCTTCCCTGCGACTGGAGATGTTCCGATGAGTGATTGCGGCTGCCACCACGAGGCCAAGAACGCGCAGGAGCGGCGCGTGCTCTGGATCGCCCTTGCCCTGAATGCGGCGATGGCCGTGATCGGCGGCATCGCCGGCTGGGTCGCCCATTCCACAGGCCTATTGGCCGACGCGCTGGACATGCTGTCTGACGCCACCGCCTACGCCATTGGCCTGGTCGCCATCGGGCGCACGGCCCGCTTCAAGGCGAACGCAGCCTGGGTCAGCGGCAGTGTATTGCTGGTGCTGGGCGTGGGTGTGCTGGTGGAGGTCGGCCGTCGCGTGATGTACGGCGCCGAGCCGGTCAGTGGCTGGATGATCGGCACGGCGCTGCTGTCGCTGGTGGTCAATATGACCGTGCTGCGCATGCTGGCGCCGCTGAAGTCCGGCGAGGTGCACCTGCGGGCGACCTGGTTGTTCACCCGCGCCGATGTGGTGGCCAACGTCGGGGTGATCCTGGCCGGCCTGTTGGTGTGGTGGCTGGCCAGCCCGTACCCGGATTTCGTGATCGGCGCCCTGATCGGCCTGTATGTGATCAAGGAGGCCTTCGAGATTCTTGGTGATGCTCGCCGGGCACGTGCCGACGCGCGCAAGACCCCTGCATGACCGCCCGTGGCCGGCTGCGGACGGGCCTACGCTGGCTGCTGCTGGCGCAGCTGGCGGTGGGTTTGCTGGTCCAGCCGGTCTTGGGTCTGGCGAGCGAACTGCACGTTCACATCCATCCGACCATTGCCGCCCATGCGCCGGCAGTGGCCGCACCGGCACCTGAGGGTGGCATCGGCGCCGCCTTGCACCGCCTTCAGCAGCTGGCGCTGTGCTGCAGCCAGGCCGCACAGCCCCCTGAGATCCTGCTGACCGTTGCGGACATCGGCCGGCATTTGCCGGTGATGCAAGTCAACACGCGCCCGTATCCGCACGAGCAGCCGGTCGCGCCGTTCCGGCCTCCGATCGCAGGGTGATCTCCGCCGGCAGCGCCGGCCTAGCGACCTGCTGCTGTGCGCGGTGGTGATCGTTTGTTGATGTCGAAACCCTTCGGAGTACTTCCATGCATGTGCGATTGGCGGCCTTGGCCGCATGGCTGCTGCTGACTGCGGCGACAACGCCGGCGGCAGCGGCCGAACTGATGACCTTGGACGACGCGTTCGCGCGCGTGGCCCAAACCCACCCCGAGCTGCGCTTGGTCGATGCGCGGGCCACCGTGCTCGCTGCCGAGCGCGACCAGGCGGTGCAGCGCCCACCGTGGACGCTCGGTGCCGAGGTCGAAAATGCGTTGGGCACTGGCGCGGCCCGCGGTCTGGACAGCGCCGAGTTGACCTTGAGCCTGAGCTCGGTGCTGGAGCGCGGCGGCAAGCTCGACGCCCGGCGCACCTTGGCCCAAAGCCGGATTGATGCACTGGCCGTGCAGCGCGAGACCGGGCGGCTGGACCTGCTTGCCGAGACGGCGCAGCGCTATTTGGCCGTTGTCGGTGCCAACCGGCAGCACAGCCTGGCGGACATGGATGTTGGCCAGCGCCAGCGAACCGTGGCGGCCGCCCGGCAGCGCCTGCAGGCTGGCGCTTCACCCGAATCGGTGCTGCTCACCGCGCAGGCAGCGCTGGCGCGGGCCGAGCTGACGCGTGATCGGGCCGAGCAACAGCGATTGGCCGCCCGTCAGCATCTGGCCGCGCTGTGGGGCGAACGTACTCCCACCTTCGAGGCGGCTTCGGCCGATCCGATGGCCCTGCCGGCGATCGCCTCCATGCAGACGCTGGCCGATGAGCTGGAGCGGACTCCGGAACTGGCGCAGTTTGCCGACGCCCGACGGATCGCGCAGGCACGACTGCAGCTGGCGCGTTCGGCGGCCTCGCCGGACCTGTCCTGGCAGCTCGGTGTGCGCCGCCTGCAGGAGTCCGACGACACCGCGCTGGTGGCCAGCCTGTCCATGCCCCTAGGTAGCCGCAGCCGCGCACAGCCGGAGATTCGCGCCGGCGAGGCCGAACTGGAGGTCCTGACGATCGAGCGCGAGGCCAAGGGCTTGTCGCTGTATTCCACGCTGGTCGAGGCCCATGGCCGCTACACCGTCGCACAAGCCGAGGTGGCGCGCCTGCACAGCGACGTGTTGCCGAAGCTGGCCCGAGCCGAGCGGGCCGCTGAGCGTGCCTACCGCGCTGGGGCGATCAGTTACCTGGAATGGGCCCAGTTGCAGTCCGAACGTACGGCCATGGCCCAGCAGCAGCTGGACGTGGCCTTGGATGCGCAACGCGCCCTGATCGAAATTCAACGACTGACCGGCCAGGCGCTTGTAACGCCGCCGGCGGCCGCTTCATTTGGAGATAGCCCATGAGCCGTTTTTCCTGGACCGCACTGGGCATGGCCCTGCTGCTGACCGCCTGCAATGCATCCACTCCCAACGAAGCCTCTGAGGGCGCCGCCGCCGCCGAGGGCGAAGAGCACGGCGAGCACGAGCAAGCGCCGCTGGAAACCAAGATTGCCGCCAAGGCGGCGCAGGCGGCGGGTATCCAGGTCGCGCCGGCAGGCCCCGGTGAGATTGCTGACGAGCATGAGGTGCAAGGTCTGCTGACCCCCATCGAGGGGCGCATCGCCCAGGTCACTGCACGCTTCCCCGGACCGGTCCGCTCTGTGCGAGCCGGCGTGGGTGATCAGGTGCGTGCCGGCCAGGCACTGGCCACGGTAGAGAGCAATCTGAGCCTGACCACCTATACCGTCACCGCGCCGATCAGTGGCGTGGTGATGGCGCGTACGGCCGCTGTGGGCATGGCGGCGGCTGAGGGCGCGCCACTGTTCGAGGTCGCCGACCTGTCCACCCTGTGGGTGGACCTGCACATCTTCGGCGCCGACGTCCAGCACATCGGTGCCGGCGTGCCGGTGACGGTCACCCGCTTGAGCGATGGCGTCACCGCGCAGACCACCTTGGAGCGCGTCCTGCCCGGCACCGCCACGGCCAGCCAAAGCACCATTGCGCGCGCCACCGTGGCCAACACCGATGGCCTGTGGCGGCCGGGTTCGGCGGTCAAGGCGCGGGTCACCGTGGATCGCCAATCGGCGGCGCTGGTGGTGCCGATCACCGCGCTGCAGACCGCAGAAGACCAGGACGTGGTCTACGTGCAGCAGGGAGAGACCTACCACACCCGGCCGGTCAAACTGGGGCGCCGCGACGCTGAGCGCGCCGAAGTGCTGGAAGGGCTCAAGGCCGGTGATCAGGTGGTGGTGGCCCAGAGCTTCCTGATCAAGGCCGACATCGAAAAGTCCACCGTGGAAGAGGAATGAGGCCCGCCATGCTTGAACGCCTCATTGGGCTGTCCATCCGCCACCGCTGGTTGACGCTAGTGCTCACCGCTGCGCTGGTTGCGCTGGGCGTGTGGAGCTACCGTCACCTCTCCATCGACGCCACGCCGGACATCACCAATGTCCAGGTCCAGATCAACACCCAGGCCCCTGGCTACTCGCCGCTGGAGGCCGAGCAACGGGTGACCTTCGCCATCGAAACGGCCATGGCCGGCCTGCCCAAGCTGGACTACAGCCGCTCGCTGTCGCGCTACGGGCTCTCCCAGGTCACCGTCGTCTTCAAGGACGGCACCGACCTGTATTTTGCCCGCCAGCAGGTCGCCGAGCGCCTGCAGCAGATCGCCTCCCAATTGCCCGAAGGGTTGGACCCGGAAATGGGGCCCATCTCCACCGGCCTGGGCGAGATCTTCATGTACACCGTGGAGGCCGAGCCCAACGCTCGCAAGCCAGACGGCACGGCGTACACGGCCACGGACCTGCGCACCCTGCAGGACTGGGTGATCCGGCCGCAGCTGCGCACCACCCCTGGCGTCACCGAGGTCAACACCATCGGCGGCTTTGAGCGGCAGATCCACATCACCCCCGACCCGGCCCAGCTGGTGGCGCTGGGATTCACGTTGAACGACGTGGTCGCCGCGGTCATGCGCAATAACCAGAACATCGGCGCCGGCTACATCGAACGCAACGGCCAGCAGTTCCTGGTGCGCGTGCCCGGCCAGCTGGCCAATCTGGAGGCGATCGGCAACATCGTGCTGGACCGGCGCGATGGCGTGCCCATCCGGGTGCGCGATGTCGCAAGCGTCGGCGAAGGCAAGGAGCTGCGCACGGGCGCGGCCACCCAGAACGGCCATGAGGTCGTGGTCGGCACCGCTTTCATGCTGTTCGGCGCCAACAGCCGGGAGGTCTCCCAGGCCGCTGCGGCCAAGCTGGACGCCGCCAACGCCAGCTTGCCCCCGGGCGTGCATGCCAAGGCCGTGTATGACCGCACCGCGCTGGTGGACCGCACCATCAATACCGTGTCCAAGAACCTGATCGAGGGCGCGCTGCTGGTCGTGGTGGTGCTGTTCCTGCTGCTGGGCAATGTGCGCGCTTCGCTGATCACCGCCGCAGTGATTCCGCTGGCGATGTTGTTCACCATCATCGGCATGGTCCGTGGCGGCGTGTCGGGCAACCTGATGAGTCTGGGCGCGCTGGACTTCGGCCTGATCGTGGACGGGGCGGTGATCATCATCGAGAACTGTCTGCGCCGCTTCGGAGAGGCGCAGCACGCGTTGGGCCGCCAGCTCAACGATGAAGAGCGCTATGACCTGACTGCCTCAGCCACCGCTGAGGTGATCCGTCCCAGCCTGTTCGGTCTGGGCATCATTGCGGCGGTCTACCTGCCGATCTTTGCGCTGTCGGGCGTGGAAGGGAAAATGTTCCACCCGATGGCCATCACCGTGGTGCTGGCCCTGACCGGTGCCATGGTGCTGTCGCTGACCTTCGTGCCGGCGGCGATCGCTACCTTCCTGCGCGGCCGCGTGGCCGAGCACGACAACCGCCTGATGCGCTGGTCACGCGCTCGCTACACGCCGCTGCTGGATTGGGCGCTGCGTCGGCGGGTCGTGGTGCTGACAGGCGCGGCCGTGCTGGTGGTGGGGTGTGGCGTGCTGGCCACCCGCCTGGGCTCGGAGTTCGTACCGAGCCTGGATGAAGGCGACATCACTTTGCAGCCCATGCGTATTCCCGGCACCAGTCTGGAGCAGTCGGTGGCCATGCAGGAAACGCTGGAGAAGCGCCTGGCCCAGTTCCCGGAGGTGGCCAACATCTTCTCCAAGATCGGCACCGCCGAGGTGGCCACCGACCCGATGCCGCCGTCGATGGCCGACACCTTCCTGATGCTCAAGCCCCGCGACCAGTGGCCCGACCCGCGCAAGCCCAAGGCCGAGCTGGTGGAAGAGCTGGAGGCGGCGGCCAAGGAAATCCCGGGCAGCAACTACGAGTTCACCCAGCCCATCCAGATGCGCACCAACGAGCTGATCTCCGGCGTTCGCTCGGACGTGGCGGTCAAGGTCTACGGCGACAACCTCGACCAGCTGACCCGTCTGGCCAGCCGGGTGGAGCGCGTCATGCGCAGCGTCCCCGGCGCCGAAGACGTCAAGGCCGAACAGGTGACCGGCTTGCCACTGCTCACCATCACGCCCGACCCGGCGGCGCTGGCGCGGTACGGCTTGAATCCGGGCGACGTGCAGGAGACGGTGGCCACCGCCATTGGGGGCAGTGTCGCCGGCCAGTTGATCGAGGGCGACCGCCGCTTCGACCTGGTCGTGCGCCTGCCCGAATCGCAGCGCCAAGACCCGGCTGTGCTGGCAGATCTGCCCATTCCACTGCCGGAAAGCGCCAGCGTGGACGAGTCCAGCCGCCTGGCCACCGGCGCCAATGGTGGGCCTCGCACGGTGCCGCTGCGGGAAGTGGCGAAGATCCAGGTGGAGCGCGGGCCCAATCAGATCAATCGCGAGAACGGCAAGCGACGCGTGGTGATCACCGCCAACGTGCGCGAGCGCGATCTGGGCGGGTTCGTCGGCGAGTTGCGCACGCGCATCGGCCAAGATGTCACGCTTCCAGAGGGCTACTGGATCGATTACGGCGGCACCTTCGAGCAGCTGATCTCGGCCACCCAACGCCTGGGGGTGGTGGTTCCGGTGACACTGGCGTTGATCTTCGCCCTGCTGTTCATGGCCTTCGGCTCGGCCAAGGATGCGGCCATCGTGTTCAGTGGCGTACCACTGGCGCTGACCGGCGGTGTGCTGGCGCTGGCCCTACGCGGGATTCCGCTGTCGATCTCCGCCGGCGTGGGCTTCATCGCGCTGTCGGGCGTGGCTGTGCTCAACGGGCTGGTCATGATCGCCTTCATCCGCCGCCTGCGCGAACAGGGCGATCCGCTGGACGACGCTGTCCGTGACGGCGCCCTTGGCCGCCTGCGCCCGGTGTTGATGACCGCCCTGGTGGCCTCGCTGGGCTTCCTGCCCATGGCCTTGAATGTCGGCGCCGGCTCGGAGGTGCAGCGCCCGCTGGCCACTGTCGTCATCGGGGGGATTGTGTCATCCACCGCATTGACCTTGTTGGTGCTGCCGGTGCTCTATCGTTGGCTGCATCGCGACCGAGCTCCCCGCGCCGGTGGCAGTGCCTTGGAGTCTTCGACACCATGAACGAGATCAACTTGGAACAGGTGCGTGCGGCGATGTTTACCGACCCCGGCGTGAAAGCGGTGGATGACCTGCGCCTGGTCCCCACCAAAGAGCGCGGTCGTGCGATCGCGGCCACCATCACCGTGGCTGCGCCGTCGGTCGACCTGGACTTGGTGCACGCGGTGACCGCCCGCGTGCTCGCCGACCAATTCGGCATCGATCAGGTCATGCTGTGCTTCAACGACCCGGGACCGGTGCCGCCGCCCCCCACCGCGGCACCCTTGAAGAAGATGTGATCGCCTGCGGCCCTGTGCGCCGACAGGGTCATTGAGCGAGCGGCAGCCAAATCCAGAGGGCGACGAGCGTGGCCAACAGGACCGGGGGCGTGAGGATTAGCCCTACCTTCATGTACTGTCCCCACGTGATCCGTTGGCCCTTGCCGGCGAGGACGTGCAGCCACAGCAGGGTCGCGAGCGACCCAATCGGAGTGAGCTTGGGGCCAAGGTCGTTGCCCACGACGTTGGCATAGATCATCAATTCGCGGGTGGCGGCCGGAAGATTGGCCCCGTCGATGGCCAGTGCGCCCACCAGCGTCGCCGGCATGTTGTTCATGATCGAAGCGAGGCCCGCCACTGCGAAGCCGGTGCCGATCGTGGCCACAAAGGTTCCCTGCGCCGCCAGCCACTCAAGCACCGCACTTGCAGCCTTTGTCAGCCAGGCGTTGCCAAGCCCATAAACCACCAGATACATGCCAACCGAGAACAGCACGATCTGCCAGGGCGCGCCACGCAGAATCTTGGTCACGGCCATGGTGGCGCCTCGGCCGCCTGTCGCCCAGCGACCTGCAATTGCCATCAGCACCAGCGCAGCCACACCCGTCACCAAGGCGATCGGGACGCCCAGCGGCCCGGTCACGAAGTAGGCAAGGAGCAGTGATGCGAGCAGGGGCAAGGCGGCGCGGAAGACCGCCTTGTCGCGGATCGCCTCATGCGGCGCTTCAAGATCGTGGACCGGGTAGGTGCGGGGAATGTCGCGGCGGAACCAGAGCCACAGGACGATCAGCGTGGCGCCGACCGACACCAGATTCACCGGCACCATGACCGCTGCGTAGCGCCCGAACGAGACGTCAAAAAAGTTCGCGGTGACGATGTTGACCAAGTTCGAGACAACCAGCGGCAGGCTGGCCGTATCAGCGATGAAACCGCAGGCCACAGTAAACGCGAGCGCACTCGCGGGTGGAAAGTTCAAGCGCAACAGAATGGCAAGAACAATCGGCGTCAACAGGAGAGCCGCGCCATCGTTGGCGAACACTGCCGCGATCGCAGCGCCAAGCAAGACGATCAGCGGAAAGAGTTTCCGACCACTGCCGCCGCCCCAGCGCGCCACGTGCAGCGCCGCCCATGCGAAGAAGCCGGCCGCGTCTAGGATGAGCGAGATGATGATGAGTGCGACGAAAGTAAACGTCGCATCCCAGACAATCCCCCACACCGTGGCGACGTCACCCCACCCGACGACGCCGGTGGCCAACGCTACTGCGGCGCCGGCCAGTGCCGACCAACCGATACCGAACCCTCGCGGCTGCCAAATGACGAATACAAGAGTGACGATGAAAATCGCAAGGGCAAGCATGCACCGCTCCGACAAGGATTAGATGGAGCGCTGATTCACGCGCTTGGACAGTTCTTCGGCGCTCTCAACACGTTCGGAATAGCGATCGGTCAGGTACGCTGAGCGACCACGCACCAGCCAGGTGAACTTCACCAACTCCTCGCATACGTCAGCAACGCGCTGATAGTACGCAGACGGCTTCATGCGCCCAGCCTCATCAAATTCCTGGAAGGCCTTGGCCACCGAGGACTGGTTCGGGATGGTGACCATGCGCATCCAACGGCCGAGTACGCGCAGCTGGTTTACTGCGTTGAAGCTCTGCGAGCCGCCAGACACCTGCATCACCGCCAAGGTTTTGCCTTGTGTCGGGCGCTTGGCCCCGTCGGCCAGCGGAATCCAGTCGATCTGCGCCTTCATGATTCCGGTCATGGCGCCGTGGCGTTCCGGGCTGACCCAAACCATGCCTTCGGACCAGTACGCGAGCTCGCGCAGCTCACCCACCTTCGGATGATCCGGGGTGGCTCCGTCAGGCAGTGGCAAGTCATGCGGATCGAAGATTCGCACGTCGCAGCCGTACCAGCGCAAGAGTCGGCCGGCTTCCTCTGCCAGCAGCCGGGAATAAGAGCGTTCCCGCAGCGAGCCATAGAGGATGAGGATCCGGGGCGGGTGCCTGGGGTCGCCGGGCCCAGCTAGTGCATCAACGTCGATCGGTGCAAGTTGCGTTGCGTCGATGCTCGGCAGATCTGCGGCAATGCGATCGATCACGTAGACGCTCCGGCAACCGTCACGGTTTCGCCGTCTTCCTTGGTGAAGGAGGACACCGGCTTGTCCAGCAGCGCGAGCACCTTTTCGGACGGTCGGCACAGGGCCGCGCCCCGGCCGGAAACGACGATGGGACGGTTGATCAGGATCGGATGCGCCATCATCGCGTCCACCAGTTGCTCGTTGGTGAGCGCGGGATTGTCCAAGCCCAGCTCCGCGTAAGGTGTTCCCTTCTGGCGCAGGAGCTCACGAGGGGACATGCCCATCGCGGCGAGCAGCTCGACCAGCTTCTCGCGCGTGGGCGGCGCCTGCAGGTACTCGATGACCACCGGGTCTTCACCTGACTGGCGCATCATTTCCAGGGTATTCCGAGACGTGCCGCAGGCAGGGTTATGGTAGATCGTCAGCGTCATGATGATCCCTCAAGCCACGTCGGGTCGGGGCGACGTGGTGCCCTCGAACTTCCCGATTTCGCCCACCTGCGCGGCCAAGCTCGTCCGGGTTAGCGTGTGGATCGGAAGTGCGACGAACGCCTTGATGCGGTTCTCCATGTACACCAGCGCCTGCCGAAAGGCGGCGCGCTGCCACATGTCCCCGCGCGCTTCTCGGCTCGGGTCTTCGATGCCCCAATGCGCAGTGATCGGTTGTCCTGGCCACAGTGGGCAGGCCTCGCCGGCTGCCTGGTCACAGACGGTAAAAACGAAATCCATGGCCGGGGCGTCTGGCACGGCGAACTCGTCCCACGCCTTGGAGCGCAGCCCCTCGACTGGGTAGTCGGCCTGACGCAGCGTCTCGATTGCCAGCGGGTGGACCTCACCCTTGGGGTGGCTGCCGGCGGAGAACGCATTGAAACGGCCATCGCCGATCTTGCGAAGGACGCTCTCGGCCAGGATCGAGCGGGCTGAATTGCCGGTGCATAGGAACAGGACGTTAAACGGCTGAGGGAAGCTCATGCGCAGGTCTCCGCGGGACAAGGAGTGGCGAGGTTATTGAGGGCGCCGCAGATGTCCGGATTCCCGGAGCAGCAGTCCTCGGTGAGGAATTCAAGAAGCTGGCGCATGTCCTCGTAGCTGGCGGCGTACAGGACACGCCGCCCGTCGCGCCAAGAGCGCAGTAGGCTCGCCCGCTCCAAGGTCGCAAGGTGGAAGCTCATGCGCGGTGGCGGAATCGCGAGCGCTTCGGCAATTTCACCTGAGGGCATGCCATTGGGACCAGCGCGCACCAGCATCCTGAATGCGGCCAGGCGGTCGGAGTGCGCAAGAGCAGAGAGCGCTGAGACGGCAGAGTCATCGTTCATTCGTCAATTCTACAACGATCCTTGTAGGATGCAATCATTGCGGTGCCGGCACCTTTCAAGCCACGTATTGCTTAGGCTCCGGGAACCGCGAATGCCACAAGATCCAACGCTTCTCTATGTGCTTGCGCTGGCAGGGATGTAGAGCTGATGACCCGGCAAGGCGCACGCGCCGGCATACACAAAGGCCACGCTTTGCCGTGCCCGGGTGAAGGCCACGTAGTACTTCGGTGGCGCGGTGATGCGCGCCGCATCGGCCGTGCGCAGGTACTGCGTCAACGGCCCGTTCGGAAAGATAAGGACCCGACTGTAGGTGCGGCCCTTGCACTGCCCAAAGTTCACCGCTGGTAGTCCGTCGCAGGCTTGCCGCCGATCATGCCGAAGCACGGTGGGGGCAAACTCCTGCACGTACGCCGCAACATCCCCTGGAGCGACGAGGTAGATGCCATCGTGCCCGGTGACCTCGCCATTGCCTGATTGGGTCGGCGGCATCTGCGGATAGAGCGTGTCAGCCATATCGCACAGGGCCTGAACGCAGCGCAGACTGATGAGGCGGTGATCCAGCTGGCATAAGCCGTCCGACTCCCAGATCTGAAACAGCGCTGCCAGATTGGGCCCACGATACTGGCTGTGCCTTTGCGCATAGTTGGTGGCATACGTCGCCTGGCGCGTATCACCCACCAACGTGATGGCGATATCGCTCTTCAACAGCCGCTCGACCAGATCCAGATCAAAGCCGGCCAGGTCCTGAACTTCGTCGATGTAGAGCTCGTCGTACATGGCCGCCAGGCGCGCCATGACCTGACCTTGGGTCAGCTCATCGCAGCGCACAGCAAAGTCGGCCGCCCGGTCCGAATACATCCGGTTGCCTGCCAGGTAGTGGCGCGCTACCTGTGTGCGTGGGGCCCGGTTGTTGGTGACGCCTTCTACGAACAGGATGGTCTCGATGCGAGGCTCAGGGCACAGTGCCGCCTGGTACGGGCGGATGCACTGGCGCAGCAGGAAGCCATACCAGCTGTGCAAGGTGACATGCGCGGGGACCGCGCCGGCGTGGACCTCAAACGAGCGCCGGATCTCTTCAAGGTTTTCCAGCGTGTAGGTGACAATGGCGATGCGGCGCCCAGGTCGCTCCAAGGCCTGCCGGACCAGCAGCGTGGTCTTGCCAGAGCCGGCCGCTGAGAGCAGTACCCGGTTAGGCGATGGCACGCTGGACATAGTCCGGGAACCTGATCGAGTGCGGGCTGTTGAAGATCGCCAGGGCCGTATCGGTCTTAGGGCCCTTCCTGTACTTGAGCAGCGCCACCTCATCGGCAAACGTCTTGCCCAGCACGATATTGAGTTCGGCCAGCGAGTTGGCTTTGATCAGCTGCTCTTCCAGCGATGGGGCGCTTTCGTCGGAATCGTAGTAAATCGCGGTGAGGTGCTCGGCATAGCGTTCCTGCACAACCGCGATGTCACCATCGTTGTCGGTGATCACCTTGGCCTGAATTTTCAGCCGCTCTGCAATCTGCAAGAAGCGCTTGAATGCCAGCGACTTGACCGAAATGATGTCTACGCCGCGAGCCATCGGCGTCACGCCGTGGTGGTCGCTGTAGGCGCGCTGCACAATGAGCTCGTCGGAAGGGCCTTCCACCAGGATCGCCTGCTTGGCCAGGATCAACCGCAGCGTGTCGTGGCCCGGCAGCTTCATGAAATAGTCGTGCGTATCGCTCGGCAGCTGGTCCAGCTTCATCTGGCCCTGCGCGCTGAACAGGATCACGTTGTCCACGCCCAGTTTGTTCAACACGAAGCTGCTGTGGGTGGCGATAATCACCTGCTGGGCGGTGGAGAGGGCCGCAATCTTGTCGATCAGCTGGGTCATGCTGGAATAGGACAGATGGTTCTCCGGCTCCTCGATCAGAAGCACGTGGGCCGCGCCGGCCGCGTGCATCGCCAGCTTCATCTTTACCGCGCTTTGCTCGCCCTTGCCGGCCTGGGTGAACGGGAGCTCATCCAGGTAAGGTGACAAACTGGTTTCCCACGTTGAGCGCGGCGATGTGTCCACACCCACCGTCAGCGCCCGGTGGCTAATGTCCCCGGTGTGCTCGGTGAGATACGTATTGATTGCCGCCACGTCCGCTTCTTCAGAAAAACTCTGCCGCATGCGGCGGAAGCTCAGCGACAGCGAGACACGTTGCGAAGGCGTCAATGCCTGCTCGATGATGCCGGCGATATAGCGATCAGCACCGGACAAGGTCTTGATGCCGTGCGTGTCGATGATGGTCGAGTCGAACGGAATGCTGCGAGCGGTGACGCCATTGTTGGCGAAGGAATACCAGCGCACCGTGTAGTACTCCACCGGCAGGCTGACCGCGCCCTGGTGCTGCTGCAGGTAGGCGTTGAACTCCTCGCGGTAGTCGTCGTTGAGCTCGACCAGCAGGCGGATGCCGGCGGTATCCAGGCGCAGGGAGTTGTTGGTGCCACGCAACGACGCCAGCGCGGCGTCTGCGCCCAAGTAGGCTTCGATGGAGATCCGTGGCGGCGAGGCCGGCGTGCCCGCAGCAAGGGTCGCCAAATATTCCTGCACCGTGGGCTGGTGAAACAGGTAGGGCGTGAGCTCGTAGGCGAGACTGCGCCCATGCAGTTGCCCGGTGACCACCGCGTGGATGGCCTCCAGCAGGGTGGACTTACCGACCTCGTTGTCGCCCACCACCAGGTTCATGTGGGCGTTGAGGGGCAGGTCCAGATGGCGAAACGACTTGAAGTTGTCGATGACGATACGTTCGATCGGCATGCACAGTCCTTTGATGGCCAAAGAGTTCGGTGGCGGCGCCTGCTTGCACCCCGGCTGGCCTCCTTTTCGCTCTGGGCCATACTACCCAGCGATCGCCAGTCCTGGGCGGTTTCGTACTGTTTTGACGGCTGGAAATGGCCAAGGCGCTTGTCACGCGGGATAATTCAATATTATCCCGCTTGATGTTTAGGCCGTAGTCTCGGCCATCCTCGACGTTGAATAGTACGTAATTACATGGTATGTAATACATTACGCAATAACCGGAGAGGACGCATGGCTCGGTCTGGCTTGTACAAAAGCGATGTGCAGCGTGCCCGGGACAGCCTCCGGGCCGAAGGCAAGAACCCCTCGGTAGACGCCGTCCGCGTGGCGCTGGGCAACACCGGGTCCAAAACCACCATCCACCGCCACCTGAAGGAGCTGGAAGAGGAGGAAGGGCAAGGCCCAGGCGCCAAAATCGCGATCAGCGACGCCCTGCAGGACTTGGTCGGTCGTCTGGCCGAACGGCTGCATGTCGAGGCCGAAACGATGGTCGCGCAGGCACAGGAACGGTTCCAAGCCGAGTTGCACGAGCGCACCCAAGCCTTGGAACAGGCCCGGCAAGAGGCCGGGAACCTCAGTGTGCAGCTTCAGCGCACCGAGACAGCTCTGCAGACAGAACGCGAGGCGAGCGAAGCCGCCAAGGGCGAGGTGGCCAGCCGCACCACCGAACTGGCCCAACTGGAGGAGCGCATTGCCGGCCTCACGGCGCGGCTGGCAGAGCACGAAAGCCACGCGCGCTCCCTGGAGCAGAAGCACGAGCATGCCAGGGAAGCCCTTGAGCACTACCGCACCTCGGTCAAAGACCAGCGCGAGCAGGAGCAACGCCGGCACGAGCACCAGGTGCAGGAACTGCAGGTCACCCTGCGCCAGGCCAACGAGGCGTTGACCGCCAAGAACCACGATCTGGTGCAGCTCAACCGGGAAAACGGCCAGTGGCTGGAGCGTCACACTCGACTGGAAAAGGAGGTGGCGCAGCTGCGCCAGACCATCCAGACGCAACAGGGCGAGCTCGATACGCTGCGCCTGACGGCGGCCGAACACCAGGCGCTGCAGGTGCGCTGGGGCCAAGACGCTCAGAGTTTGGACGCCGCTCGGCAAGACCTCGCACAGGCCCGGACCGAGCTGGCCCAGGAGCGGGAACGACGCGAGCAGGCCGAAGCGGAAACCCTGCGCGCCACAGTGCGCCTGAGCACCTTGGAGCCGCTGTTGGCCCAGCTGCAGCCGGCCAGTGCCGGCGGCAAAGGCGCCAAGCGGATCTCATCGGAAGAGACGCCGGCGCCATAGCCTGCGTAGAGAAAACCCGGCGCAACGATCGCAAGGAGCAGTGCCATGAGCGTAGTCACCACCACACCCCCGGAAATCACCCGTGCGGTGCGGCGCCTAGCCGATTCGGTCGTGCGCGGCGCAGAACCGGTCTATCTCGATGTACAGCCGGAAGCCGACGCGATCGTGCACGAGTGCTTTCCCAACGTGCAGGCCAAGGTCGCGCAGGATGGCGGCCAGATGCTGTGCGGTTGGCAGCTGTGGGAATGGCCCCACGTGCTGGTGGAAGCAGAGTTCCATGCCGTGTGGATCAGCCCCGTAGGGGAACTGGTCGACATCACGCCAAAGCCCGAAGGTGAGACACGTATTCTTTTCGTACCGGATCCGCGCAGACGCTACGAGGGCTTGGCCATCGACAATGTCCGCATGCCGCTACGTGATGACCTACTAATCAAGCACTTCATCCAGATGTCCGAAGCGATTGTCCAGGTGATGAACCGCGGCGAGCGATCATCCCAGTATGGCGAGGTCAGTGTGCCCGCCAATGAAATCCAGCCCCTGCTGCAGGCGAGGGATTTCCTGGGCCAGTCACTCGGTGCGGGATTGCGCGAGCATGCACCGTGCCTGTGCGGCAGCGGCAGCAAGTACAAGCGCTGTCATGGCGCGCAAGTGGAGCGTTTCTTCCGTCGCTGACGGTGGTGCCCCTGGTCGGAATCGAACCGACGTGTACGCGCTTATCTGGCGCGTGCTCTCACCGGGGTATAAGGCCGGCGCTCTGACCAACATGAGCAACAGGGGCGTGATCGATCGATGCGATCACGCCGGTATTCGAGGGTCGAGCTGGCTCAGGCGGTTCATGGGGCAAGCATACCGGGGATAGACGCCATGCCGCTATCCCCGGGCGCGGCGGTAGGAGTGGGCCCACGCCGGAGCAAGGATGCGGTCGGTCGCCACCAGCCACGCCATCCGCAAGGCCCGCGCATCTACCAAGGCATGGTGGCGTCTGGCCCTATGTTCTAGATGGGCCGCGAACCAATCTTCCACCAGCAATCCCGGAAGGCCTTCCTTGGACATACGCGTCATGACCGGGGCCGGCCGGGGGCCGCACGCAGCCACCTGGTCATCAGGGAGCTCAAATCCATCCAAGGCATACCGCAGCAGCTGAAGGTCGTTCGGGAAATCCGCCAACACCGCCGGCGCGTCGGCCTCGCTGAGGAAGGCGCGCAGCTCGGTCGTCAGGGCGGCATCCGGCAGGGCCGCGCCGCCGCGGTCGAGTAGCGGGTAGACGCTTTGACGAACGAAATCGGTAGGGCTCTCGGGCAGATCGGCTCGCTCGGCGTAAAAGTGGCGATCACCGTCCTCGTTCACCAACGCCAGGCTCACCAGCTCGCTGCCGGTTACATCGGCCCACTCGGTGTCTAAGAAATAGTAGGTGGTGGCCATGGTTGAATGGTGCCACAGCTTCCTGGGGAGGGCCGGGCCTGGGAGTGCGGCCGAGGGTGGAATTTCACCGATCCATCAACCGGTTAGCGAAGATCTGGCCGTGTTCGTAACGATTCCCTGCCGACCCTCGTATTGATCTGTTGTTCGCAGAGCGTTTCCCAGCCTCCGAGGCAGTGCACGCAGTGTCCACAGGCACTGTAGAGCCAGGGCACTCCCACTCGATCGCCTTCCCGAAGGTGGCCGACTCCGGGGCCGACCGCCACCACGTCCCCCACGCCCTCATGTCCCGGAATGAACGGCGGTGTCGGCTTGATGGGCCAGTCACCCTCGGCGGCATGGAGATCGGTATGGCATACACCAGACGCCGCGATCTTCACGAGAATCTGTCCGCGGCCGACGGATGGCACTGGGGTTTCCTCGATGACGAGGGGCTCCCCAAATGCGCGGACCACTGCAGCTTTCATGGTTTTTTGCATGACGTCCTCGACTAAGTTGTTGGATTCATGGCTAGAGAATGGCGATCAAGCGATTCTCAATCGCCGGGTGCTCAAGCTTCGTTCGATATGGATGGCGGTTCGTGAGGTCCAAGCCGCATTCGCACACGAGCGCCCCTCAGCAATCTCCGCGCAAAGCGGGCGAAGTCTGAGTGATTCATCGGTCTTGGGCAGTGCGTGAAGGCCGCGCGGGGTAGCGGTTTCACGTTAAGAGGGCAAATCTGTCGGAGACATGACCCGAGTATTACGGTATGGAAATCACCAAGTCATGTAGGCAGCGTTGATATCGAATGTGCCGTGAAGCGAAAGAGCGAGTTCTTCCTGTGGCAGACATCCGTTAGCTCTTAAGGAGTGAGAGATAGGGATTGTTCGGGGGAAGCTGCTCGAAAAATCCATGTGGATTGTCGAGCAGGTAGCCATGCAGTCGCCGCGACTTGCGTTGGCCCGTGACCTCGCATGTCCAGATGTTCAGGCCACTGTCCTGCTTGCGATGGAGTTGCAGCTTCTCGAACCGCTTCTGCAGCCACCGCCAATCAGCCATGCCCTCCTGCTTGGCGAGAAGGGCCGTCTGCGGATGCTCCTGCGCGTAGCGCTGGAATACCCCGGGGCTGACCAGGTATGCGGTGTCCGCAACGGTATGTACCAGCGCCTTCGCGTCATTGATGATGAGCTTGCGCGATCGGATGGCCCGGATGAGCCATTCGATGAAGTGCTCGCCCGAGGGTTCTTGCGCGTGACCGCTCGCCTCGGGGGCGGCGTGCGTCGGAGTCAGCGTCTTGGCGGCGGTCTGGCCGGCTGGCTTCGCGAAGGCCGACGCCATGGCATCGGTGGCGGTAGGCTCAGAAGCGGCGAACAGTTCGAGTAGCGCATCCACTCCGTCCGCGGCGGTCGGCTCGGCAGGCGGATCCCTTGCCGTTGACCCACTGGTGGCAGGCGGCGACAAATGCACGGGGGTCTCAATACGCATGCCTGCCACGCCCGGCGCGTCGGCCGTGGCGCTGGCCGGTTCCGGTGCGGTGTCCTGCTCCACTTGGACCGTACCGTCGTAGGGTGCGGGCCGTTCGGCCGATTCCCAGATCAGAGCGGGCGACAGCTTGAGGAAGGTGAAGCTGTGCGACCAGCCTGTGTCGCTGGTGACGGTCGCCTTCCAGATGGCCTTGCCATCGGCCGTCGCTTGCGCGATCCCGTGATCCTGCAGCACATTGAACACCGACGTGTTGTTGGCCGGGATGCCGTCCACGCCTTGTGCCAGCAGTTGGGCGCGCAGCTTGTCGCTGACCGTCTTGCTGACCAACCACAAAGCATCCTGCGTCAACCACCCGTCCGAGGCCTGGGGCTGGTTGAGCTTGAACTCCTCCTTGAGCAGGTAGCGCAGGCCATCCAATAGTTTGCGCTGGAGCGCGTGGCGCGGCGCGGCCAGCGCCTTGCTGGGATCGCCGCCCAGCTCTTGCGCCACCGAGGCCTGGTCGGCCAGCCGCACCAGCTCGCCCAGCGTGCCGGCGTGCTCGTACTGGCCGGCCAGCACGTACAGCAGCGCGGCCCACAGGTCCGGATACCCGCTGAGCCAGTCGAGGATGTCCCGGTCGAGCAGCTGGGTGTAGAGCAGCCCGGTGGCGGCGCTGTGCAGCCGGTACTCGCGCTCCTTGCGATACCGGAAGCGATATGGGCGTTTCAGCGGCCCGTGCCACGGATGCCAGGCGGTTCCGTCTGCGTACTCGACGTACAGGTCGACTGCCACCTTGCCGATGTCGTGCAGCAAGGCGGCGTAGGCGGCTCCGGCGGTCCACGCCTCGGCCTGCGCGGCCTGGATCTCGGGCGGTGCGCCCGCGGGCAGCAGATGGGACTGCCGCAGCTTCAAGGCATAGGCCACGATTTCCAGCCCGTGGTCGAGCATGCCACCCGGGTAGGCGTGGTGATGGCTTTCGGAGGCGGGAAAGGCTTGCACCAGCTCGGCGTATCGTTCCAGTGGCGCCAGATACAGCGACGCGAACTGCTTGCGCGAGAGCGAGGTTCGCTGCCAGATGTGTTCCAGCAGTCGCTGCCGGCGCGAGGTCGCCAGCAGCGACGCGGCCGACGCCGGCCGCGTTAGCCCTTTGGGAGGCTCGCTGACGGGCGTAGGCGACGGGCCGGTGGTCGGGTGAGTCCGTTTGCGCTGGAACAAGGAGAGCATGCTGAAACCCGAGTGATGGGCCGACAGGGAGAACCTTTTCGCCTTTTTGGGTAGGGCCTTTCCCCTTGACCCCGTTCCCTTCGCCCCTTGCCGGCCCTTTGGCCTTGACCCTTTGCGTATAGGGCAGCGACGGTTCGGATGCCTGGATCAAAGCGATACCCGGCAGCCCGGCATCTTGGGCGGTCACGCCGAGGGTCGATTGACGTGGTAAGGAAATTTCCTTACCATGCAACCGTTGAAACAGGAACCCGACCATGCCGACCGTCCGCGAGCAGGCCACCATCACCTCCAAGGGGCAGATCACCCTCCCCAAGCCGATCCGGCAGGCGCTGGGTGTCGACGCTGGCGGCAAGGTGGACTTCGAGCTGCGCGAGGACGGCCAGGTCGTGGTCAGCCGCGCCGAGGCGGAGCACGAGGATCCGGCCATTGGGGCCTTCCTGGGCCTGCTGGCCGAGGACATCCAGGCCGGGCGACACATCCGCGGCCTGCCCGACGAACTGGCGCGGGCCATGCTGGCGCAAGTCGGTCGCGACGACGGCCTGGGTGAGGAGATCGAAGGCGAAGTGGCGCTCTGATGCAGCGGCACGGCTGGACGCTGCTGTTCCACGCGTGCGTGGTCGAGCAGTTGCAGAAGCTCCACGCCGCAGCGCAGCGCGCCGAGCAGAACGAACCGGAGGGGTTCGAGTCGAACGCCAACGTCAAGCTGTTCCGGGGGTTGAGCCAGTTGATGCTGGAGACCGTGCCGACTGATCCGGCTCGGGACGAGTATCGCCAGGGCAACACCCTGGGACCAGCCCACCGCCACTGGCGGCGGGCCAAGATCGGAAGACGGTTCCGGCTGTTCTTCCGGTACGACTCCAAGGCGAAGGTGATCGTCTACGCCTGGGTCAACGACGAAACGACGCTGCGGTCGTCGGGCAGCAAGTCCGATCCGTATGCGGTCTTCGAAAAGATGCTGGGCCGCGGAAATCCGCCCGACGACTGGAACGCATTGGTGGCCGTAGCCCGACAGGATTGGAGCAAACTGGAGTAGCCATCCCACGCATGTAGCAGGTGACGACGATGGGCACGAAAACCCGCATCAGCAACGCAGAGCGCTTCGGCCGCTGGGCCGGCGGGATGTGGCGTGGCGGCGTCCGTCGCGAGCGCCGGCTCGCCGGCCGGTTGGTAGCGCGCGGTCTGCCCCCAGGCGCGGCGACGGCGCTGCTGTGGCTCGTGAAGCTGGCCGTGCTGGGAGTACTGCTGTACGCCGCGTTCTGGCTGGCGCTCCTGCTGGTATTCGCGGTCGCCGCCGCCTGGGCCATGCAGCACGGCACCGCGGACCAGGAAGAACCCGACCTGCTGAATCGCCAGGCCGAGGAACGCGATCACCGCGAAGGCCTCTTCTACCACCCCGCATCCTACAACGACGATCCCGATCCTCGATTCGAGGACGACTGATCCCGGTCGCGCTACTTCTTGCCGGGACTCGCCGCACTGATCAGGATGCCTGAGCCCCTGCCTCCCGCCTGCGCCGCATCCCTGGTGCCCGCGGCCAGTCCCTGCAAGAAGTTGCCGGCCCGGATGCCCGTCCAGGCCAGTGCCGTCACCCAGAACGCGGGGAGCACCAGGAACATCGTTGCGAGCACGTAGTTGAGCAACATGTCGCCGAATGCGTTGTTCAGCCCGATCAATGGATCGAAATTGCTGTGCGGCCGATTCCAGCCGAATCCCCAGCCATAGAGCGCATCCAAAATGGTCGAGTCGATCCACCTGGCCAACTGGAACCAGAAGTCCACGAAGAAGAGCGCGAACTGCACCACGCTGACGGTCACCAAGGTCTTGAGGTCATAGGTGCCAACCAGGAGCGCGAGCGGAATGCAGATCACCAACGCCATCTTCAGCAGCGCCAGCACCATCGGCAGTGCTTGCCGCATCACGTCCATCGCAGGAAAGAAGCCCAGCGCACCGACCGTCATGCCGACGTCGCTCGCAGCGCGCGTGACGATGTTCGGCAACGTCATCTCGATCTGCCCGCCGTAGTCGGAATAGACCGCACCCTGGTTCAACTTCTGCTGCCGCGGCGACGCGATCGCGCGGATCACAGAGTCATCCACCTGATCCCGACTCAGGAAGCCGGCCCACCCCGCAACACGCGTCAGCAAGCTGGGGTCCACCTGTTGCAGTAGCCGCGAGCGCAGCCCATTGCCGTCCGACCACCACTGCCGGCAGGTTGGATAGCCGGCGCCGCTGGGCACCTCGGCCAGGCCGGCATCGCGATTGCTGTCGTAGGGCCAACCCTCGCGGGGGGACCTGGAGCGATAGGTGTCGTAGAAGCCCGGCGTGTCCACGAAGAAGCGCGAGCCGATCCAGGTGACGTCGTGCATCTGCTCCTCGGTGAGATCGGGACGGTCCATGAACAGCCGCGCACGCGCAGGCCCGTAGCAGTTGTGGGTGAAGTCGGCCACCTCCTGGGCCAGCACCGGGTCGGCGATGCGCGTGTTGTCGATGTCCATGCGGATCTGTCGCAGGTCCGTCCCACACGGAATGGCCGCGACGGATGCGCCCGTCACCGCGCGCGAGATCGCGTGCATGAAGAACCACCACACCGGCACCCGCGCCGACTGATTGTTGAGCGTGCTGAACGACTGCGACCAGCCCGTCTCCGAAGGCTCCGGCACGTTGACCTGGCATTGCGCCGAGCGTGAGCGATCGAACTGCAGCGTGGTGAAATCGACGTCGATGAACGGGATGCCCGCGAACATGATGACGACGATCGCGACGAAGACGCGGTTCTCGATACGGGCCGAACTCAGCACGCCCTTGTTACCTTCGTCCGCGCCTTCGGCTCGTGCCTTGAGCCATTCCTGGATCACGATCGCCAGGAAGGGAATCGCGAACACGCCGCTGGCGACCAGCACGTTCCAGACGCCGTTGTGGACAATCCACGAAACCAGCGTCAGGTAGTACTCCAGGTAGTCGGTCGTGTAGAGGGTCATGGGGGACTCCGGCTCATCCGGCCTGCATGAATTGGCTGACTTCCAGCGCGACGACCGCGAGCACCGCGGCCACCTCCACGCGCAGCAGGCGCTGGCGCGCGCCGCCTTCCGGCTCCCGTGCGTGCAGGCGCCGGCGCATCCACAGCCAGCCGTAGACCGTGACGGCATAGAGCAGCAACCGCCAGACCAGGAACCAGCCCGCGTGCGCATCCATCCACTGTCGCCAGCCGTCGATGCCGCCGGCCATGCGGATGCCGACCAGGTTGACCACGGCGGCGGCGATCAGCACCAGGACCAGTACCAGCAACGCCAGCAGCGCGCGGGCACTGTAGCGGCGGACGGCGACCCAGCTCACGGGTTGTTCCCGCTCGGTGGTCGTTGCAACTCGTCGATCCGGTTGCGGGTCGGATCGCCCTCGTAGATGCCGCGCGAGCCGGTCGAGCGCGTGCTGTGCCGCTGGATGATGGCGGTCGGCGAGTTGCTCGCCAGTTCGCGGCGCAGTTCGAGCTCCGTCTTCAGGTTGAGGATCTCGCGGTCAAGGATGTCGCTCTCGTGGGAGACGGCCTTCTGCGCCAGTTCGTTGGCAGAGACGTTGGGCTCCTTGCGCCCGGTCAACAGCGTGCGCTGCAGTAGCAGTGCCTTCTCCAGCACGCTCGCCAGCGCCACCTCCGACGCGAGGCGCCTGGCCAGGATGTCTTGGTCGGGCTCGTCGCGCAGCGCTTCGATCACGCCGCGCGTGATCGGCAGGGACGCGGCGCTGGCGTCCTGCAGATTGGCGAAGCTGGTCGGCCGGCTGCCGGCCACCAGTTCCTGTAGCGCTTGCAGCTTGGCTTCGTACTCCTCCTGGATCAGCGGCGTCAGGCCGACGCCCGGCGTGGTCGTCGTCTTGGTGCAGGACTCGCAGGTGCGCTGCTCCTGCTCGCCCAGCACGCGCACGGCCCAGGCGGCCGCGTCGTCGGGCGAGCGCCAGGTCTCGCAGGCCAGGTTACCGTTGCAACTGCCGGGGTCGATGCTGCCGGTGGCGGCGACGTCGCGGCCGTTGAGCAGGTTGTAGCCGGCGCGGGTCACGTCGCCGACCACGCGCACCGGGCGCTGGCCCTGGCCGCCGGCGTTGCTGCCGCCCACCCAGGGCACGCCGTTGTTGCCGCGGTTGGCTTCGGCCTCGTCGATGGCGGACACCGCATCGGTGCTGGCGACGGCCTGCGTGAGCGCCATGCCCTCGGCGATCTGGTCCCAGCCGAGTTGGCCGCCGGCCGCGTCCGCCATGCGGTTGGCGATGGCGCGGCAGGTCATCTTGCTGCGGTCGAAATCCAACCGCGCCTGCAGCACGCCGTTGGTGAGCAGGTTGTAGAGGCCGGGGTCGGCGCGCTGGATG
>JBPPMF010000273.1:0-3212 GCA_051305915.1 Thiobacillus sp. | reverse complement strand
ATAAGAATCATCTTCGAGCATATGCCACGTGATTGGTATGGAAGTGGTGTCGTAGCGATAGCCGCCCCGTTCGTGATCGCACACGATGGGTGCGCCGAGTTTGTCGCGCAGGTCGGCGATGAGCCGGGTGAGGGTGGAACGCGAAAAGCCGTGCTCAGCGATGAGCGCGGCGCGGGGGAGCCCGGTGCGCCGTCCATCCAGCAGACGGTGCAGGCGATAGATTTCGTTGAGTTTGCTCAAGGGTTCCGGATCGCTTGTTCGTTTTCATTCGATTCTCCGCGCCGGTTGTTTTTTGTTGTTTGATGAAGTGTGCTGCATGCGACGGGCGCTTGCAAGTCTGGGCGATGGCAGAGGGTTGCTCGAAGCCGGAGCAGGAAAATTCGCGTTGACCGGCAGGGCCGGCTTCAAGTGGCAGCTTTGTGCGCGGCGATGTGCTGCTTATCCCGCATCATTTCCGCGGCAAACGCCAGTGCGGCCAGGATGTCATCGCGGGTGATGTGCGGGTAGGACTCCAGGATTTGTTCGTAGGTCCAGCCATTGGCCAGCCAGCCCAGAATCAATTCGACGGAAATCCGCGTGCCTTTGACAACAGGCTTGCCGGCCAGCACGGCAGGGTCGCTGGTAATTCGATCACGCCATTCCATGTTCAGACTCCCCGTGAAGTGAGGTTTGCTTGTCGGTTATGCCACCAAAACCCGGACGTGCCCGGCTTTGCCGTATGCGCAGATTTTCTTGTCGGCTGTGACGAGAGATAGGCCATGTATGCGTGCTGCGGCGATCAGGAACCGGTCTGCCGGGTCGCCATGTGGACTGTCTGGCAGTTGCGTGCTTTCCATTGCGGTTTCGGCATCGAGTGTTTGCAGGCGGATACCCGGAATCGATAGGGCGCGGTACACCCATTCTCGGGCGGGTGCGGACAGGCTGATTTTTCCTTTCGCGCACAACATGCCGACTTCCCAAACGCTGACAGCGTTGATATGTAATCGGTGTTCGATTCTGGAGCGTTCAATAGCAGCCAGGGTGGCGGGGCTTAAACGTCCGGTTACGCCTTCCGCATACCAAAGCCAGACGTGGGTGTCCAGCAGCAAACCGCCCATGTCAGCGGTTTTTCTTGGGTTTGAGATCGGCATAGAGGTTGTCTTCATCCCCGGTTTCTGCGGACCAGGCTTCACCCAGCGGTGCGACAATGCTGCCGTGGAGTGTGACTGTCCCCTTCATGTAGCCGAACATGCTGGCAGGCACTTCGTTTTCGATGGGGACCAGTTTCACCAACGGTTTGCCGCGTTTGCTGATGATCAACGGCTCCTGCGTGGCGGCGACTTCGTCGATCAGTTTCAGGCACTTGGCCTTGAATTCTGCGGCGTTGATGTTCATGTTCGTTCCTTGTGACCATGTCAAGTGGTCATGTTAGGCCAGTCCCTGATCGGAAACAACCTATTGAAACATCACATCTAGACCTGGCTCTGGAAAGTTAATGATCGGAGCCAGCTTCAAACCATGAGGCAGTGATGCCTGCCTTATCGGCCTGTGATTCAGCCGGTCGACTTGCCGCTGGCCCAGAAGTCGTAACCCTTGCTCAGGAATTCGTCCCACGGCAGGTAGTGCGAACCGTCGCACGAGAAGGTGAGGCCGACCATGCCGTTGAAGATGTTGAGCGAGCCGGCGCGCAGGTAGAAGGTTTCGTCCATGAAGCGCAGCGCGCGCAAGCCGTCGAGTACGGGGCGGATTTTGTCGCGCGGCACGACGGCATCTTCCGGATAGGGGTGGCAGGGATAGATCAGGCAGGTGTCGGGGTGGGTCAGCGCGTCGATGTCGAGCAGCCGGTAGCGATAGGGGTCGTCGACCAGCCAGATGGTGGCGCGGCTGCTGGAAAAGTGCAGCTTGCCGTGGAAGATGCCGCGGTCGGTCATCAGCTCTTCCATCACGCCCAGCACGGTGTCGAGGTGGAGGTCCATCTGGCTGTCGATGCGGGTCTGGTGGAACACTGCGCCGCGGATTGCCGGGTCGCCCTTGATCTGCCGCCAGTAGGTGGGCTCGTCGTACAGCTTGGCGGTGATTGGCAGGTCGCGCAGGTCGAAGTCGGCGCCGACGAAGCCGAGCACCTGGCCGTCGTCGTCGCGCACGATCTGGATCGCGGTGAGCGATGGCCGCTTGGCGCGCAGGCTGATGTAGGCTTGGGTCAGCAGAAAGCCCTGGTTGGGCACGGCTTCGCGCATGTAGGGGCGGTCGGAGCGGTCGCGCCCGTAATCGGTTTCGATCAGGCCGTCGCGGCTGATGTTGTCGGAAAGCTGGATCGCGCGGGTGTCCAGCGCATACAGGTATTTGCAGGCGGGCATCGTCGTCAGCGCATGCGTCAGCGCGGCGTTGAGTCCGGCGCGGCTGGGCCATGCGCGGCTGCAGGCCTGGGCGGTTAGCGCCAGCGGCTCGCGCAGCAGGTTGGCTAGCGCTTCGCGCTGCTTGGTGACGCTTTCGGCAAGGGTGTTGGAAGTGGACATGGGTAATCGATCCGCGGCAGCAGCCTACATTATCTGCATAATTAATGACGCAATGAAATCACCGCCCAGCCGCGGGCTTCGGCATGGGCGAGCAGGGTGGGGTCGGGGTCGACGGCGACCGGGTGACGGACTTTTTCCAGCAGCGGCAGATCGTTGTGCGAGTCGCTGTAGAACCAGCTGGTGTCGAGGCAGTCGAGCCGGGTGCCGTGGGCTTCGAGGAAGTGTTCGAGGCGGACGACCTTGCCTTCGCGGAAGCACGGGGTGCCGGCGACTTCGCCGGTGAAGTGGCCGTCGATTTCCTCGGGGTCGGTGGCGATCAGGTGGGGGATGCCGAATTCCCTGGCGATCGGGCCGGTGACGAAGCTGTTGGTGGCGGTGATGACCGCGACCAGGTCGGCTTCGTTGAGGTGTTTGTTCACCAGGTCGCGGGCGGCCTGGGTGATCATCGGCCTGATGCGCGTTGCCACGTATTCGGCGCGCCAGGCGTCGAGCTGTTCGCGAGTATGGGTGGCGAGCGGGCGCAGGGCAAACGCGAGGAAGGCGTAGATGTCGAGCTCCCCCGCCTTGTAGTCTTCGTAGAACGCCTTGTTCTTGGCTTCGTAATGCGGGCCGTCGACCGCGCCCTTGGCGATGAGGAATTGTCCCCATTCGTAGTCGGAATCGCCAGCGAGCAGGGTGTTGTCGAGATCGAAGAGGACGAGTTTCATTCTGGGGGCT
>JBPPMF010000243.1:0-7214 GCA_051305915.1 Thiobacillus sp. | reverse complement strand
GCGCCTGCCTGCCCGAACCAACCCAGATTGTGGCGGCGGATGAAGTGCTGAGCGCATCGCAAACCGGCGAAGAGGACTTTTTGCTGGAAGCCAACTTCAGTGATGAAGTGCCCCCGGTCATCGCCGCGGCTGAAAAAATCACGCTGACCGACGAGCACTGGCAGGTCATCAACTACCTGCGCGAGAAATACAAGGAAGACGGCCAGACCCCAAACTTCCGTAACATGGTCGCCGAACTCGACGACCTGCACGAAGGCGTGGACTGGAAAAAGAAGCTGTACGAACTGTTCCCCAACATGCCGGCTCGCCAGGGTTGCCGCGTTGCCGGTCTGCCCAAGCCGTTCGGCAAGGGCGGCTACTGATTCAGGCAATCAGGCCCCAATGAGCGGGCAGCGTGGCGAACGCCACGCTGCCCGCTCCTACTTGCAGCTCACCTTTTACGGCCCGATCCATGTTTTCCAACACCCTCGTCACCACCGAAGACCTGGCCGCGCATCTGGATGACCCGAACTGGATCATTCTGGATTGCCGCTTCACCCTGACCGATCCTGAAGCCGGCCGCCAGGCTTACGCGAAAGCCCATATCCCGGGTGCGCGCTACGTGCATCTGGACAACGACCTGTCCGCGCCGGTCGGCGAAGGCACGGGACGGCATCCGCTGCCCGATCCGCGCGTGCTGACCGAAAAACTCTGCGCGTGGGGGGTCGGCGTCAACAAGCAGGTGGTGGTGTATGACGACAGCTATGGCGCCATGGCCGTCCGGCTGTGGTGGATGATGCGCTGGCTCGGCCATCCCGGCGTCGCCCTGCTGGACGGCGGATATCCCAAATGGCTGCGCGAAAAACGCCCGGTCGATGCCGACACCCCAGTGCTGCACAAGGGCGCATGCGCCTGCCTGCCCGAACCAACCCAGATTGTGGCGGCGGATGAAGTGCTGAGCGCATCGCAAACCGGCGAACAACTCATCCTCGATGCGCGCCCGGATCGCCGTTTCAGCGGCGAGTTCGAGCCGCTCGATCCGGTGGCAGGGCACGTTCCCGGCGCCATCAACTACCCGTTCGACGAGAACCTCGACGTCGACGGCACCTTCCTGCCGCCCGAGGCGTTGCGCGAGAACTACCAGGCGCTACTCAAAGGCAAGCCCGCCTGGCAGGTTCTCCACATGTGCGGCTCCGGCGTAACCGCCTGCCACAACATTCTGGCGATGGAAATCGCCGGCCTTCCCGGTTCACGGCTTTACCCCGGCTCGTGGAGCGAGTGGATCACCGATCCCGCGCGCCCCGTCGCCACGGGCGAATAAAGCACAGTCGAAAAAAGGAGCACATCCATGGTCAAACCCGTTCGAGTCCGCACCATCTGGTTCAAGAAGGATGGCGAGCGCACCGCCGAAGAAATCGCCTCCGCAGTCGCCACCACCACCTGGCGCGTCGCCGACAAGGCCGTCGACAACCTCGGCCGCGAGAACTACGACATCATTACCCCGGCGCGCGGTTTCAAGCTGATCGCCGAATTTCTTGCGTTCCTGGTGCATTACTGCGACCGCATGGCCTATTCCACGCTCTCGCCGGAACGCCGCGTCGCCGTGTTGCAGGCGGTTGCCAACCGGCTCGGCGAATTGATGCAAGAGAACATCATCAGCGTGGTCGGTCCCGATCCTGATCGCAACTTCAAGGCCGAATTCATCGATTTTCTGAACCGCCGTTTCAACGACTACGCGGAGTTTGAATTCCCCGATGACGAAAAAGCCAGCTTCCCCGCGCTGCGCTTTCTCGGCCTCCATATCCGCGACGAAATGGGCGACAGCGACAAGACCTGGATCATGGACCAGATCATGGACATCGAAATGCCCGAAATGATGGGCACGGTGCGGAAGAGCTTCACGGGCCTGCTGTCCGATGCGCCGGTCAAGCGCGGCTTTGGTTCGCCGGACATGCTGCCCCCGGAATGATTCCGCCCCTGAATCGGACACGGCTTTGTCGCCTTCGCCTCGCTGTACATGAGTACAGCCTTCGGCTCGGCTTCGCGCCCCGTCCGATTCAGGAACGGAATCGGGTAAGCCTATGAGCAACCCCTTGGACCTCGCAAACGAATCCGGCTATCGCGCCTGGCGCGAGGCCAAGCTCGCGGCATATCCGCGCAGCGTCGACGAACTGATCGTGCCGCTGGCCGATCCGCGCCAGCTCACGGCAGGCGAGTTCGCCGCCCTCGAAGACCGCTGCGCGCGTGCCAACATGGCGGTCTACGACGCGCCGCACCTTTTCGCTGCCGACAAGTCGATTCCAAGGCTGCTGGGGCAGCAACTGGGTCTCGTGCGCCTCGAGGGCAACTACCTTGCAGACGAGGATGGGCTGTCCAGCATCACGCCAGCGGACGACAATGGCAGCGGCGTGCGCGGCGATTTCATCCCCTACACCCACAAGCCGATCAACTGGCACACCGACGGCTACTACAACACGCTCGACCGCCGCATTCTCGGCATGACCCTGCACTGCGCGCAGGACGCCGAATCCGGCGGCGAAAACGCGCTGCTCGACCACGAGATCGCCTACATCCAGCTGCGCGACGCCAGCCCTGATTACGTCGCCGCCCTGATGCAGCCAAACGCGATGACCATCCCCGCGCGCATGGACGAAGACAACGTTGCACGTGCCGAGCAAAGCGGCCCGGTATTCGCCATCGACCCGGCGCAAGGTTTTCTATACATGCGTTACACCGCGCGCACCCGCTCGATCGTGTGGCAAGACGACGCCATGACACAGACCGCCGTCAAAACCCTGGCCGAAATTCTCGCTGATTCGGAATACATCCTCACCGCGCGCATGACACCCGGCATGGGCCTCATCTGCAACAACGTCCTGCATACCCGCAGCGCGTTTTCCGATTCGCCCGGCCACCGCCGCCTGCTCTATCGCGGGCGCTATTACGACCGCCTGCGGTTCCCGCCATCCCGGCAATAGCGGGCTCAGGTTAAAATAGCGCACTTTGAATTTCCCGGCCTTCTGCCGTCATGCAGCTTCTCGCACTCGGGGTTAATCATCACACCGCGCCGCTCGCCATTCGCGAGCAAGTGGCGTTCGGCCCCGAGAAGCTGGTGCAGGCGCTGCACAACCTGACAGAAACCCGGCACGCCAGCGAAGTCGCCATTCTGTCGACCTGCAACCGCACCGAGCTGTATTGCAACACCCCCTCCCCCGATGCTGTGACGCAGTGGCTGGCCGATTTCCACCAGATCAGCCGGCACGAACTCGCGCCTTACCTGTATGCGCTGCCGCAGGAAAAAGCCGCGCAGCACGCATTCCGTGTCGCCGCCGGGCTGGATTCGATGGTGCTGGGCGAAACACAAATCCTCGGCCAGATGAAACAGGCGGTGCAGACCGCCGAAGAAGCCGGCACCTTGGGCCTGCTGTTGCACAAGCTGTTCCAGCGCACCTTTTCGGTGGCCAAGGAAGTGCGCACCAGCACCGAAATCGGCGCCAATTCGGTGTCGATGGCCGCCGCCGCGGTGCGTCTGGCCGAGCGCATCTTCCCCAGCGTCAAGGATCAGGCCTGCCTGTTCATTGGCGCGGGCGAAATGATCGAGTTGTGCATGACGCATTTCGCCGCGCAGCATCCGCGCCGCATGACAGTCGCCAACCGCACCGCCGAGCGCGCGCGCCCGTTGGCCGAGCGATTCGGCGCTGGCGTGATCCCGCTCAGCGGCTTGCCGGACGAACTGGCCGCTTACGACATTGTCATCACCTCCACCGCCAGCCCGCTGCCGATCCTCGGCAAGGGCATGCTGGAACGCGCCATCAAGCAACGCCGCCATCGCCCGATTTTCATCGTCGACCTGGCAGTGCCGCGCGACGTCGAGGCCGAAGTCGCCGAAATGGACGATGTCTTTCTCTACTCGGTCGACGACCTTGGCCAGGTCGTGCGCGAAGGCATGGACACCCGCGTCGCTCAAGTGGAGCAGGCCGAAGCCATCATCGAAGCCAGCGTGGAAAACTTCCTGCACTGGATGGAAGGCCGCGAACTGGTGCCGGTCATCCGCAGCCTGCGCGACAACGCCGAACGCTATCGCCGCCATGAATTGGAAAAAGCAGAAAAGGCGCTGGCGCGCGGCGACGACCCGCGACTTGTGATCGAAGCCCTGAGCCACGCCCTCACCAACAAGTTGCTGCACGCCCCGACCCACGCACTTAACCACGCCAACAGTGACGAGCGTGCGCAATGCGCTCGCTACATCAGCCAGCTCTACGGACTACACCACGAATGAAGGCATCCCTGGCCGACAAGCTCGCTCGTGCCGACGAGCGACTGGAGGAGCTTGACGCCCTGCTGTCGCAGCCGGAAATCGCGGGCGATATGGAGCGCTATCGCAAGCTGACGCGTGAGCACGCCGACCTCACCCCGGTGGTGATGCTGTATCGCCAGTACCGGCAGGTCGAGGCCGACCAGAAAACTGCCCACGATATGCTGGCCGACCCGGACATGCGCGAACTGGCCGAAGCGGAACTGGCCGACAGTGCCGCCCGCATCACACAGCTGGAAACCGAGCTGCAAACCGCGCTGCTGCCCAAAGACCCCAACGACGAACGCAACATCTTCCTGGAAATCCGCGCCGGCACCGGCGGCGACGAATCGGCGCTGTTTGCCGGCAACCTGCTGCGCATGTACACGCGCTATGCCGAGCGCTGCGGGTGGAAAGTGGAAATCGTGTCGGAAAACCCCGGCGAAGTCGGCGGCTACAAGGAAGTCATCCTCCGCATCGTCGGCCACGGCGCGTATTCGCGACTGAAGTTCGAATCCGGCGGCCATCGCGTGCAGCGCGTGCCGGAAACCGAATCGCAGGGGCGCATCCACACCTCGGCCTGCACCGTGGCGGTGATGCCTGAGGCCGACGAAGTCGGCGAAATCGACATCAACCCGGCCGACCTGCGCATCGACACCTACCGCGCGTCGGGCGCTGGCGGGCAGCACATCAACAAAACCGACTCCGCCGTGCGCATCACCCACCTGCCCACCGGTCTGGTAGTCGAATGCCAGGACGACCGTTCGCAGCACAAGAATAAGGCGCAGGCGATGAGCGTGCTGGCGGCACGCCTGAAAGACCGCGAACTCCAGGCGCAACACGCCGCCGAAGCCAGCACACGCAAAAGCCTGATCGGCAGCGGCGACCGCTCCGACCGCATCCGCACCTACAACTTTCCGCAGGGCCGTATCACCGATCACCGCATCAACCTGACGCTTTACAAGATCGACGCCATCATGGACGGCGACCTGACCGAACTGCTGGATGCGCTAACGGCCGAGCATCAGGCGGAATTGCTGGCAACGCTGTCAGCGTGAGTCGACAGGAGTCAGGAGTCAGGGGTCAGGGGCCAGGGGGGCTGCGAACGGTGGCCGACTGTCTGGCCGCCGCCAGCCTCCAACTCGCAGCCACACTCGGATTGGACAAACGCGAAGCGCGGCTGGAAGCCCGGGTACTCGCTGCCCATGCCTGGCAAGTCGATCGCGCTTGGCTCGTGGCGCACGACACCGACCGACCGAGCGCCGTCCAGATCTCGGCATTCGACACCCTGTTGACCCGCAGGCTCACGAGCGAGCCTGTCGCCTATCTCACCGGCACACGAGAGTTTTATGGCCGCCCGTTCCAGGTTACGTCGGACGTCCTCATCCCCAGGCCAGAAACCGAACTACTGGTCGAGGCGGCGCTGGAACGCCTGCCCAAGGACCGCCCGACGCGCATCCTGGATTTGGGCACGGGCAGCGGCTGCATCGCCATCACCCTGGGACTGGAACGGCCAGACTGCACGATATGGGCGGTCGACAAAAGCGAAGCTGCGCTGGCCGTTGCACGCATGAATGCGCAAAAGCTGGGGGCGACCCAACTCCAGTTCGTCCATTCGGACTGGTTTGACGCACTCAAGGACCAACGATTCACCCTCATCCTGGCAAACCCGCCCTACATTTGCGCTGACGACCCAATGAACATGAACGATCCGCGCTTCGAGCCCACATCGGCCCTCATTGCTAGTGGGAGCGGACTCGATGACCTGAGCGCCATCATCACCACCTCGCCCGCGCACCTGGAGCCACGCGGCTGGCTCATCGTCGAACATGGATGGAACCAACGCGAGTCCTGCCAATCGATCTTTCATCGTTCACACTATGTGAAAGTTCAAACCTTGAATGATTTGGCCAACTTGCCCAGAATTACGTTGGGGCAGCGGAACAGCTGAAGGAGGCGACGACCTGCCGATGGTGTCGACTTTTTTTACACTTTTTGATTGCATGAGACAAACTCAGTCTCGGGTGCAAAAAAACTAGATACTAATCAAAGCATTGCACGGGCGACACTATCAGGCGTAATTGTTGCTTGTGGTCTATAACCAGATTCTACAAATACCGGTGGTGACGACATGACGACTCAAGATACAGAAATCAAAACCGCGCAGGAAACCAGGATCCCCGAAAGCGGTGGGCGGCGGCGTTTTCTCGGTACGAGCTCAGCAGCTGCCCCTTTCATTCTGACTATGGTGAGCCAGCCCGCCCTCGGGGTCACCTGCTTCAGCCCGTCCCGTGCGCTGTCCCAAAACACCAGCATTTCCCAACTGGGCAAGGATGGTGAATGTCTTAACGCGGAGTCGGCGGGTAACTACAAGGCGCAGCAGGTTCCGCCTACAACAGCAACAAGAACAAGAAGCGCGAGAAGCGGCGGCGCCTATCATTGGCCCGCTTCTGTCAAGCCAACCGACCCGTTCCACCCCATATTCAAAGAGGGCTATACGCCGGGTGTTACTAAATTCACCAAGCCTGGAGGGGTGAGCATGACCTTCGGAGAAGCGTTGAATGAGCAAGCCCCCGGGCAAGTGCACTTCCATCTGATCGGCGCGTACCTCAACAAAAAGGGCGGTAATGGTGCCGTCATTCCCGACTCAGCGATCACCGAGACGGGCATCCTGACCATGTGGGATGAATATGCAACGAGAGGCTACTACGAGCCTGTTGCCGGCGTGAAATGGTACGGCCAGGAGATTGTGGATTACCTCAAATCCAACGGCATAGTCGGATAACCATTGCTCAAAGATGGGTGAAGCAGGTCGATTTCTGGTTAGGCAATGGCAGGATGGTAGCGCCGTCTTCGATCGCCAATTGGGTGACACCCATGCGCTTGACCCAACTGCCTCTGCAGTCTTCCTTGCCCTGGAGAAAGGGGCGCGCGAGCGGCC
>JBPPMF010000220.1:0-3256 GCA_051305915.1 Thiobacillus sp. | reverse complement strand
TTTATCCGGCGGGGGAGGGCGCAGGCTATGCGGGGGGGATTCTGTCGGCCGGAGTCGACGGCATCAAGGTGGCGGAGGCGGTAGCACTCGACATGCTGGGCAGACCGTGCCCCGCACTACAAACACACCGTCCGACGAGCCCTTCGGCGGCTGTGCCGGATAAGGACTGACGGACGGTCGCAGGGACGGACGAGAGTCTAGCCCTGCTTGTCCTTGCGTAGGCGCGAGAGCCAGTGCTCCATCTGTTTGCCTGCGGCTTCGCGGCCGCCTAGCCCGAAGGACAGCGCGACCGCGACGGCGACTGCGCCGAACACGAACGCGAAGGCCATGTTGACGATGTTGTCGGCGATGCCCATTGCGGAGAGTCCTAGCGCCAGCACCAGGCCGAGGATGGCGAAGCGCGCGATGCCGGCCATGCCGGCAGCAGCATCGTTGCTCGCCCGCAGGATCGCCTGATGGGCCAGATTGGCCAGCCAGAAGCCCACCAGCAGGATGCCTACGCCCAGCAGCACGTCACCACCAAACTGGATGAACATGCTCACCAGCGTCTCGACCTGGGTGAAGTCCAGCCGGTTGGCCGCCTCGACGGTGGCGAACAGCATGGCGAAGAAGATCACGATGCGTGTCACCATGTCGGAGGCCTTGAAGCTGTCCGAGAAAATATGCTCGAGGCCCATCTTGGCCGGCAGGTGGTTCAGGCCGACGTTGGCCAGCAGATTGCCGAGCAGGCCTGCCGCGAAGCGTGCCACATACCAGGTTACGAACAGGATCAGGATGGCGGCGAAGATGTTGGGCAGGGCAGCCATCATCATTGCGAGCATGCCGGTCGCCGGGCCAGAGATCGCTGTGATTTGCAGGGTGTCGAGTGCCGCGATCAGGGCTGGCACGAACACCAGGATAAACACCAGGGTGCCTACCAGTTTGGACAGTTCAAGCTTGTCCTTGAGCCCGGCCGATTCGCCCAGTTTGTCTGCCCCGATGGCGGCCAGCAGGTTGGTGACTAGGCTGCGCAGGATCTTGGCAATCACCCAGCCCGCGAAAGCGATGATGCCGGCGGCGAAGATGTTGGGCAGCATGGCCAGGGTTTGGTCGACCATGTTGCGCACAGGGTCGAGCATGCCTTCGAGTCGGAGCACGCCGAGAATCGCGGGTAGAAACAACAGGATGACCAGCCAGAACAGGACGTTGCCGATGTTTTCACCCGGGTGGACCATGCCGGCATGCTCGGTGAGTTTTTCGTCCCATTGTGTGGCCTTCAACGCGCGATTGGCGATCGCTTTCACCAGGCTGGCAGCGAGCCATGCGACCAGCAATAGGATCGCGCCAGCCAACAGGTGTGGCAGGTAGGTCATGACTTCGGCCATCATCTCGGCCAGCGGGCCCGAGAGTTGTTCGAGGTCCAGGGTGTTGAACACGGCGAGCAGCGTAGCCAGCAGGACGAACCAGAACGCGGCCAGCGCGATACCGCCTTCTATGTCGAACGGCTTTCCGGTCGAATGGCCGACGAAGTGATTGAGACGTGCCATGGAGAGCAGCTTGCGCACCGTTACCCGTGCCAGCAAGGCCAAGACATAGCCGATAACCAGGATGCCGATTGCCCCGAGTATCCCTGGCAAGTGGGCGCCCAGTGCATTCTGGATTGCGTCAGAAAACGTGCTCATGTCCATATTGATGCTCCTTCACCAGTGGGTTGTGTTGTGGCCCGTGCATGCGCTCAGCACCGCCGGGATGCGTGACGGCTTCTAGCGTAAATAGTTTTGCATAAAACTAAATCTAGCAATTTTTTTAAGGGCATTCAAGGCGCAGCGCCAGCCGAACTCGCGTGGCGACAAAACACTTGCATTGTTTTCGATTGTTCAACTATTATCGAAATATGGAAACAAAAGTCGTAGTCACCGCCCTCGCTGCCTTGGCCCAGGATTCCCGCTTGGCCATTTTCCGCGCGCTGGTCCAGGCCGGCCCGGCCGGCCTCGCTGCCGGAAAAATCAGCGTATTTACCGGCATTGCGCCATCCTCGTTGTCGTTCCACCTGAAGGAGTTGTCGCACGCTGGCATGGTGGATTCGCAGCAGGCGGGGCGCTTTGTTATCTACACCGCCAATTTCACCACCATGAACGCGCTGCTCGGTTTTCTCACCGAAAGCTGCTGCGGCGGCAATCCCTGTTCGCCGGTGTGTTCGCCGGCCTGTTCAACTGAAAAGGAGCCATCATGAAACGCCTACACGTACACGTTGCGGTCGACGATCTGGCCGCAAGCATCAAGTTCTATTCCGCCATGTTCGCCGCAGAACCTAGCGTGACCAAGACCGATTACGCGAAATGGATGCTCGACGATCCGCGCGTCAACTTCGCGATCTCGGCACGGGGTGCCGCACCCGGCCTCAATCATCTGGGCGTGCAGGTGGAAAACGCCGAAGAGCTGGCGGAGATGAGCGCGCGCCTGCAAAAACTCGACGCCGAAGTGGTGGAGGAGATGGGCACGGCCTGCTGCTACGCCAAGTCGGACAAGTATTGGTCAACCGATCCCACCGGCATCGCGTGGGAAACCTATCACACGCTCGACAGCATCCCGGTGTTCGGCGGGCCGTCGGCGGGCGGGTGCTGTGTGCCTGAACCCGCAGTAGAGAAAGCCGCCTGTTGCACCCCGGCCCAGTCGGTTGCGGGCAGCTGCTGCTGAATTTTTTCATTCATCAAGGACCCATCGTGGCTGACAAACCCTACACCGTGCTGGTGCTGTGCACCGGCAATTCCTGCCGCTCGCAAATGGCCGAAGTGCTGCTGAATCATGACCTCGCCGGTCAGGTGCGCGCGCTGTCCGCCGGCACCCGGCCGCAGCCGAAAGTGGCCGACGGCGCGATCGCGGCGCTGAAGGAGGCGGGGCTGAATACCGACGGCCTGCACCCGAAGGACATCGACGCGGTGATGAGCGAGGACATCGACCTGGTGGTGACGGTGTGCGACAACGCGAAAGAGGCCTGCCCGATTTTCCCGAAGCCGATTCCGGCCATCCACCTGCCGTTCCACGATCCGCACGGAGAGCCGCTGGAGAGTTTCCTCACGGTGCGCGACGACATCCGCACGAGGCTGGTGGCGGCAGTGCGCGAGAAGCTCGGCCTGCAAACGGCCGCTGCCTGAACGGACATGAGCGCGCAGTGTGACGTCATCGGGAAGCGCGCTGCCTGTGCGCCGATGAGCGTGTTCGAGCGCTGGCTTACGCTGTGGGTGGCGCTGTGCATCGTTGCCGGCGTGCTGCTGGG
>JBPPMF010000204.1:0-6118 GCA_051305915.1 Thiobacillus sp. | reverse complement strand
GCCAAGGGCTTACTCGTCGTCGCCGAGCTCGGGGTCCCAACCTCTTTCGCGCGCACGCCCGACTGCCATTTCGTACAAGGCGGTGTGACGCTCACGCAACTCGGGCGGCAGGCGGCTCGGCAGATTGCCGTATTTGTCCCACTCGGCTTCGATTTTCTCCGTCAGCGCCTGCATCTGTCCCAGCTGCCAGCCGGTGCAATCCTCGGTTTCCGGAATGAAGCCGAACAGCCAGCCGTCGAGCACGACGCGTCCCAACATCGTGACGCCGTGCTTGTCCTGATAAAAGCCGGGGTAAGTTACTGTGTTTTTCATGGCTGCAACTCTCTGTTTTGTTGGGTTTCGTCGTAGGGGAAACGCGTATGGCCATAGCGGATTACCAGCACCGCGATAGCCAGCAGCAGCATCGAGGCAGTCACGCCCACCATGCGCCAGTCATCGAGGCTTTTCATATCGAGCACCAGATAGCGGGCCAGCGCCACAATGGCGATGTAAATGGGAAAACGCACCGGCAACTGTCCGGAGCGGAAATACACGCCCACCATGGCGAGGATTTCCAGGTACAGGAACAGCAGTAGCAAGTCCGCCAGCGTCACCGTTCTGGCGTCGACCATCGTCTGCACTTCAATCACGCTCGCCACCACGGTGGCCAATGTGATGACAATGAGGCCGATGGCTTCGAATGCGCCCAGCACATTGAGCGCCAGCTGCGAGAGTTTACGGTCGTTGGCGGGAGTCATGGCAGCGTCCAGCAAATGATGCGAAGGATACCACTCGGGGCGGGCGATCGAACTTGCAAGTACGCCTGGAAGGCCTGCCTATGACAGCCCACGGGATCGGAGACGCGTGTTGCCCGCACAGGGCGGGCACAGGTTTACTGCCGCGCGCGCAGGGCCGCGATGCGCTCTTCCAGCGGCGGGTGCGTCATGAACAGGCGCTTGAACCCGGCAGCACCGCCGCCGGCGATACCGAACGCGGCCATCTTCTCCGGCAACGGTGCCGGATGCAGGCTGTTCAAACGCTCCAGCGCGGCGATCATGTTCTGCCCGCCCGCCAGGCTGGCACCGCCGCGGTCGGCGCGGAACTCACGCTGGCGCGAGAACCACATGACGATGATCGAGGCCAGAATGCCCAGCACCATCTGGGCAACGATGGTGGTGATCCAGAACGCCGGGCCTTGGCCGCGTTCGTTCTTGAACACGACGCGATCAACGGTGTGGCCGATCACGCGCGAGAGGAAAATCACGAAGGTGTTCACCACGCCCTGGATCAGGGTCAGGGTCACCATGTCGCCGTTGGCGATGTGGGCGATCTCATGGCCGATCACTGCCTCCGCCTCCCCCCGTTCCATAGCGCGCAAGAGGCCGCTGGACACTGCGACCAGCGAGCTGTTGCGGGTCATGCCGGTGGCGAAGGCGTTGACGTCGGGCGAATCGAAAATCCCGACTTCGGGCATGCCGATGCCGGCATCCGCCGCGTATTTCTTGACGGTATCGACCAGCCAGAACTCGGTCGAGTTCGCGGGCGTTTCGATCACCCGTACGCCCATCGATTTCTTCGCCATCCACTTGGAAATGGCGAGCGAAATAAACGAACCGCCAAACCCCATGATCGCAGCCATGATCAGCAGCGAAGTCAGGTTAAGCCCGGTTTCGGTGAGGTAAGGCTCAACCCCCAGGACGCGCATGGTGATCGACAGCACCAACAAGATGGCAAAGTTAGTGGCAAGAAAAAGGGCAATACGTTTCATCAGTACTCCAAAGGGAAATCCGGACAGCGAGCGTGCTTAAGATGGTGTTGGCCTACGAGAGTTCAAGGCCGGGCCGCCATTATCCCAAAACCAGATGACTTTTCACGATTCCGTGACAAAAACGGACATCAACTCGCGCACCGCCTCGACCGGCGTCATCACGCTGAAAAGCGGTGCGCAACGGCGGCGTAACTTGAGCACCGCGCGATCCCGGCTGATCAGCCCCTGGGCGGCAGTGGCAGCGGCCAGTTCGATGAACTGCTGGTCATCGGGGTCGCTGCAGCGTGGCAGGCCGAAATCCCCCCCCACGGCATCCGCCTTAACCGCCAACGCCTGATAACGCGCAAACAATGTCGCCTGCTGCGCCGAATCCAGGCCGAACTCCGGATAAGCCAGCACCCGTCGCCACTCTGCCAGCGTGCCGGCCGATACCACACAGCGCACGCGCCCGTCTTCCAGCGCAAGCCGCAGGGGGCGTGCAGTCAGATCATCGAAATGCAGCAGGTCGAGCACCACGTTGGTGTCGATCACCCACAAGGGCTTATTCAGCTGCTGTTTATTCAAGCGAGGTGTGTTCGGCAATGAATTCGCGCACCCAGTGTTCCGGCTTGGCGCTGGAAAAACGCCCGACGATTTCGCCCTTGACGAACAGCAGCACGGTGGGAAAACCGCGCAGGCCGTAGCGCCCGGCGAGTTTCATATTGGCGCCCTCGTCGACCTCGACCTTGGCCATGTGGAGCTTGCCGGCGTGATGCGCGATCACGCGTTCCAGCACCGGCGTCAGCGCGCGGCACGGCGGGCACCAGTCGGCCCAGAAATCGACCAGGATCGGCAACGTGTGCGAGGCCTCGATCACGTCGCGCTCGAAATGTTCCAGGTGGGTATCAAAAATCAGGCGCGGCGCGCGGGCGGCGTGGGTGTCGGTCATGGCGATGACTACTCGAAATCAGTGCGCGCCTATTTTGCCTCAAGGACCCGGCTTTCCGGAGGTGCCGGCCATGCAATCACGCGCTCGCTGCGAAAAAATGCTTCACCCGGCACGCCAAGGGCTGCTATTTTTACGCCATGGAAGAACGTTTTTATCGCGAACAGGAAATCGCACGGCTACCGGACTTTCTCCCTGCCGCCACCTACAACCTTGCGCACACGCTGCTGGCGCGCGCGGGGAAATGCCTGTTCGTGCCGATCCGCAGTCTGCAGTACATGGCGGTGCTGGATGCCGAAGAGTTCATCTTCGTCGACAGCCAGAATAAAGCGTGGGTCGAGCTGGCCTGGCAGCATTTCCGCCCCCAGGCGCGCAGCGCGCTCGACGAACGCGTGCCGTTCGAAGTGGTGCATTACGCCCCGCAAGCCGCGGAAACCATGAAGCGCCTGCCGGGCGAATTTCACAAGGCCTTGCAATTGCTCGCCGAGCGCGACCTGCCGCACGAGGACGCGCACATCCTGCCGCTGACACGCCATTCCCGCCCGCATTGAGGGCGGCACACCAGTAAGGCACCCGTCGCGACTGGACGCCGGCAAGGCCATAGTGTTAAAAGGCGCCATGCACCTTTCTCGTTCCCACCGTCTGCCATGAACGCCCCCGCAGCGCTTTCCATCCTGGTCGTTGAAGACAGCGCAGACCTGGCGGCAAACATCGCCGACTTTCTGGAAGGCCATGGCCATCAGGTGGATGTGGCGATGGACGGCGTGACCGGCTTGCATCTGGCGGTCACCCAGCCGCATGATGTCATCGTGCTCGACCTGATGCTACCTGGCATCGACGGCCTCACCCTGTGCCGCCGCCTGCGCCAGGACGCGCAATCGCAGACACCAGTGCTGATGCTGACCGCACGCGCCACGCTGGACGACAAGATCGCCGGCTTCGGCGAAGGCGCCGACGATTACCTGGTCAAGCCGTTCGAACTGCGCGAGCTGGAACTGCGCCTCGTCGCCCTGGTGCGGCGCAGCAAAAGCGGCGAGCGCCTCAACCGGCTGCAGGTTTCCGACCTGGCGTTCGATCTCGGCACCCTTGTCGTGCAGCGGGCCGGCCGCACCCTCACCCTGCCTCTGCTACCGCTACGCATCCTGGAACTGCTGATGAAGCGCTCGCCCAACGTGGTGTGGCGACGCGAAATCGAACAGGCCGCCTGGGGCGATTCGCCGCCCGATTCCGATTCCCTGCGCGTGCACATGCACACCCTGCGCGCGGCCATCGATCCGCCCGACCAGCCACCGCTGCTGCATACCGTGCGCGGCGTCGGCTATCAACTAAAGGCACCGGATGTTCCGACTGCATAGCCTGCGCGCGCGCATCGCGCTTTACTTCGCGGCATTTGGCGCGCTGCTCAGCGTAGTCATGGCGGTGATGATGTATCAGTCCGCCCACGACCTGAGCGTGCGCCTGGTTGACGAAACCCTGACCGCCGAACTGGACGACTACATCGCGCGCCGCGGACGCAACCCTCACTCGCTGCCGCCAGCCACAGTCACCCTGCAAGGCTATGTGCAGCAGGCGGGCGAGACGGACGACGTGCCGGATTACCTCACCAGGCTGTCGCCCGGACGTCACGAAGTCCGCGTTGGCAATCTGTTCTACCGGGCCGCCGTGCTCGATCGGGACGACACCCGCTACTACCTGCTTCACGACATCTCACTCAAACTCAAGCGCGAGCAGCGCTTTGCCCAGCAACTCAGCATCGTTGCGATCGCCATGACCCTGCTCTCCGCCCTGCTCGGCGTATTCCTGTCCGGTGTAGCGACCGCGCCGGTGCGCGACCTCGCCACGCGGGTGCGCCATCGCCGGCCCGAAGACTGGAGCCAACCGCTGGTCGAACATTTTCACGACCGTGAAATCGAGGAACTGGCTGGCGTATTCGACCGCCAGCTCACCCGCATGCGCGCCTTCATGGAACGCGAGCGCGCCTTCGGCGCCGACATGAGCCACGAACTGCGCACCGCGCTCGCCGTCATCCTCAGCGCCACCGAAGTCCTGCTGGACGACGGCGCCCTCAGCGAAAAGCAGAAAGCGCGCGTGCAACGCATCGATCGCGCCGCCCACGACATGGCCGAACTCGGCACCGCCTTGCTGCTGATGGCGCGTGAAGATCACGCCCAACCCGGCGGTGGCTGCCAGGTCTCCGCCGTGGTCGAGGAAGCGGTGGAAAAACAGCGCCACATCCTGGCGAGCAAGCCGGTTGCCGTCGACGTGCAGACCGACCCCGGCCTCGTCGTCGCCGCCGATTGCGGGCTGGTCGACATCCTGGTCAGTAACCTGGTGCGCAACGCCTTTTCCTACACCGACGCCGGCAGCGTCACCATCCACCAGGACAGCCGCAGCCTCGTCATCTCCGACACCGGCCGCGGCATCCCCGCCGATGCCGTCGACCAGGCCTTCCTGCGCCACTTCCGCGACATGGCCAGCACCGGCGCCGGCATCGGCCTGTCCCTGGTCAAACAGATTTGCGACCGCTACGGCTGGCAGGTTCGGCTGGAGAGCGGGGAGCAGCAGGGCACGACGGTGACAGTGGTGTTCGTGCGGTAGGGAATCAGGCAGATTTCGGCCAGCTGCCGCCGTTCGATGATTCCGGCAAGCAGTCATTTGAACGACTGCTGCATTCAGAAACCTGCCGGAAGACCAACTCACACAACTCGGCCTTAACGGACTGTCGTAGCAAAGCCTGAAAACTCTTGAGCGCCTGCGTAACGGGAATACCAACAGCGCTATTTACCGACCATGCTGATGCGCTAAGTAATGTGCGTTGCCTCAATTCTTTCCTTGATCCGACTCGCCAGCGGGCCGAGTGTGTGACGTTCCGACATCTCTGAGCCCTCGAACTGTTTAAACGCTGCAGGATGCGTTAGCGCGGTAAGGTAGGGTGACTGGACGTGCTTGTCAGTTAGTACAATTAAGCGGTGCTCCGCGCGAGTGATGGCGACGTAGAAAAGCCGCCGCTCCTCCTCAAGCACTTCGCTTGGTGTTACACCGAATGGGCGAAATAGAAGGTTATCGGGGTGAACCATCGGGAATTTTCGCTCGGTGGCGTCTAGGATGATGGCCGTGTGCGCCTCCCGCCCCTTCGAGCGGTGCGCCGTAACCGCGTCGATCAACTGGTTTAGCCGGTCTTCTTTCTCGTTGGTGAGACGATGCAGAATCTTCACCAATCCATTCTTGAACTCTTCAAGATTAAGCCCGTAAACCATATTTGCCCTCGACAAAAGCATGGCGTAGGGCTTGCCTGCTGTCATGTTGAGCGTTTCCTTGATTGCATCTTTTTGAACCGCAGGCAACAGAGCCTCGACACAAGTTTTATAGGCGCGTGCCAAGTTGAGGACTTTCTCACTCACATTGCCATTGGTACCGGGTGGAAGATATTTCTGGTCATCTAGCCA
>JBPPMF010000121.1:0-8375 GCA_051305915.1 Thiobacillus sp. | reverse complement strand
TTTTCGCCGTAGAAGATCGAGTTGGCGCCGGCAAGGAAACACAGTGCCTGCACCGCGTCACCCATCTGCTGGCGCCCGGCCGACAGGCGCACAAAGCTCTTCGGCATGCAGATGCGCGCCACAGCGATGGTGCGCACGAACTCCAGCGGATCGAGCGCCTCGGTGCCGGCGAGCGGCGTGCCTTCGACCTGCACCAGCAGGTTGATAGGCACCGATTCCGGCTGCGGGTCAAGGCTCGCCAGCTGCGCGATCAGCCCGGCGCGCTGGGTGCGCGATTCGCCCAGGCCGACGATGCCGCCGCAGCACACGTGGAGGTCGGCATGGCGCACGCGCTCCAGCGTATCAAGGCGGTCCTGGTATTCGCGAGTGGTGATGATGTCGCCGTAAAACTCGGGCGCGGTGTCGAGGTTGTGGTTGTAGTAGTCGAGTCCGGCTTCCTTCAACTGCTCGGCCTGGCCATCCTTCAGCATGCCCAGGGTGGCGCAGGTTTCCAGCCCCAGCGCCTTCACTTCACGCACCATATCGAGCACCGGCTCAAGGTCGCGCTGCTTCGGTCCGCGCCACGCCGCACCCATGCAAAAGCGCGAGGCGCCGGCGGCCTTGGCCGCCTTGGCGGCGATCAACACATCGTTCAGATCGAGCAGGCCCTGGTTTTCCACCCCTGCGTCGTAGCGCGCCGACTGCGGGCAATAGCCGCAATCCTCGGAGCAGCCGCCGGTCTTGATCGACAGCAGGGTTGAAAGTTGCACACGGTTGGGGTCGAACTGCGCACGGTGCACGGTTTGGGCCTGAAACATCAGGTCGGCAAACGGCAGGGCGAATAGCGCTTCGATCCCGGCCATGGACAGCCGCGCAGCAGGTTGAGTCAAATCATTCATGTATTACCACCTCGATGGTCATGTCCTGCCACGGTTCGCGCGCAGCCTTGTAAATATCGTAAATTGCCCACGGCACGATAATCGTCACCGCCAGCCCCAGCACAAGCATCAGTCCCTGCCAGCCGTCCAGCAAGCCGTAGATCGCCGGACCGATCACCATCAGGCTGCCCATCACTCCATAAAAGCGGTAGCCTGCCCACTTGTTGTAATGCGTGGTGCGCGGGTTGGGATGGTGAGCGATGCTGGCGTAGACGAAGATCGACGCGCCCAGCCACAGCATCACCGGTGGCAGCGACAGCACGAACGGCAGAAAACCGATCTTGTGGCTGGCGAGCAGCTTGCCCAACAGCAACGCAGTCAGCGAAATCAACAAGGCCACCACAGTAATGATGTTGAACAGTTGTGCGGCGAAACGGGAGGACGCAGCAGAGATGACGCGCTTAACTTTCATGGACCGGATTTTCGTGGGCGGCGGCTTGGCTGTCAAATTAGGCCAGGAGCAGAATTGAACATCGGATCAATTTTTAGGCAGTTTCTGCCCTCGTCCTGCCTGTTGTGCGGCGCGAACTCGAACACTGACCCGCTTTGCCCCGGCTGTCGGGCCGACCTGCCCTGGCACCGCCAGCCGCACTGCCCGCAGTGCGCCATCCCCACGCCCGGCGGCCAGGTATGCGGTGCCTGCCTCAAACATCCGCCCGCATTCGACCGCACCCAAGCCGCGTTGACTTATGCATTTCCAATCGATCAGATGATCCCGCGCCTGAAATACCACGGCCAGCTCGCCATCGTGCCGGTGCTCGGCGAATGCCTGGCGCAGGCGGCAGCACATGCCCCTCGGCCCGACTGCCTGATTCCCATGCCGTTGCATGCGAAACGCATCCGCGAACGCGGCTTCAACCACGCCACTGAAATCGCACGCGTGGTCGCCAAACAGCTCGGTCTTCCGCTCGACCTCGCCAGCTGTCGGCGCGTACGCGACACCCCGCCGCAGATGGGACTCAAGCATGATGCGCGACGACGCAACGTGCGCGGTGCATTTGCGTGCGCGGGCAACGTGCAAGGACAACGCATCGCGCTGATCGACGATGTGATGACCACCGGCACCAGCCTGGATGAATTGGCGGCAACGCTGAAGCGGGCAGGCGCACTGGAAGTCGACACCTGGGTAGTGGCGCGCACCCCGTTGCCGGGCGACCGCGCTTGAGCCGTTAATACAAACAAAAGTCACGACGGGGCCGGTCAGCCGTAAATCTCTTCCACCGCAAAAATCCGCCGGTGTTCGCGCATGGCGTAGCGATCGGTCATGCCGGCAATGTAATCGGCCACCGCGCGGGCGCCTTCCAGCGATTCCCGCGCCTGATGTTCGGGCGGCAAAAGCCGCGCATCGCCGGTGAACGCAGTGTAGAGATCGGTGATGATGCGGCCAGCCTTCGAGCTCATGCGCGCGACCTTGTAATGGCGGTAGAGGTGGCGATGCAGGAAGCGCTTCAGCTCGCGATGCTCGTCGAGCAAGGCGGGACTGAAGGCCGCCAGCGGCGGGGCGGCGCGCACGCCGTCCAAAGTCTGCACGCCGCTGCTTTCGATGTTGATCCGCGTCGTGTTGACCAGATCGATGATCAGCGTGTTGATCATGCGGCGCACGGTTTCGGTCACCACGCGGCGGCCGCTCAATGCCGGGTACAGGCTGCGCACCTCGCCCTGATGGCGAGCAAACAGTTGCACCTCTGACAGCTGTTCCTCGGTGATCAAACCGGAACGCAGGCCATCGTCGACGTCGTGGTTGTTGTAGGCGATTTCGTCCGCCAGGTTGGCGATCTGCGCTTCCAGCGAAGGCTGCTGCTTGTTGATGAAGCGCGCGCCGATGTCACCGAGCTTTTCTGCGTTGCCGAGCGAGCAGTGCTTGAGGATGCCCTCGCGCGCCTCGAAGGTGAGATTCAAGCCGTCAAACTCAGCGTAGCGTTCTTCCAGCAGATCCACCACGCGCAGCGACTGCAGGTTGTGCTCGAAGCCGCCGTGATCGCGCATGCAGGCGTTCAGCGCATCCTGACCGGCGTGGCCGAATGGCGTGTGACCGAGATCGTGCGCCAGCGCCACCGCTTCCACCAGGTCTTCGTTCAGATTCAGGATTCGCGCAATGGTGCGGCCGATCTGCGCCACTTCCAGGCTGTGGGTCAGCCGGGTGCGAAACAGGTCGCCCTCGTGGTTCACGAACACCTGGGTCTTGTATTCCAGCCGGCGAAACGCGGTGGAATGGATGATGCGGTCACGGTCGCGCTGGAACTCGGAGCGCGGCGCGGCGGACGGTTCGGCGTGCCGGCGCCCGCGGGTTTGGCTGGAATGCGCGGCGTAGGAGACGAGCGTTTCCATATTTTTCCTTTACTGCGGCGCGGTCAGCACGCCATTCAGCACATCGGCCGGCACGTCACCGGTAATCGCCGCCTCGCCAAGCTTTTTCAGCAGCACGAAACGCATTTTTCCGCCCTCGACCTTCTTGTCGTGGCCCATGTATTCCAGATAGGTGTCCACGCCCAGGTCCGGCGCCACGTCCGGCAACCCGGCAGCGCGGATCAACGCGCGGGTGCGTTCGACATCGGCCGCGGAAATCCAGCCCAGGCGCTGCGAGGTCTGCGCCGCCATCACCATGCCCGCGGCCACCGCCTCGCCGTGCAGCCAGTTGCCATAGCCCATGCCGGTCTCGATCGCGTGGCCGAAGGTGTGGCCAAGGTTGAGAATCGCGCGGATGCCGCCTTCGCGCTCGTCCTCGCCCACCACCTGCGCCTTGATTTCGCACGAGCGGTAAATCGCGTGGGTGATCGCAGCCGCATCGAGCGCGCGCAATTTCTCCATGTTGGCTTCCAGCCAGGCAAGGAATTCCACGTCCCAGATCAGGCCGTATTTGATCACCTCAGCCAAGCCCGCCGACAGTTCGCGCGCCAGCAGGGTCTTCAGCGTATCGGTGTCGGCCAGCACGACCTTCGGCTGATAGAACGCGCCGATCATGTTCTTGCCGAGCGGATGGTTGATGCCGGTCTTGCCGCCCACCGACGAATCGACCTGCGACAGCAGCGTGGTGGGGATCTGGATGAAGGGCACGCCGCGCTGGTAGCTCGCCGCGGCGAAGCCGGTCATGTCGCCGATCACGCCGCCGCCCAAAGCGATCAGCGTGGTCTTGCGCTCGGCGCGGTCGGTCAGCAGCGCATCGAAAATCAGGTTCAGCATTTCCCAGTTCTTGTACGCCTCACCGTCCGGCAGCACCACCTGCGCCACCGTCACCCCGCCTGCTTGCAGCGTCGCCGTCAGCCGCGCGAGATAGATCGGTGCCACAGTGGTGTTGGTTACCACCATCACGCGTTTCTGCGCCAGATGCGGCAGGATCAGCTCGGCCTGCGCCAGCAGGCCGGCGCCGATGTGAATGGGGTAGGAGCGGTCGCCGAGGTCGACGGTGAGGGTTTGCATGGGGAAATCAGTGGATTCGTACGATGGTCGATTGTAACCAATGCCACGCACTCGCGCGGCAAGCGCATCAAGCAGGCGACAATTTGGCGAAAGCCAGCGCCAGCCATTTAGCCTCGCCGTTACGGAATTTCACCTGCACCCGTGCGTCCGCGCCGCGGCCCTCGAAATCGATGATGATACCGGTGCCGAATTTGGCATGCGTCACGCTCTGCCCCACTTTGAAGCCGGTATCGTTGCCGTGCTGGATCGGGCGCGGCGCAGCTGCGGGCGCACTGTAAGCGCCCGACGGATAAGCCTTTTCGCTACGGCGGTTGAGGCTGAGCAGCACCTGCTCCGGCAGTTCGTTCATGAAGCGCGACGGCAGGCTGTAGCGGATCTGCCCGTGCAGCATGCGCGACTGCGCGTGCGACAGATACAGGCGGCGGCGTGCACGGGTGATCGCCACATACATCAGCCGCCGCTCTTCCTCCAGTCCGTTTTCCTCGTTCGCGCTTTGCTCGTGCGGAAACAGTCCTTCTTCCAGACCGGTGATGAACACGGCGTGAAACTCCAGCCCTTTGGCGGCGTGCACCGTCATCAACTGCAGCGCGTCATTGCCGGCGATGGCCTGGTGCTCGCCCGCTTCCAGCGCGGCGTGGGCGAGAAAGGTATCGAGTGCGCGAAAGGACTCCGATCCAGCCAGTTCGGAAACACCGGCAGCATCGGCAGCATTTTCATCAAACTCTTCGGCAAACAGCGCGGCCGCGTTGATCAATTCGTTGAGGTTTTCCAGCCGGTCGGCGCCTTCTTTGTCGGCACGGTAATAGTCCGCTAGCCCGCTGGCCTCGATTACATGATCGATCGCCTCGGGTAGTGGCAGGTCGCGCGTGGCCTGCTTGATGTCTTCGATCAGTTTGGCAAACCCGGCCACCTTGCCGCCACTGGTGCAGGCCGCCTGCCACAGGCTCGCGCCCGAGCGCGCAGCGTTGTCGGCCAGCTGTTCCAGCGTGCGCGCACCAATGCCGCGGGTGGGGAAATTGACCACGCGCAGGAACGCGCCGTCGTCTTCCGGGTTGTTCAACAGGCGCAGATAGGCGAGCGCGTGCTTGATTTCCTGGCGCTCGAAAAAGCGCAGTCCGCCGTACACCCGATACGGCACATTGGCCGAAAACAGGGCGTGTTCCAGCACCCGCGACTGCGCATTGGAGCGATACAACAGCGCCATGTCGGACAGGTTCATGCCCTCGCGGTTGAGCGCACGCACCTCGTCGACCACGAAGCTCGCCTCCTCCTGATCGGAATAGGCTTCGAACACGCGGATCGGCTCGCCTTCGCCTTCCGCCGTCCACAGGTTTTTTCCCAAGCGATGTGCGTTCTGCGAGATCAGCGTGTTGGCGGCGGTGAGAATGTTGCCATGGCTGCGGTAGTTCTGCTCCAGCTTGATGACGTTGCCATGCGCGAACTCGCGCTCGAACTCGGCCATGTTGGCGGTGTTGGCGCCGCGGAAAGCGTAGATCGACTGGTCGTCGTCACCCACCGCGAACAGCGCCGTGTGCGGGCCGGCAAACAGCTTCAGCCAGCGGTATTGCAGCGTGTTGGTGTCCTGGAATTCGTCGACCAGGATGTGTTTGAAGCGGTCCTGGTAATGCTGGCGCAACGGTTCGTTGCGATACAGCAACTCGTAGGAACGCAGCAGCAGTTCGGGGAAATCCGCCACGCCCTCGCGCTGGCATTGCGCGTCGTAGGCTTCATACAGTTCGGCCAGCCGCATCGAGTATTCGTCGAAGGCCTCGGCATCGCGCGCGCGGCGTCCGGCTTCCTTGTTGCTGTTGATGAACCACTGCACTTTCTTCGGTTCGTATTTCTCGGTATCGACGTTCATCGACTTCATCAGCCGCTTGATTGCCGACAGCTGATCCCCCGAATCAAGAATCTGGAACGACTGCGGCAGCCCTGCTTCGCGATAATGCGTGCGCAACAGGCGATTGGCCAGCCCGTGGAAAGTGCCGACCCACATGCCGCGGGTGTGCTGGTTCAAGTTGGATAACTGGGGCAGCATCGCCGAGATGCGCGTCAGCATTTCCTTTGCCGCCTTGTTGGTGAAGGTCACCGCGAGGATGCCGTGCGGCGACACCTGTCCGCTCTGGATCAGCCACACGATGCGAGTAGTCAGTACACGCGTCTTGCCCGAGCCGGCGCCCGCCAGAATCAGCGCAGATTCGTGCGGCAGCGTCACGGCGGCGCGCTGTTCGGGGTTGAGATTTTCCAGCAGGTGGGCGGACATACGGGAGTAAAATCAGGCAGTCAACGACGAATTATAAAGGGGACCCCATGGTGAAGATTTTGTTTTTTGGCGACCTGGTCGACACGCTAGGCATGGCCTCCGACGAAATCGCCCTGCCGCCCGACGTAACCGACGTCGAGCGCCTGCTGTTCGTGCTGTCCAGGCGTGGCGAAATGTGGAAGAAAATGCTGCTCGGCAACCCCAAGCTCAACATCACCATCAATAAACAGTTCGCAGAAAAATCCGCGCCCGTGAAAGACGGCGACGAGATTGCGCTGGTGGGGTTTGCAGTGGTCTGACCCGCAGGTCAGACCTGACTCAGGTCAACACCAGCGGCAACCGGTAGACACAATGGCTGTATCGAACACCCGTAACTTTACCGACCCACTGATGGCGGGGCGGCTCGTTTTTCTTGCCGCTGCCATTTTGTCGGGATTGCTTGTCTGGCAGTTGGACCAAAAAGCTCGACATTACGAGCGCGATCACGTTGCCCGTTTGGCCGGCGACCATGCCCTGGAGGTCGAACGCAGCCTCCAGCAAACGATGACTGCAGCGTATGTCCTGGCAGCGCTGGTGCGGCAGGGCAACGGCAGCGTCCCCCAGTTTGAAGCGATCGCTGGCGCCATATTGCCGCATTTCCCGGGCGTATCCCATTTGACGCTTGCGCCCGGCGGGGTTGTCCGGAGTGTTGCGCCGGCATCGGGAAACGAGAGGGCAATCGACCTGAACCTGCTGAACGATCCGGCGCAACGCGGCGAGTCCCTGCTCGCCCGCGACAACGGCAGGCTCACCCTGACGGGCCCGCTCGAACTGGTGCAGGGCGGAACGGCGGTGATCGGACGCTTGCCGGTGTTTCTCGACGGCAGCGAGGGCACACCCTTTTTCTGGGGCTTCGTCATGGTTGTCATACGCCTGCCCGAGAGCCTGAATTTCGAGCATATGTCCGGTCTGTCCGAGCAAGGCCTGGCCTATGAACTCTGGCGCATCCGTCCCGACAACGGGCAAAAACAGGTGATTGCCCACGCCTCGTCCGCGCCCCTGATCGAACCGGTGGAACATGCCTTGCGACTCCCGAATGCAATCTGGACGCTCAGTATCGCGCCTGCCCAGGGTTGGGGGCGTCCGCTCGCGCTTACGTTCCAGGGCTTGCTCGGTCTTCTGGTCAGCCTGCTGTTGGGCTATGTGGCACGACTTGTTGTCCAGTTGGAAACGAACGAACGATTGCTTGAAGCGAGAATCGCCCGGCGCACTAGCGAATTATTCAAGACCCAGCGCAAACTGAAAGCCACGCTCGACGCCCTCCCCGATCCGGTCTGGCTAAAGGATGCGGGTGGCGTCTATCTGAGTTGCAATCCGGGATGCGAATCGATTTTCGGCGCCAGCGAGGCCGAAATCATCGGCAAGAGCGACTATGATTTTATCGGGCGGGAGCAGGCGGATCTCTTCCGCGAGAGTGACCGCACGGCGATGACGGCGGACAAACCCACTATCAATGAAGAATGGCTGACCTCCGCCACCGACGGCAAACGGCGACGCTTCGAAACCATCAAGACACCCATGTTCGACGAAGACGGCAACATCATCGGCGTGCTGGGCATTGCCCACGACATCACCCAGCGCACCCTGGCGGAACATGCACTACTGCAGTCCCAGCAACAGACGCAGCAATACCTGGCGATCGTTGGCGTGATGCTGGTTGCGCTCGATGCGGAAGGCCGGGTGCAGCTCGTCAACCGCAAGGGCTGCGAAATGCTGGGCGCACCCGAGGCGGAGATTCT
>JBPPMF010000116.1:0-6605 GCA_051305915.1 Thiobacillus sp. | reverse complement strand
CCCCCGGCAGCTTCACCCCGCCGCCCGGGATCGCCCCGCTCGCCGGTTTCTTTCCCGGCGGCACGGCACCCGGCCCGATGGCGCCGCCACCGGAAGAACCGGCCGGCGAATTCCCGCACACGCTCGACCTGCGGCGGCGTTAATCCCTCCCCTCAACGGAAAAAAACATGGCCCATATCCACTTCATCGGCGGCGAAAAAGGTGGCGTTGGCAAGTCGCTGGTCGCACGCATCCTGGCGCAATACCTGATCGACCACGAGCGCCCGTTTCTCGGCTTCGACACCGACCGATCGCACGGCGCGCTGATGCGCTTTTATGCCGGCTACGCCTCGCCCATCGTGGTCGATCGTTACGAAAGTCTCGATGCCATCGTCGAAGCCGCGGCGGCCGATCCCGCTCGCAGCATCCTGGTCGATCTCGCCGCGCAAACGCAGGACGCCCTCACGCGCTGGATGGACGACTCCGGCCTGCTGGAACTGTCGAGCGAATTGGGGCTGGCGCTGACGTATTGGCATGTAATGGACTCGGGCCGCGATTCGGTCGACCTGCTGAAGAAATTGCTCGACCGCTTCGGCTCGCGCCTGAATTACGTGCTGGTGCAGAACCACATCCGCGGCGACGACTTCGACCTGCTTGAAGCATCCGGCGAAAAGAAACGCGCGCTCGAACTGCATGCCCGTATCATCAACATCAAGCGACTGCACGAAACCTCGATGATCAAGATCGACGGCCACAGCAGCAGCTTCTGGTCCGCCACGCAAAGCGCCGATGCACACGCACTCGGCATTCTGGAACGGCAACGCGTCAAAATGTGGTTGAAGCACGCTTACAACGAGATCGACACCCTCCATGTCTAATCAATACCCCTACGGCAAGCTCGGCCTGGACGATGCGCACCACATCGCCGGCGGCGCCAATTCCCTGCTCATGGCCCTGCAGGAACATGCCGAAGCCGGCATGGACGCCGACCCGGCAGCCGCCCGCTTCGTCAAGAAAGGCGTCGAGCTTGGCGACGCGCTGCTCGACATGGCACGCATGCTGGTGTCGCGCGGCGTGTTTTCGAAAGAGCGGCATCTGAGCGAAATCCTGATTTACAGCGCCGCCATCGCCGACGGCTGCGAAGTGTGCGCCTTGACCCACATCGACGGCGCCATCCGCGCCAAGGCCCCGGAAGCCGTGATCAACACCGTGCAGGCCATCGCGCTGTACGTGCGCGCGCAGGCCGACGACGACACCTATCTGCTGTTCAATGCCTACACCAAACACTGGCAGCGCTTTGCGGACTGGCCGCACCTGCCCAACGGCAAGCTCACCAATCTGAAGTTCTACAACCTGATTGCGCTGCTGATGAGCCTGGTGGTGCGCAAGCAGCGGCTGGTGCGCCTTCATACCCACGAGCTGCTGACCCGAAGCGATGTCACGCCGGAAGAAATGCTGGAAGTGATCGGCATCGCCCAGGTGATGGGCGGCTTTCCGGCGCGCTGGGAGGCGGTCCATATCCACAACGTCGCCACCGAACTGCACGAACAGGGCTTGCTGCCGGAACCCTTCGTCGCGGTACTGGAGCGGATTCCTGCGCCGCCCGTCAGAAGCTGACGCTCGAAGCACGCACGCCACGCTGGCCCCGAACACCGGGGCGGTGCAATCGGACTGGGCACACAGGATGAACCATGCAGCGCTATAAGATCCTTCATCGCACCTACTACAACTTCTCCGCCGTGGTGCAGCTCCAGCCGCACACCTTGCGCCTGCGGCCGCGAGAAGGCCATGAGTTGCGCATCGAATCCTCCAGCCTGGAAATCGAGCCGCCGGCCACCCTGCGCTGGCACCGCGATGCGGAAGACAACTCGGTGGCGATCGCCACCTTCGAGTCGCCGGCCAGCCAGCTGGTGATCGAAAGCGAGGCCATCATCCAGCAATACAACGAAGCACCGCTGGATTTTCTGGTGGCCGACTACGCGACGAACTACCCGTTTGCCTATCTGCCGGATGACCGGATTTTATTGTCGCCCTACATGAATGGCGTCGTCCCCGCAGCCAACGACCCGCTGGTGGAATGGGTGGCGAATGTATGGCGGCCGGGCGAACGGATACAGACCTATGCCCTGCTGCAGCGCCTGTGCGTCCACATCCAGAAAACGCTGACCTATCAGCTGCGTGAAGAACCCGGGGTTCAAACCGCAGCGGAAACCCTCGCGCGCGGCACCGGCTCCTGTCGCGACAGCGCCAATCTGTTCATGCAAGCGGCACGCCGCCTGGGCCTCGCCGCACGCTTCGTCAGCGGCTATCTGCACGCCCCGCCGTCGAACACCAATTACGGCGCCACCCATGCCTGGGCCGAAGTGTTCCTGCCCGGCGCGGGCTGGAAAGGCTTCGACCCCACCCTCGGCGAAATTGTCGGCAGCAGCCACATCGCCGTCGCAGTGGCCCGTTTGCCCGAATCAGTGCCGCCGGTATCCGGCGCCTTCGTCGGGCCGCCGGGGGCGAGTCTTGATGTGGGAGTGTGGGTGACCGAGTTGGTGTGAAACGCTGGTGCTGTGAATGTCGGCTTACGGGGGAATGCTTCAGTCTGGGTTCGACCACAAGCCCTCATTCGGACTTGCTCACCTATCCGCCTGGAGTAATCGGCCGAAGCGGTCTTTGCCCTGCATGGCAAATACGTCCGCAGTTTCAATCCGGACCATAGGAGCCGAGTAGGGCGCAATCTTTATTGCGCCGAATGCGCACATCCGGTGCAATGCGCTTCGCTTATTGGCACCCTACATCCCCACAGGTTGTCACATAGGGTGCAGGGGTGGGACACGCCACATAGCTCACACCCCCCCTCAAACCAACACCTCCACCGGCGCCGGATGCCCCAAAAACGCGACCGGGCTCGCAGTCAGCCCATACGCCCCGGACTGCAGCACCACAACCAAATCGCCTTCCTGCGCATGGCCCAGGTCCATCTTGTCGCCCAGCACGTCCAGCGGGGTGCATAGGGGGCCAACTGCGGAGGCGGGTTGGGCTTCACCTTGCGGCTCGACGCGGTTGCCTACCAAAACCGGGTAGTTCTTGCGGATGACCTGGCCGAAGTTGCCGGAGGCGGCCAAATGGTGGTGCAGGCCGCCGTCCATCACCAGGAAGAGTTGCCCGCGCGATTCCTTGCGTTCTACTACGCGGCTGACGTACAGGCCGGCCTCGCCTACAAAAAACCGGCCCAGTTCGATGACAAATTCGGCTTCCGGAAAATCCCGTCGCGCATCCGGCATCAGCGCTGCCAGGTTGGCCCCGACCGCGGCCAGATCCAGCGGCTGTTCGCCGGGAAAATACGGGATGCCAAACCCGCCGCCCAGGTTCAGCAGGCGCACGGGGCCCGGCGCATGGGCGCCCAGGCGCCTTGCCAGTTCAAAGGTTTTGGTCTGGGCTTCGATGATGGATTCGGCTTTCAGGTTTTGCGAGCCGGAAAAGATATGAAAGCCGTAGAATTCCACCGGCAGCGTTTTCATCCGCGCCAGCAGCGCCGGCACGATTTCGGCATCGATGCCGAACTGCTTAGGCCCGCCGCCCATTTTCATGCCCGAGCTCTTCAGCTCGAAATCCGGGTTAACCCGCACCGCCACCTTCGGCCGTGCGCCCGTTTCCGTCGCGATCATCACAATCCGCTCCAGTTCGCGTTCGGATTCGAGGTTGATCACAATCCCCGCGGCGATCGCCTGGCGCAGCTCGCGCTCGCTTTTGCCCGGTCCGGCAAAACTGATCTTGTCCGGCGGCATGGTCGAGTCCAGCACCACCTTCAATTCTCCGCCCGACGCCACATCGAAACCGTCCACCAGCCCCGCCAGATGCTGCACCACCGCCGGCATCGGGTTGGCCTTGATCGCGTAATGCAGGTGAATATCCGCCGGCAGCGCCGCGCGCAATTGCGCCACGCGCTCGGTCATCAGGCGGCGGTCATAGGCATAAAAAGGCGTGCTGCCCACCCGCTCGGCCAGGCGGGTAATCGGCATGCCGCCCACCTGCAGCTCGTTTTCCACCACCGGAAAACCCATATTTTGCGCATGACGGATAGGGGGATTCACGCAGCGTTCTCCTCGAACAATTCAGCCAGGTCAGTCGATAATTTTTTGCGGTCGATCTTGCCATTCGGGTTGCGCGGCAGCGGTTCGCCCCGCACCTCGATGCGGGCGGGCACCATAAAGCCCGGCAGCTTCTGCTTGCAGTCCGCCAGCAAGTGCTCCGCCACGTCGGCGCCGCCATCCGGCGCATACACCACCAGCACCACCGCCTGCCCCAACACCGGATGCGCCACCCCGGTGGCGGCCACCTCGGCCACCCGTCCGGTCGCGTACACCACCTCTTCCACCTCCGACGGGCTCACCCGGTAGCCCGACGTCTTGATCATCTCGTCGCGGCGGCCGATGAAATACAGATAGCCGTCCTCGTCCATCTTCACCGTATCCCCCGACCACACCGCCAGCTCCGGAATCACCAGACCGGCAAGCTGCCCCGGCGCCGGCTTATAGCGCTCGGCGGTTTTTTCGGGATCGTTCCAGTAACCCAGCGCCACATGCACCCCGCGATGCACCAGCTCGCCCGGCTCGCCCGGCGCACAGGGCGTGCCATCCTCGCGCACCACCAGAATCTCGGCATTGGGAATCGCCTTGCCCATCGAATCCGGGCGCCGGTCCACCTCGTCCGGCGGCAGATAAGTCGAGCGAAACGCCTCCGTCAGCCCATACATCAGATAAGGCCGGGTATTGGGCAACGCCGCGCGCAAGGCATCCAGCGTCGGCCGCGGCATATGCCCACCCGAATTGGTGATGTAGCGCAGATGCGCCGTCACCCCTTCGGGCCATGCCATCTGCGCCAGCTGCACCCACAACGGCGGCACCGCCGCCAGCCCGGTAATCCGCTCGCGTTCCACCACCCGGATCACATCGCGCGGCATCAGATAATTCATCAACACCGCACAGGCGCCCACCCGAAAAGCCGTCGTCAGCTGGTTCAGGCCATAGTCGAAAGACAGCGGCAGCACCGACAGAATCCGGTCATCCGGCGTGTTTTCCAGATACTGCGACACGCTCTCAGCGCCCGCCACAATATTGCGATGCGACAGCACCACCCCCTTCGGCCGCCCCGTACTACCCGACGTATACAGAATCGCCGCCATATCGCCATCGATCACCCGGAACGGCGCACGCTCCGGCGCATGCAAGCGCTCGCCCCAGGCCACCCGCTCCAGCCCATCCACCGGTTCGGCCGGCTTGTCGCCCACCAGCACCAGCGCGCGCAGATCGCGACAATGCGCCAGCACCGGCCGCAACAATTCCAGCCGCTCCGGCGACGTCACCAAAATCCGCACATTGCTGTCGTTCAGGATATGGCCCACCTGCTCCGGCTTCAGCAGAGGATTCACCGGCACAAACACCCCGCCCGCAGCCGACGCGCCAAACATCGCCACCACCGTATCGATGCGCTTTTCCAGATAAACCGCCACCCGTTCCGTGCGCTGCAACTCCAGGCCCAGAAACAGATTGGCCGCCTGGCGAATCTCAGCCTGCAATTCCGCGTAGCTCGTGTCCTTGCCGCCTTCACGCAAAGCAATTGCGGTTGGCGTGCGTCGGGCCGAAGCCGTAATCATTTCAAAAACCAGAGAGGGCATATGTTTAACGCTTGTCGAAACCTTGCCAAAAACGTCGAAAGGAACCGCATTGTATCCGCCTGATTCTCAGGTCAGCCGATCAACCCATCAGCCGTCACAACACATTCCACCTTAAGTGGGATAATCAGGGCCCGGTTTTTGCTGCTTCGATATCTCCGTCCAAGTCGTCCTTCATTCATGCGAACCATCCTGAACAAGCTCAAAACGCTGTGGAAAGACCTGGGGCCCATCAATGCGCCACTTTACCTGCTCCACAAAGCACTTTCAGTGCCAACTGGCGGCAGGGCAAAAGTCGAACGTTTCATCTTTGTCGCACAGCCGATTCATGACACCCCCCTGCTCCCGCCCGGCAAAGCGGCCACTTCCATTGTCAGGCAAATCAACCCGGGCGACCCCCTGCTCAGCCAATGCCCCCGCCCTGCCGCAGTCATCGCAGATCGTTATGCCCAAGGCGCAATCTGCCTGGCCATCGTCAAGAACGACATCCTGCAAGCCTTCCTCTGGCTGATCCACAAGCATTACGACGAAGACGTTGCGCGCGTGCGATTTGTGCTCCCTCCCTCCGGAAAAGCCGTGTGGGATTTCGACGTCTATGTCGCGCCCGCCTACCGCCTCGGCTATACCTTCCTCAAGCTGTGGGACACCGCAAACGCCCACCTGCGTGAACACGGCGTGCGCTGGAGCCTCAGCCGCATCTCGGCCTTCAATGCCGGCTCTCTTTCATCGCACAGCAAACTCGGCGCGCGGCCCATCGGCAGCGCCACATTCATCATCGCCGGCCCGCTGCAGATCATGACATCGAGCCTAAGCCCCAAATTTCATTTATCGTTTGGCCAATCCAGACCCAAACTCTTGATGCCCGAAAACCTCGCATGACCCCATACAACCCTGCTTCCGCAATCAATCAACCCACTTAACCAAAAGCCCCACCCATGTCGAACACACAAGCAGTCAAAGACCT
>JBPPMF010000114.1:0-2112 GCA_051305915.1 Thiobacillus sp. | reverse complement strand
AACGGCTGCGTTACGCTCTTGTGCTGCCGCGGCCAGTGCGACCAGGGTGCGACCCAAATAGGTGCCGAGCTCCACCAGGACCGCGCCCTTGGGCGCCTGCCTTGCCAGGCGATAGAGGAACGCCACTTCCTGTGGGAACGTTGCGCCAGGCACGGACATTGCCCTCTTGACTACTTCGGCTTCATCCATTAGGCCACCCCCTCTTCGCGCACGCGTTGCAGCCGGGCGTAGAGGCTTGACTCCAGGTGCGGCGTCACCAGCCGGTAGTCGTAGCGGGCCGCCATACGCTCGCCGGCGTCGCGCAGACCCTCACGCAGGCCGAAATCGTCGACCAAACGCAACACCGCCCGCGCCATTGCGTCCGGGTCTTGCGCCGGAACCACCAGCGCCGTCTGTGCGTGGTGGGCGAAATCCGCCGTTGCGCCGATGTCGGTGCAGACGGGAACCGCGCCGCAGGCCATCGCTTCGATGACCGGGTTGCACCACCCGGCCCGGAAATGGCCGTCTACGAAAATGTCGGCGTTCTGCAGGAAGCCGACCAACTCGGCCTGGGTGTAGCGCATCCCCCAGTAGGCGCGCACTTCCACCTCGCGCTGCTTGGCGACCACGCCCAACGCCTCCAGCACGGTCGCCGTGCCCTTGCGTTCCCTGGGGTCGTTGCTGTGCGCGAGCACCAGCGGCTGGTTGAGCAACTTGCCCGCCGGTGGTCGAAACATCTGCGTGTTGATGCCGCCAAAGGGCGGGCCGGCGTCGTAGCCGACCTCATCACGCAAGAACTTCACCTGCCAGCTAGAGTCGGCCAGAAACCAGTAGCCGCGCAGGTGCGCGTCGCGCATCATCCGCCACGCCTTGTCCCAGCGTTGGCCGGCGGGCAGCTTGCCCAGCAGGGCTTGCGCCATGTCGTAGGACGGCGTAAAGCCCAGCACGCAGACGGCCTTGACCTCGGCCTTCACGCTCACCAGCAGGTCGTAGAGCTCCGTGGCCCAATCCACAATGCCGATGCATACGTCAAAGCGGTGATGGCGGATACTCTGCAACTCGGCCACCTGCGCCCGGCAGGGCAGCCACTTGACCGGCCCGCCCTTGGGCACAAAGATGGTGATGCTGTGACCCCGGTCCACCAGCACGTTGCTCAGCTCGACCATCTCGCGCACCGCGCCGAACGTGCCCACCGTGGGCGTAATCCAGGCGATGCGCATGGGCCGGCTGGGTGCGCTGCTGTTCTCGGCGTCCAAATGTGCGGTCATAAGTCGATTGCCCTCTTCTCATGTCCCCGGCTACGGAGAGGGGAGACGCCCGGCGCCCCCCCCTCTCCGCACTTTCCGTCAGGTCGATTATCCCGTGGTGTTAGGCACGAAGCTGGTCACCGGGTAGAAGCTGGTCGCCAGCGGATCAGGCGACAGCGGGTCCAGGATGGTGTCGCACTCGACGTTCATGATCCGGCTTTGCAGGTACGGCGCGCGGCACCAGAGGCGCGGCCGAATCCACATGGACAACTGCTTACACAGGTTGTCCAGCTTGGTGGCGCCCAGGACGCGACCCCCGTCCGTGGCGAAGTAGTTGCTGTGTCCCTCGCCGCGCACGGTCGCTGCCGCCGCCGCCGCCGACAACACCTCCCCTTCCCAGATGCGGATCGCGCCCACGTCCAGGGTCATGAAGTAGATGTCGCCGCGCTGGCTGCCGTGCATGGTCTCCCAGTCGTAGGTGTAGAGCGGGATGCGTTGGCCGTCCAACGTGATGACGCCTGCGCCGTGCAGACCGCCCAGCAGCGAGTCGCGGAAAGCGCGCGCCTCGAAGGTTTGCAGGTTGGCCTCGCTATACTGCTTGCCCTCGCACACCGACCAGCAGGTGTACTTGTTGAGCAGGCACTCGGTGAGGAACTGCGGCAGGACCAGAATCATATCGCCTTCGCTGCGCGTCTGGGTCGCCAACTGCGGCGACCAGGAGATGCGCTGCTTATAGCGCCGATAGAGCGCCAGCAGCATGTCCACGATGTCGAACGAGCCGCCCGCCGCCTCGCCGTTGATGGTGATGGCGCCGCCGCCGTTGCCGTCCATGTCGTTGCCTGCCCAGTCGATGACGGTTGAGTCCAGGAGCGCCGAGTCATAGCCG
>JBPPMF010000090.1:0-8996 GCA_051305915.1 Thiobacillus sp. | reverse complement strand
CCGTCGAGCGCAAGGCGATGGAAACCTGGCATCAGCGTCGGCCAGTTCGCCAGCAGTTCGGTAGAAAGCGCAGCGAATGCCGGCCACCGCGCATGCAGGCGCGCCAGATCGTCGGCCCGAACCGGATGCAGCTCAACCGACAGGAAATGCAGCCGCGCGGGGCGCTTCGGATCATCGCGCCACGCTGCCCAGGTCGTCAGAAAATTCAGGCCGGCGCCAAACCCGGTTTCCAGAATGACAAATGAATCCCGGCTCGCCCACGCCTGCGGCAGACCGCAGCCCTGCAGGAATACATGGCGCACCTGGGCGGCGGCGCTATCGGCGGAAGAGCAGGTGTCGGCAGCGCTGGCGGAATACGGCACGCCGTCCTTGAATTCAAGACGGGCGGGAATGATGGTTTTCAGCATGCCCGTGGTCTGGCGACGTTTAATCGGTGCAATCGGACATGTCTTCCAGGCTGGTCTCACTCATAGCGTGACGCGCGTCGTGAAATCGCCCGCTGCTACCGCGTTCATGTAGGCGAGGATCAGTTCTTTGGTGAGATCGCGCCCGTGCGTCTTTACATCCTGCTCGCGCACGATGGGGAAAGTGTCGAGGATGTAAGCCGCGTCGTCACGCGACAGACCATAGAGGTGGAAGAACAGCGCATCCAGCCGCGCCAGGCGGTGGCGGCGGTCGTCCTCGTCCCAGAGGTACGGCGCGCCGTCGTAGCCCAGGTCGCGGGCGAAAGGCGCGAGGTCGTGCGCGGTATAGGAAAGACGCAGCACTTCGCCGCGCACGAAGTCGGCGATTCGGGTTTTACCCAGCACTTGCTCGAATTGCTCCGGGCGGATCAGCGGGAATTGTTCGACGATGAACCAATTCATACTGGTACTTTGTACTTTCTGACGCACAACAAAATCGAAAACTACGGCATTGAGATTGGCGAGAACCAATGGTGCAAACTTAATGTAATCCGCATTTAAAGTGGTTGAGTCGGGCAACAATAATGGCAGCTTATTTCCTGCTGCGACAGTGGGAATGACTGCCGCAATCATGGTTCGCATATCGGTAGCACGTGCAATGTCGCGGAATCCGATTGCCCATTCGCGCCACTCATTTTTCGGCACATCGTTTTTCGATACCCAATATTGCGGTGTGGAAAAACAATCCGGTTTGGCTTTCTCAACTGAAGATAAATTCGCACTTAGAGCTGCGTTGTGCAGGTTTTCTTCGTTGGTTGTGACATGCGATGAACGATGGTCGTAGTTGTAAATCATCCGTCCGACATACAGTGGCACCGCTTCCGCCTCGCCCTTCTTCCAGCGGTTCGCGCCCACCGGATACCAGCCCTCCTTTTCCAGTTCGTCGCGCCGCTTGAACAGGTGCGAATCGTTGGTCATGTGGAACATGGTGCAATAGCGCAGCGGCCACACTTTCTTAAGCGGCTCGGCGCTCCGGTTCACCAGCACCGGCTGCCTGCGGTAGATCGCGGTGGTGATGTCGGCATCGCGTCGGGTGCGGAAGATGGGCGCGGCGCCGGTGTTGGGATTGACCGCCATGAAGTCCTGCGCGGTGAGTGCAAGGATGCGCCCGGGGTCCTCCGCTTCTTCCAGCGTATGCAGGTAAAAGGCGCAGCGCGCGGCTGCTACCGTGCGCTGTTCACCACCGAACACCAGCGCGCAGAATTTAAAGCTGGCGTGAATATCCGGGAAGAAGGTTTTCTTGTTCTCGAAATCGTAGAGCGCTGCCAGCCGTCCCGTGCCGGATATGCCGCGAAAAAATTCCGCCGCGCCCTTGTCGGCGGCGATGCCGGAAGGACACAGCAGGCCGATCAGGCCGCGCGGATGGACAAGCGATGTGGCGCGTTCGATGAACAGCGAGTACAGATTGATGTCGCCTCCGGAGAGCAGCGGGTAGCCGCCGCATTCGCGCGCCACGCGGGTGCCCGCTTCGGCGGCGGCTTGCGCGGCGAGGTAGTCCTGCCACAACGGGTCGTTGTCGGCCTCCAGCCTTGCGATGAGTTGCTTGCGGTCGGATGCGCGGGCGGCTTTGGCGATGTCCGGTTTGCGTTCGGCGAACCATTCCACCTGTTGCAATTTCATTCTGTCCCACGGCGGATTGCCGATGATGGCATCGAAGCCGCCCTGCCCGCCCTGCCAGACGCTTGGGAACGCGAGTTCCCAATGTAAAAAGTGCTCACGCCCGGCAAGCGCGATTGTCGCCCGCATCATGCTATGCGCCTGCTGTTCGCGCGGCGTCGGCAACCTGCCTTTGCGTTCGGCAAGAAACTTGACGGATTCCAACAGGTTTTCGCCAAACTCTTGTGCGAGTAATTGCGACCAGCTTCTTTGGTATTGCTGCGCCAGGGATAAGTCTTCCCACTCCGCGGTGTCTTTCACTCTGCCCGTAGGCTTGCCTGCCCAGCGCCTGGCCTGCAAAAAATCCAGCGTGCGCTGCAAGGGCAGCAAGCCTTCCGTTGCCGTATCCATGAGCGCTTTGGAGTAATGCGCTTCGGCAATATCGATGTCCGTTAAATTGCCAATCGCTTCCATCGTCATGCTGGCTCGCGCTACCCGTGCGAGATCGTCCTGATGGAACATCCCGACGAATTTACCCAGCTCGTGCGAAATGTCGCTGACTTTGCCGCCAAACAGCGAATCGCCACAAATCAGGTGATGGTCGAGGAAAGACAGCGGCGCGCCGACGGTGAAGGTGTGCAGCCACAGCGCAACCTTGGCCAGTTCCACCGCCATCGGATTTTTGTCCACGCCATGCACTACGCGCTTGAGAATCATGCGGCGCACGATGTGGCGGTCGTCCAGTTGCGCTTCGGTCACCGCCCAGCGATGCTGGCGCGCGGAACTCAGGATGCGGCTGCGGATGTCGGCGATGCGCTTGATGAGCGGCGATGCCCACGGGTCGGTAATATCCTGTGCCCACGGCTGGACGGCGATTTCAAGTTGCGCGGCAGCCATGCTTTCGAGAAGTTCATCCGCGAAATAGTCCACCAGCGAAACCAGAAAATGGCCGCTGCCCATTGCAGGGTCGCAGATTTTCAGGTCGAGCATGGCGCTGGCCGGGTCGACGCTGTCCAGCATCTCCCAATCGGCTGGCTTGAGTTCCTTCCTTTTTTTCCACTGATCGATTCGCGCGTTAAAAGCCGCTTTACGCTCGGCAACAAGTGGGCCGACGGTTTCGCGAATGATGAGTTTGACCAAACCATCGTGGGTGTAATAGCTGCCGCTGACCTTGCGCGCGTAGCTGGCGGGGCGGGCGATGATGCTGCCGTCTTCCACGGCGAGGCTGTATTCGAGCAGGCGTTCGTAAATGCCGCCCAGATGCTGCACGGAGAGATCGCGGTAGTTGATCCAGGCGCGCAGGATGTCGGGGCGGCGTGCAAGATTGTCGAACAAGGGGGCGAAGCGTGCATCCGGTATGCGGCAACGCGTCAACAACGGCGCACGGGCATCCTCGAACAGGCCGCCGTTGTAGGCGGGCATGCCGATGGAGGGATCACCTTGGGAAACGATGCGAAACAAGTCGCCAAGGTGTTGCCAGTAACGGCTGGCCGTATTGCTCAAGGTGTCGTTCGCGTCGCGCCGCTCGGCAATGTCTACCCGTATTTTTCTCAGGGAATAATCGTCATAGCGTCCATCGCGGACAGGCAGCAGGTTGCGGTCTTCGGCGTAAAGAATGAACAGCAGGCGATACAGCAGAATCAGCGTGGCTTCTCGCAGTTCGGTCAGATAAGCGGGGGAGCTAATGTCGGCATCAGGATCGCCCGCCGCAAGGGCATCGGCAAACTGCGGGAAGATGGTGGCGAATACGCGTGCCCCCAAGTCCTGCGAAACCTTTTCCTCATACAAGCGCGCTTCGTTGAAGGCGTACTCGTGAAAGGTGCGGTCTTCCTTGTCCCAGGTCTGGCGCAGGAAAGCGTCGCGCTGGAATAGGCAGAAAAACAATTTGATGCCGTGACTCTGCTCTAGTTCGAATAAATCCTGTTCCGTGCCTGGAACGCCCAGCAGCGCGGCGAGATCAAGCTCGAGGAATTCTTCCGAGCGCGAACGCGCGCCCTGCCAGTACAGCCGCCATACCGCGCCGTTGGTGAGAATGCCCCAGCGCACTTTGCGATCCGAGGCGACTTCAACGCTGGAGAGGTAACGCAGAATCTGGTTCGACGGCGTGCCGGGATCGAGACGGTTGGTGGCGTCGCCACGATCCAGCGGACGCATCCAGCGTTTAGCTTCGAGAATGGCAACGCCGTGGCGATAACGGCGGTCATCGCGCTTTTCCGCGCGTGCGGCCTGCTTGGCGGCTTCATCTGAAAACAACAGAAAATCCGGCACGTCTTCGCGACGCGTGCTGGAGGCGGTGATTTGTTTGAGGGTCAGATCGCTCCAACCAAGCAGGTCGAGCACTTGCTCGATGACGTCGGCTTCGGTGTTGGCCTCGTTTAGCTGGCTGTCAGTCGTAAGCGGTGCATAGATGCGCGTGAGGCTGTCGCGGAAAGCATCCAGCGCGGCATCCGGCAACGCCTCCCAAACGGGTGTGCTGCGTATGCCATCGAGCAGAAAATCCTGTGAGAAAAGCTTACCTTCCATCCGATAGCACCTGAAAAAAGCTTGCGCAAAAATAGCACGATGAATAATCCTGACCTGAATGTTACATTGAGCCGGTTCATTGCCGCCTCATCCAATCATGCTCAAACCAAAAACCTGGCTGCGTCTTCTTGTCATCGTGCTGATCGGGACTGCGCTGGTCTATGCGGGCTGGCATTTCACCCGGCCGACGCCGCCCGAAGTCGAACTCGCCACCATCGCGCCCGGCATGGTGGAATCCACTGTGGTCAACACGCGCGCCGGCACGGTCAAGGCCTGTCGCCGCGCCAAACTGGCCCCGGTGGCAGGCGGACAGATCGTGAAGCTGTGGGTGAAGGAAGGCGACCGCGTGAAGGCCGGACAGCCGCTGCTGGAACTGTGGAGCCGCGACCTCGCCGCGCAGCGTGAACTCGCCACCCGCCAACTGGCCACCAGCGAGGATCGCCGGCGCGAAGCCTGCATCATGGCCGACAACGCACGGCGGAACGCCGACCGGAACCAACAGCTTGCCGCCCAGGGCTTCGTCAGCCCACAACGCGGCGAGGATGCCCGCGCCGAAGCGCGTGCACGCCAGGCCAGCTGCGATGCGCTTGCGGCCGACGTCAAACGCGCGCAGGCGCAGATCCAGGTCACTCTGGCCGGGCTGGAACGCACGACGCTGACCGCGCCGTTTGCCGGCATCGTGGCGCGCGTCACCGGCGAGATCGGCGAGTTCACCACGCCTTCGCCGCCCGGCATTCCCACGCCGCCGGCGGTCGACTTGATCGACGACAGCTGCCTCTATGTCAGCGCGCCGATGGACGAAGTCGACGCACCGCGGCTGAAATCGGGGCAACCTGCACGCATCACCCTCGACGCCCTGCCCGGCCAAAGCTTTGCCGGCAAGGTGCGCCGCATTGCGCCGTATGTGACCGAAGTGGAAAAGCAGGCGCGTACGGTCGATGTCGAAGTCGATTTCGATACGCCGCCCCAGCAAATCCTGCTGGTTGGCTACAGTGCCGATGTCGAGACCATCATCGAGCAGCGCACCCAGGTGCTGCGCGTGCCCACCCAGGCGATCCAGCAGGACGGCAGCGTGCTGGTGCTGGGCGCCGACGACAAGCTGGAGACACGCCCCCTGAAAACCGGGCTGGCCAACTGGGCGTTCACGGAAGTGATCAGTGGTCTGAACGCAGGCGACCGGGTGCTGCTGTCCTTCGACGATGAAAACGTGAAGGCCGGCGTGAAGGTCAAAGCCAAAACCGCCCCATGATCCGCCTCGCCGAAATCACCCGCGTGTTCCGCATGGGCGACCAGGAAGTGCGGGCCCTGAACAAGGTCAGCATCGATATTGCGTCGGGCGAATATGTGTCCATCATGGGTCCATCGGGTTCCGGAAAATCCACTCTGCTGAATGTCATCGGCCTGCTCGACCGTCCCGACGGCGGACGCTACGAACTGGACGGCGCCGACGTGACCGATCTTTCCGAGAACGAGCGGGCGCGCGTGCGCCGCGAGAAAATCGGCTTCGTGTTCCAGTCATTCCACCTGGTGCCGCGCCTGACTGCGGCGGAAAACATCGAACTGCCGCTGATGCTGGAAGGCATCAATCCGGCCGAACGCAAGTCACGGGTTGACGCTGCGCTCGACGCCTTCGACCTCAAGGACCGCGCCCACCATCGCTCGGCCGAACTCTCCGGCGGCCAGCGCCAGCGCGTGGCGATCGCACGCGCTACCATCCTGCGCCCGACCGCCCTGCTGGCCGACGAGCCGACCGGCAACCTCGACCACCGCATCGGCGCCGAAGTGATGGCGCTGCTGGAGGGCCTGCACCATGCCGGCACCACGCTGATCGTCGTCACCCATGACCGCGAGCTCGGCGCGCGCGCGCATCGTCACATTGGCATGCGCGATGGCGAGATTGTGGGAGATAGAACTTGAGCAAGAAGGCCACAATCGCCGAGTCAGCGAACCACATCGCCGTCTTTCAGGAAGCCGCGATCCGCCGCACCTGGCATAACGAGGAGTGGTGGTTTTCCGTGGTGGATGTGTGCGGGGTGCTGACTGACAGCTCCGATGCCGGGGCATACTGGCGCAAGCTGAAACAGCGGCTCAATGCCGAGGGCAGTGAAGTCGTGACGTTTTGTCACGGGTTGAAACTGCAAGCCCCGGACGGCAAGCAGCGTGTGACTGACTGCGCTAACACCGAAGGCCTGTTCCGCATCATCCAGTCCATCCCCTCGCCCAAGGCCGAGCCGTTCAAGCGCTGGCTGGCGCAGGTGGGTTACGAGCGGGTGAAAGAAATCGAAAACCCGGAGCTGGCCAGTGCCCGCGCCCGCGCGCTGTACCAGGCCAAAGGTTACCCACAGGATTGGATTGAGAAGCGGCTGCGGTCCATTGCGGTGCGCGGAGAGCTGACCGACGAATGGAAACAGCGCGGGGTGCAGGAAGGCCGCGAATATTCCATTCTCACCGCTGAAATCGCCCGTGCCACCTTCGGCATCACGCCAGGCGCGCACAGCCGCTTGAAAGGGCTGAACAAGGTCAAGACCGGCAACAATCTGCGCGATCACATGACCGATCTGGAGCTGATTTTCACCATGCTGGGCGAGGCTGGGACGACTGAAATTTCCAGACGCAAGGACGCACAAGGGTTTGCCTACAACCGCAAGGCCGCGAAGGAAGGCGGAACGATTGCGGGCGATGCACGCCGCGCGCTGGAAGCCAAAAGCGGCAAACCCGTGGTGAGCAAGGCGAGCCGTCTGACAACACCCGACACGGCAACGCTGGAAAATGCCGATTCCGCACCGCCACCCGCCAAGCCCAAACCGACTCGCCCCAAAAGGGCGGATAAAGGCAAGGCATAACGGCCTGACATGACGCCGCTCGATACCCTGAAACTGTCTTTCTCAACCGTGGTGAGCTACCGCACGCGTTCGCTGCTCATAGTGCTGGCAATGGCGCTGGGGGTGGCGGCAGTGGTAGTGCTGACCGCGCTGGGCGAAGGTGCACGGCGCTATGTGGTCGGACAATTTTCTTCGCTCGGAACCAATCTGGTTATCGTCTTGCCGGGCCGCGCCGAAACTTCGGGCGGCTTTCCTGGCGCAGCCCTCGGGGGGACCCCGCGCGACCTCACCCTGGAAGATGCCCGCTTTATCGGCCAGCTGCCGCAAGTGCGACGCTATGCGCCACTCAACGTGGGGGTGGCCGAACTCACCGCCGGCGGGCGGCTGCGCGAGGTGACGGTGCTCGGCAGCACCGCCGATCTGCTGCCGATCCGCAGCATGAAACTGGCACAGGGCAGCTTTCTCGCCCACGGTTCGGAGCGCAGCGCGCAGATCGTGCTGGGCAGCCAGCTAGCACGCGAATTCTTTCCAGACGGCAAGGTCATCGGTCAGCGCATCCGGCTCGGCGACAGCCGCTTTCTGGTGTCGGGCGTACTCGCCACTCAGGGCGAATCGATGGGGTTCAACTCCGACGAGATCGTCATCATCCAGATCGATTACGCCCAGGAACTGTTCAACACCGCCTCGCTATTCCGCATCCTGGTCGAGGCGCGCAGCCGCAACGCCATCGAGCCGGCCAAGGCTGCGATCAGCCACGCCCTGAAACTGCGTCACGATGGCGAGGAAGATGTGACCGTCATCACCCAGGATGCCGTGCTCGCCACCTTCGACCGCATCCTGCGGGCGCTGACGCTGGGCGTCGCGGGGATTGCCGCCATCAGTCTGGCCGTGGCGGGCATCCTGGTGATGAACGTCATGCTGGTGGCGGTCGCCCAGCGCACAACGGAAATCGGCCTGTTGAAGGCCATCGGCGCACCCTCAGCCGTCATTCGCCGCCTGTTCTTTGCCGAATCGCTATGGCTGTCGCTGGCAGGCGGCGCCATTGGCTTCGCGCTGGGACACTTCGGCGCCTGGATGATCCGCCTCGCCTATCCGCTGCTCCCCGCCTGGCCACCCGTCTGGGCCAGCGTAGCCGGCGTGGCGACCGCCCTCGTCACCGGCATCCTCGCCAGCATGCTGCCGGCCGCGCGCGCGGCGAGGCTCGATCCTGTGCGGGCGTTGAGCGGGAAATGAAATGAACCTGACCGACACCCTGCGCTTCGCCCTGTACGCCCTCAGCGCGCACCGGCTGCGCACCTTTTTGTCGGCCACCGGCATCGCGGTGGGGATCGCGGCGGTGGTCCTGCTCACCTCGATCGGCGACGGCATCCATCGTTTCGTCCTGGACGAATTCACCCAGTTCGGCACCAACATCATCAATGTCAGTCCCGGCAAAACCAGTACCCATGGCGGCTCGGTGGGCGCCATCGGCAGCGCGCGCCTGCTGACGATCGAAGATGCGCTGGCGCTGAAAACCTCGCGCTATGCGCAATACACCAATGCCGGGGTGATGGGCAACGCGGAAATCCGTGCCCACGGCCGCAGCCGGCGT
>JBPPMF010000029.1:0-8894 GCA_051305915.1 Thiobacillus sp. | reverse complement strand
GACTCCGTCAAACAGCATATCGATTACTGGGTCATTGTCGACACCGGGTCCGACGACGATACACCCGACCAGATTCGTGCCGCGTTGGGGGCTATCCCAGGCGAGTTACACCACCGTGATTGGGTGGATTTCGGCCACAATCGAACGGAAGCGATCGAGTTGGCCAAAGGAAAGTCCGATTACATCCTGATTATGGACGCGGACAATATCTTCCACGCCCCAGGGGCGGACTGGAGCTGGCCTGAACTCACGGACGCCGCCTACGAACTATTGATAAAAAGCACCAACACCGAGTATCGGTTGCGCTTGCTGGTGTCCGGCCGGCTGGCTTGGCGATGGTTGGGCGTACTGCACGAATATCTGGTTTCCGTCCCTGATTCCACCCCTTCTGTACTCGATGGCCCTTGGATCGACCGGCGCCATGAGGGGGCAAGAAGTCGGGACCCGCTGACTTACCAAAAGGATGCCGCGATTCTGGCAGCGGCACTGGAACAAGAACCGGGAAATGCCCGGTACGCGTTTTATCTTGCACAGAGTTGGCGCGATGCGAAGGAGCCGCAGAAAGCGCTGGATGCCTACCGGCACAGAGTGGCAATGGGTGGATGGGCCGAGGAGGTCTTTTTCAGCCTGTATCAATGCGGCGTGCTTTTGGAGTCGATGGGGCGCTGGCCGGAGGCGTTGGAAGCTTATCTCTCGGCCTGGTCATATCGCAGAAGCCGAATCGAACCCTTGTATCGAATCTGCCTGCATTACCGAACTAAGAAAGACTTTGGCCTGGGCTATTTTTTTGGCAAGAAGGGCCTGGAGGGTGGCGGCCGGACGACGGATCGCTTGTTCGTCGCAGCGGAAATCTATAACTGGCGACTGGCTGATGAAGTGTCGATTTGCGCGTATTACGAAGGCAAATATCAGGAAAGCTTCGAGCTGTGTTCGGAGCTTCTCCGCCGAGCGGACCTATCTGAAGTGGAGAGGTCGAGAATCGAGAAGAATCGTGAATTCTCGGCGCCCCATATCCCCCACGCACCGCAGTTTATTCAGCCTAAATAGTTAAAGTTTGCTGACGACCGCAACAGCAGATTATGTAGTCGTGCGCCAACCGCCCGTCCGGACCGCCCAATTAAGCGGCAAGCGGCTGCACCTCGTCCTTGATCTTCTTCGCCAGCGCCTGCTCGGCCACCTTGATCTCGTAGGCGGTCTGCAGATTCATCCAGCTCTGCACATCGCCACCGAAATAGCGCACCAGCCGCATGGCGGTGTCGACAGTGATGCCACGTCGTTCGAGCACGATATCGTTGATGCGCGAGGCGGGCACCTTCAGCGCCTGGGACAGTGCGTTGGCGCTCAGGCCAAGTGGCTTGAGGTAGTCCTCGCGCAGGATTTCGCCGGGGTGAACCGGGCGCATGCGATTTTGGGGTGCGGAAGTTTTCATGTCGGTTTCCTCGGCCGTATTGTCCACGGTCTCTGCGTCGTGCACGCCATCTTCCTTCCAGCATGCGTAGGACGCAATAGGCGCGAGCCGTATTGCGCCGCATACCCGCCATACGGCGCAATGCCCTTTGGTTATTGCGCCCTACGAGTTGGATGAGAGATTAGGCCTGACTTGCCAGTTGCCTGTTTGTAGCAAACCCGACGAAGCCCGATTCGGCGTGCCATTGCCTACCGGAGTTGAGCTGGGTTGCCGGCAAATTTGCTTTGCATTTCATGCGGATACGTTTTTATCTGGCTTGGCATAGGGCTTGCAGATATCCAGGCATCTGCCGAATGAATGGATTCCGAGCCAGTATGAACCGCACCATCATCATTGACGACACTACTCTGCGCGACGGAGAACAGACCGCTGGCGTAGCCTTCACGCTGGACGAGAAGCTGGCGATCGCCGGGCGTCTCGATGCGATGGGCGTGCCGGAGTTGGAAGTGGGCATTCCCGCGATGGGCGAAGTCGAACGCGAGAGCATCCGCGCGGTGGCGGACCTCGAGCTGAAGTCGAAGCTGGTGGTGTGGAGCCGCATGCGCGAAGCCGACATCGAGGCCTGCCGCAATCTCAAGGTTCAGCTGATCGACGTGTCGATCGCGGTGTCCGACCTGCACATCACGCGCAAGCTGAAGAAGGACCGGACCTGGGTGCTGCAGGCGATCCGCGAGATGGTGCCGCGCGCGCTCGACCTCGGGCTGGAAGTCATCGTCGGCTGTGAGGATGCCTCACGCGCCGATCAGGACTTTCTGCTGCGCGTGGCCGAGGCCGCTCAGGATGCCGGCGCGCAGCGCTTGCGTTTCGCCGATACGCTGGGGGTGATGGAGCCCTTCGGTGTGCATGAGGCCATTGCCACCCTGCGCAGCACGGTCGATCTGGAGATCGAGATGCATGCGCACGACGATCTGGGGCTGGCGACCGCCAACACGCTGGCCGCCTGCCGCGCGGGCGCGACCCACGTCAACACCACGGTCAACGGGCTGGGCGAGCGCGCCGGCAACGCGCCGCTGGAAGAGGTCGCGCTGGGGCTGGCGAAGCTGTATGGATTCAATACCGGGGTCGATCTCAGCCTGTTTCCGGTGCTGTCGGACACGGTGGCCGACGCCGCAGGGCGACCGGTGGCCTGGCAGAAGAGCGTGGTCGGCGGCGGCGTGTTCACCCACGAATCCGGCATCCACGTCGACGGCCTGTTGAAGGACCCGGCCACCTATCAGGGCTTCGATCCAAGCGAAGTGGGCCGCACCCACACGATGGTGGTCGGCAAGCATTCCGGTTCGCACGGCATCATCGCCGCCTATGCGCGCATGGGCCTGACGCTGAGCCCGGCCGAAGCGCGCGAGCTCTTGCCCGACATCCGCGTGTTCGCCGAGCGCGCCAAGCGTTCGCCAGCCGACCACGAATTGGTGTTCCTGTACCAGCGCATGATCGGCCGTCACGTGCCGGGCGTATTGCATTGAGGCGTCGCAAAATGGACAAGGCCATGCTCCCCGACCAAACCCTGAACGCCGCACCGGCCGCGCCCGGCCTGTTCGCGCTGCTGGGCGAGGACATCGCCTGCGTGTTCCAGCGCGACCCGGCGGCGCGCTCGCGCTTCGAGGTCATCACCACCTATCCCGGCGTGCACGCCATCCTGCTGCAGCGCATCGCGCATCGTCTGTGGCGTGCCGGGCTGCGCTATCCGGCACGCCTGCTGTCCTGGTTCGCGCGGCTCGTGACCAATATCGACATCCATCCCGGCGCCACCATCGGCCGCCGCTTCTTCATCGACCACGGCGCCGGCGTGGTGATCGGCGAGACCGCCGAGATCGGCGACGACGTCACCCTGTATCACGGCGTAACGCTGGGCGGCACCAGCTGGAACAAGGGCAAGCGCCATCCGACCTTGGGGAACAACGTGGTGATCGGTGCCGGCGCCAAGGTGCTGGGGCCGATCACGCTGGGCGACCAGGTACGCGTCGGCGCCAACTCGGTGGTGGTGAAGGACGTGCCCGCGCATCGCACGGTGGTGGGCATTCCCGGCCGCGTGGTGCTGCGCCAGGACGAGGGCGGCGCCAGCGCGCTCGGCATCAACCTCGACCATCACCTGATCCCCGACCCGGTGGGCAAGGCGATTGCCTGCCTGATGGAGCGCATCGAGGTGCTGGAAAAAACCCTGCGCCAGCACGGCGAGCCGGTCGACGGCCAGTGCAGCGTGTGCGAGGCGGACGACCTGTGCGGCACCGAAGTGGCGCGCACGATAAGGAAGATTTGAACATGGACTTGATGGATTTCGACCAAGCGACGCTGTACTTCGACGACCCCATTTCGCCTGAGGTGGAGCGGCTGATCGCCGAAGCAGGCGCGGGCTACGGCTCGGACGAGACCGAAAGCCTGCTGCTGCGCGCCTATTTCCTGGCACCGGGCCAGCTCGTGGTTCTGGTGGCGCTGTATCGCTACTACTTCTACCAACACCGACTCGACGACGCGCTCGTCGTGGCCGATCGCACGCTGGAATCGGCCGCAGCACGGCTGAACTTTCCGAACACGTGGCAGCAACTGCATCCGCAGCATCTGGGCTATGCCGCGATGCGTTCCATCGGCCTGCTGCGCTTTTATCTGATGGTGCTGAAAGCTGCCGGCTACATCAACCTGCGCCTCGGTCGCGCGGCGCAGGGCGAGGCCATGCTGAAAAAGCTGATCGAGATGGACAGCCACGACCGCCTCGGCGGCAAAAACCTGCTCGAGGTGTATCAGAACGCCCTGCTGGAAGAAGCTGCGGCATGAATCCCCCCACCCAACCCTTAACGAAAGGCTGAATCATGGACGACCTGACCCTGGACGAAGCGCTGGAAGACCTCTCGGCCGCCGAGGAGTTTCTCGAGTATTTCGGTATTGAATACGACGCGCGCACGGTGCAGGTGAATCGCCTGCACATCCTGCAGCGCTTCCACAACTATATCGCGCAGGCGGGCGAACTGCCGGCGGACGAAGCGCCGCGCCGCGCGGTGTATGCGCGCCTGCTGCAGCAGGCCTACTCGGATTTCGTGACCTCGGACGCGCTCACCGAAAAGGTGTTCAAGGTGTTCCACATGCACGAGCCGCAGACCACCTTCGTGCCGCTGGACGACATCACGCTGAACAAGGCAGGCGTTGCGGCGGCCCCTGCGCCGGCTGCAGGCGGCTGCGGTTGCGGTAGCAGCGGGGGCGGATCATGCGGCAACTCGTCCGTCGCAATGAACTGACAGCGCCATGGAACAGCGTTTCGACTTCGGCGAAGCCGTGCGGCTGACGCGCAACGTGCGCAACGACGGCACCTTTCCTGGCCTGGAGGTCGGCAACCTGCTGATTAAGCGCGGCAGCGTGGGCTACGTGATGAACGTCGGCACTTTTTTGCAGGACCAGGTCATTTACACCGTGAACTTCCTCGACCATGGCCGCGTGGTCGGCTGCCGCGAAGAGGAGCTGCAGCCGGCCGACGACACTTGGGTGGAAAGCCACTTTGAGACGCGCGAAAAAGTGTTGTCCCGCTATACCCTGGCGGTGAACGGCGAGGTGCTCGCCGCCGCCGGCACCGAGGGCGAGGTGTTGAAGGTGCTGCGCGAGCGGGCCGACGACGTGCAGTATCACGTGCGTTTTCCGGGGCATACCCTGCAGGTGCCGGAGTCCTGCCTGGAATCGCCGGAACGGGAAAATGCCGATGTCTGAGCAGGCCGTCGCCTATCTCGAACTCAAGGCCGCGCAGAACCTGTTCGGCAAGGCGCCGACCGCGCTGGAGGCGGAGCAGCGCGAGCACGTGCGCAAGATGGCCGCCAAGCAATTCGGGTTGGAAGCGCGGGTGCTGGCGGCGCCGGAGGCGCGCGACGCGATGGTGCCCCCAGCCAGTCTGGCCGCGGCGATGGCGGAAATCCGCAAGCGCTACGCCGCCGAATCCGACTTTCATGCCGACCTGCAGCACAACGGGCTGGACGAGGCCGGCTTCATGGATGCGCTGGAGCGCGAACTGATGGTCGAGGCTATTCTGGAGAAGGTCGGCACGCGTGCGGCGCAGGTGTCCGACATCGACGTGGAACTCTACTACCAGTACCATCCCGACCAGTTCCGGCGACAGGAGACGCGGCGCGTCCGCCACATCCTGGTCACCGTGAACGACGACCTGCCGGACAACACCCGGTCGGTCGTGCAAAGCCGCATCGAAGCCATCGCCGCGCGGCTGGCGCGCGACCCCAAGCGCTTCGAGGAACAGGCGATGAAGCACTCGGAGTGCCCCACCGCGCTGCAGGGCGGCCTGCTCGGCGACATGCCGCGCGGTCAGCTTTATCCCGAACTGGACGCCGCGCTTTTCCTCATGGGGGAAGGCCAAATCAGCGAGCCACTGGAATCCCCCATGGGCTTGCACCTGCTGCGCTGCGACGCCATCACGCCAGCCGCCGTGCTGACGCTGAAGGAAGCGAGAGGTCCCATCCGTACCCTACTGGAGCAACGCCGCAAGCGAACGTGCCAGGGAGCCTGGATGAAACAGTTACTGAATCGCACATAGACGGCTCAATCGGCGCCCCACAGAACCAATTTCAGCATGATCATCAATCGAAGCGCCCAGTACACCCTGCAAGCCTTGATGCACCTGCTCGCCCATCCCTCAGAGCGGCCGGTACTGGCGCGCGAACTGGCTGAGCAGTTGAGCCTTCCTCCGCCCTATCTGGCCAAACTGCTGCAACAACCCTGCCGCGCCGGCTGGCTGACATCGACACGCGGGCGTGGCGGCGGCTACATCCTGGCTCCCGGTGCCGCCAACGTCACCCTGCTGGAAGTTCTCGCGCTCACCAAGGGCGAACGCATCAGCCGCGAATGTCTGTTGGGATTCAAGGACTGCGATGACAAAACCGCCTGTGTGATGCATTGCGACTGGAAGCCGATCAAGCAGGAATTACTGGGGCAGTTTGGCGGCTATACGCTGGCGCAGCTGGTCTCATCGCGCAAGCGCCTGCCCCGATGGCTGATAGAAAAAAAGCCGGCACGCAGCAAGAAAGCCATACAGCAATAGTTCACCAGAATTCAAACGCCGTGAATCGCTAATCGTCATCGTCGTCTTCGCCCAGCCGGCGGCGCGGCACCGTGGCCGGATCGGCGATGATGGCACGGTAGATTTCAACCCGGTCGCCCGGCTTGAGCGTAGCGTCGAGCTTGGCGAGCTTGCCGAACACCCCCACCTTGTTCGCGGCCAGATCGATTTCGGGAAACTGGCGCAGGATGCCGGAACACTCGATGGCGTCCTGCACGGTGCAGTCTTCCGGCACTTCGATGCGCAGCCAGATCTGTTGGGCAGGTTCGGAATAGGCGACGGCGATTTGCATGCTGGATAGGGGCTAGGGGCTAGGGGCTAGGGAAAGGCTTGCCGCAACTTGGCGCGCGGCCAGGCGCCGGTCGAGCAGGCGCTTGCCCGCGAGCAGAAAACCCACCACCAGGAAGCCGCCGGGGGGCAGGATCATCAAGAGGTAGCCGCGATACTCGGGGATCAGGGTGAATTCCAGGAAGGCAAAGCCCGGCCCCAACAGCAGGTGCGCGTTGGCGAACAGGGTGCCGGAACCAAGGATCTCGCGTACACCGCCGATGGCCACCAGCGCGGCGGTGAAGCCCAGCCCCATCATCAGGCCGTCGGCCGCGGCATGCAGCACCGGCGACTTGGAAGCGAAGGATTCGGCGCGGCCAAGAATGGCGCAGTTCACCACGATCAGCGCGATGAACAGGCCGAGCACTTTGTACAGTTCGTGCGCCCAGGCGTTGAGGCCCATGTCGACCAAAGTCACCAGGGTGGCGATGAGCACGATATAGACCGGAATGCGCACCTCGGTGCTCACCAGGTGGCGCGCGGCAGAGATCAACGTGTTGGACGCCAGCAGCACCGCCGTGGTGGCAAGCCCCATGCCCAACCCGTTGGTGGCGCTGCCGGTCACCGCCAGCGTGGGGCACAGCGCGAGCATCTGCGCGAACACCACGTTGTTGTCCCAGAGACCGTCCTTGGCGATGCGTGCGTAAGTCATGTCAGATACCCCTATAAATCTACTGCGCGTGCGTGATCCGGGCGCGTCCGGTGCTCGGAATCCTCATGTACTTCCATGTACATTCCGGTTCCTGCGCTCCGGGCGCGCCCGGCTGAGCGTGGTTGTTGCCGCTTCAGCGGCTTTACAACCACGGCCTGCCCCTCGCGGGTGGACGCCCGCTCGCTACGATTTCTAGAGGCATCTGCTTGGCCTTCTTTTTCTTCATCCAGCATGCGCGGCTTCTCCCGGGCGAACCGTTCCAGCCCACCTTTCACCGCGCGCACCACGGCGCGCGGGGTAATGGTGGCGCCAGCGAACTGGTCGAACGCGCCGCCGTCCTTCTTCACCGCCCACTGGTCCGCCGCCGGTGCGCCCAGCGACTTGCCTGCGAAAGCCTGGATCCACTTGTCCTTAGCCGGCTCGATCTTGTCGCCCAGACCCGGCGTTTCCTTATGTTTGAGCACGCGTACGCCGAGCAGCTGGCCGTCGCGCGACACGCCCATGACGCAGACGATGGGGCCGGCATATCCGCGCCCTTCGACCTGGAACACCACCGCCTCCACGCGGCCGGCGCGACGCGCACGGTAGACGGTCAACTCGCCGTCGGGGGCCGCAATCCGGACCGTGTCGCTCAGCAGATCGTTGTCGTACTGACCCGGCAGCACCTGCGCCAGCGACTGCTTGAGATCGCGCGCCGCCGCCGCCTGGATGTCGGCTTCGGTAACGCGCGAGGCCAGTGCCAGCGCGCCGGTGGTCAAGAGCACCACGCTGCCGAGCAGCAGGGTCTGATAGCCGAGTTTCGATCGCAGCGTGTCGAGGTTCATGCGGCATCTTTCTTGGCGGCCGCCGCATCGAGCGGCTCGCCCTTGCGCGTGCGGCCGTAGATGCGCGGCTTCATATAGCGGTCGATGATGGGGGTGGCGGCGTTCATCAGCATCACCGCGAAGGCGACACCTTCCGGGTAGGCGCCCCATGTGCGGATGACGTAGGTGAGGAGGCCGCAGCCGAGCCCGAACACCAGCTGCCCGGCGGCGGTGTTGGGCGAGGTAACTGGGTCGGTGACGATGAAGAAGGCCGCCAGCATCACCCCGCCGGACAGTAGATGCACCAGCGGTCCGGCGTAGTGATCCGGCGCGATCAGATTCATCAACAGCGCGGGCAGCGCCACGCCGGCAAGCATGGCGACCGGCGCGTGCCAGCTGATGATGCGGCGCGCCAGCAGGAAGACACCGCCGACGAGGATCAAGAGCGCCGAGGTTTCGCCGAGGCTACCGCTGCGCTGGCCCCACAGCGCCTGCAACGGCGCATAGTGCCCGGCCAGTGCCTGCTGCAGATCGAGGCCGCGGCTGAATTCGGTCTTGACGTGGCCCAGCAGCGAGGCGCTGCTGACGGCGTCGAGCTGCGTG